>JAHECW010000194.1 GCA_024641545.1 Acidobacteriota bacterium
TCACCCGGCGTCTCTGCGGCTCGCGCGCCGCCGGCGTCGCGGTTGTCCTCCTGACCCTCGGCTATCCGCCCCTCGTCGCCTTCAGCCACTATCTCTGGCCCGAGGTGCTCCACCTCTTCCTATTCAGCGCGCTGCTGTGGCTGATGGCCGTCCGCGGTGCGAGCGCCGCCTGGTGCGCCGTCGCCGGTGTCACCTTCGGGTTGGCGTTACTCAGCAAGAGCCTGCTCATGCCGTTCGTCCCGGTGCTGCTGGTGGTGATGGTCTGGCGGCGCCGACCCGGACAGGCGGCGCTGAGCGCCGGGCTGGTGCTCGGCATGGCGGCCGCGACGGTGGCGCCGACGGTCATCGCCAATGCGCGCAGGACCGGTACTCCGATGATCGCCGACTCGGCCTCGTTCAACATCTGGGTCGGCCTCAACGATGTCGGGCGGGAGAGCTTCCGCAACGATGTGGTCTGGCCCGAGTACCAACGGTGGACGGCCAGCGCGGACACCCACGCCGATCGTGATCGCCTCCTGCGATCGCAGATCCTCGAGTTCGTCCGTGATCGCGGGTGGATCGCCGTGGTCAAGAACCAGCTGTCCAAGCAGTACTTCCGGCTCTTCCACGCGGGCTGCTATCTGACCGACCAGCTCGCCGGCGGAGCCGCGCAGGAGCTGTCTTACGCCGGCTATCTCGGCGCCGGACCCGCGCTCAGCCGGGTGGTGAGGGCGGTGACGGTCGCGACGATTCTCGTGCTTTTCGTGACCGTTCCGGCGGGCCTCGTCCTCGGTGGATGCCGGTCGAACCGCTGGGTTCGAACCCTGGTCCTGTTCCTCGTGTTCAACCTGATGCTCTTCCTCTGGCTGCACGTCAAGACGCGATACCGCATCCAGATGCTGCCGGCGGCGTTTGTCGGGGTCGGCTGCCTCGTGGCGTGGTTCGAGGCCGGCTTCCGGCCGCGGCCGTCAACGGTGCGCATCGCCGCGACCGGTGTGCTGGTCGGTGTGCTGATGTGGTTCGCGCTGGGGTGAGCGCGGGGACGTCGCAACCACCGCAGGGCTGAACCGCGAGGGCGCAAGGGACGCGGAAGCGGTCGCTGCCCCTGCCGCTGCCCCGGACGCTGCCGCTGCCCCTGCCGCTGATGCATCGTTTGTCGGGATCGGGATCGGGATCGGAAACGGACGCGGACGCGGACGCGGGAGGAGGGAGGGGGAGCGGGAGAGGGAGAGGGAACGGTATACTCCCCGGGTTGTGAAAACTCGTCGCACCTCACTGACACTGATCTGCACCGCGCTGGTGTGGTTGGGAACGACCGCGAGCGCGGTGGGTGCCGAACCCTCCTTCAAGGTCTACATCGAGCACACCGGGGTCTACGAGCTGAGTTTTGAACGGCTCGTCGAATCCGGTCTTCCCGGCCCCCTGTCGTCGGCGGGAATCGGTCTGCGGAACTTCGGTGCGCCGGTCGCCGTGTGGGTCGAGGACGGCGGCGACGGACAGTTCGGACCCGGCGATCGGGTGCTCTTCATGGGTGAGGTGCTCCGCGGGTCCTACTCGTACCTCGACCCGTACTCGCGGTTCAACTGTTACCGGCTGTCCTTCGACGATGCAGACCCGCTGCGCGGGGAGACCCGCCCGGCAGGAGAGACGCCGGCCGGTGAACCGGCGAGGTTGCTGGCGAAACACCACCTGGAGTCCGATCGGGTGATGGTGCGTTTCCGGTCGATGGCGGGCCAACCCGAGGAGAGCTGGTACTGGCAGCGGATGTCCGTCGCGGACAAGGAGCCCTTTCGACACGATCTGGTCTTCGAGGGGTTTGCCCGCGGCGAGAACCGCACCGGTGTGATTCGACCCTCCGCCGATGATCTTTCCGAGTCGATCCGCGACGCAGCCGACGTCGACGGGGACGCCGCAGACCGGATTCGGTCGCGTCTGCAGTCGGTCTTCGAGGCGAGCGCTGTGACGCCGAACTCGGTGCGTCTCCGGCTCGGGCTCAGGGGATGGTCGGAGCCGCGCCACCGCGAACGGGCCTCGTTGCCCCACCACGAGGTCGAGCTCCTCCTCAACGGCGCACCCGTCGGTCGTGCGACATGGGATGGTCAGGACCAGTTCATTCACGAGGTGGATCTGCCGGCCGATCGGATCCGCGACGGGCTCAATGAACTGACGATGGCGATGCCGAAGCGGTTCTACCCGGAGTCCGGCGATCTCGTGGTCGATGTGGTGCTCCTCAACTGGATCGAGGTGGAGTATGAGCACCTCAGGCTGGTCCGGGAAGGCCAGGTGCGGCTGTTCCCGGTCGGCGACGGACCGGTTCACCGGGTCGAGGTCGAGGCCGACGACGCGAGCATGATCGAGCTCTTCCAGCCCAGCGGGGTGCGGTACCGCAGCTCGGGCGGGATGCTCGCGGCTGAAATCGAGGTCGGCGACGGTGGGTTCTCGGTGCTGAAGCCCTCCGCGGCGGCGCCGCCCAACGACGTGATTCTGGACCGTCCGTCGAGTCTTCGGAACCAGGACCGACAGGCCGACTACATCATGGTCACCCACAGGACCCTGCGGGAGAGCACGGAGAGGCTCGCCGAGTTCCACCGCCGGCGCGGGCTGACGGTCGCGGTGGTTGATGTCCAGGATATCTACGACGAATTCAACTTCGGCGTCCTCGATCCGAAGGCGATCAAGGATTTTCTCCAGTTCGCCCACTCGAGCTGGGTTGCTCCCGCGCCGCGGTTCGTCCTTCTCGTCGGGGACGCCAGCTGGGACTTCAAGAACCTCGCCGCCGATGACGCGAACTACGCGGACTGGACCTATCGTTCCGGAGAAACCAAACGGTTCGTCAAGAACAGCAGCACCCGTTATGCCGAAGGAGCCGACCTCAATCACCGGAATCTGGTGCCGACATCGAGCTACCTCACCCTCGAGGGACACGCGGCGAGCGACACCTGGTTTGTCTGTTTCGATGACGGCGATTCGCTCCCGGACATGGCCATCGGCCGCCTGCCGGTGGTGAGCGCCGACGAGCTCGATCTGGTGATCGACAAGACTATCGGCTATGCCGCCGGCCCCCCGGTCGGGCCGTGGAAACGGAATCTGTTGTTCATCGCCAACGAGAGCGTATCGTTCCAACGACGGAGCGATCTCATCGCCGAGCGTTTCGGCGAGCGTGGGTATCTTGCCACCAAGATCTACCCCCACCCGTCGGAACCGGCCAACGAGCAGCACACCCAACGGATCATCGAAATCCTCGACGACGGGGTGTACGCGGTGCACTTCATCGGTCACGGCGGACGCTACATCTGGCGGACCGGTCCGCCGGATCTCAAGAAGAACCACGATCTCTTCACCCTCGAGCACCTCGACCGACTTGCCGAAAACAACCGGTTGCCGGTGGTGCTCAGCCTGACCTGCTACTCGGCCCCGTTCGACCACCCCACCGCCGACTCCATCGGTGAAAAGCTGATGAGGATTCCCGGACGAGGCGCGATTGCGGTCTTTGCCGCCTCGTGGCGCAACAGTCCGTCGCCGATCATGGGCGAGACCCTGCTCGACGAACTGACGACTCCCGGAAACACCATCGGCGAGGCGGTGATGCGCGCAAAACACAAGTTCGGAAGCGATGTCCTGGTCCAGACCTACAATCTTCTCGGCGACCCGGCGGTCCCGGTGGCTGCGCCGGGCTCCGCCCTGGGCCTTGACCTCGAGGACACCGAGGGCCGACTGGTGCTGACCGTCGAAATGCCGGTCGCGGTCGAAACGGGCAACCTGATCGCGGACTGGGTCGCCGCCGACGACACCATCCTGCGCCAAGATCGGATCGAGGTCAGCGGGACCGAGACCGTCATTTCGTTGGATCCGGGCGTGCTCGAGAGTCAGGATCAGCTGGCCGGTGTCCGAGTTTATGTGTGGGATGAGGGTCTTCATGTCGACGGGATCGGCTGGACGAGTTTCGGCGCCGGTGACGAGGCCGTCGAAGAGGCGAACGAAGATGAGGACGCGGAGCGCAGGAGCCATGCCCCGAGCGCGCCCGCTGATCCGGGAGGCGGGGGAGAATCATGAAGAACTGGTGGTTGACGGTTGGCGCCGGCATGGTCATCGGGATGCTCCTGGGATGTGCGTCGTCGGGCGGCGACGACCCTCCGGCCGTGCCGGCGGCGGCCCCTTCCGCATCGAGTGAGGCCCCCGTCCCGCCCATCGACAAACCCCTGGTCAACACCCTCAAGTGGACCACTGCGAGCGAGGTGGACAACTTCGGTTTCGACATCTACCGCGGGCTCAGTGAAGACGGTCCATTCGAGAAGATCACCACCGAGCTCCTGGCCGGGGCCGGAACGACGGATGAGCCGCAGCACTATATTTTCGTCGACGAGGCCATCGACCCGACGCGGGACTACTTCTACTACATCGAGAGCATCTCGCTCGGTGGAGTGCGCGAGAGGTTCAGCCCGGTCATCCGGTCGCCGGCCAAGATCCCCGCGGACACCCATCAGGATTGACTTCGATCGAGTCGCGAGCGGGTGCGAAATCGAGGATGTTTCTCGAGAGCCCCGGTCGTTGCGTGTTGTGCGTCACCGATCGCAGCGAAGTATGGCCGCATTCGCTTGCATCGCGTGAGCCACACCACGGATTCTGCGACCTCCATGGACTACGTTAATCGTGCGGTTGTGCGCCGAAACCTGGTTCAGCGAGAGTGAGGAAACGGTGATCGAGACACGGCAGATCCTCGAGGAGCTCCAGCTCAAGAACGTGCTGGCGACATCGTCGACGGGTGCGGTCTTCCTGGCCGGCGACCCCGATCGCGGGCGCGATGTCGCGATCAAGATGGTCAGTTGTGCGGTGCCCAATGCCGAGGACAAGGTCAGGGATCTCTTCCTCGAGATGGCGGAGGCCGCGAGGTCGATGCCGATCCACGCCATGCCCGCCCTGACCGACCACGGTCTCACCCCCGAAGGCGACGGCTTCATCGTGATGGAGCTGGTCGAGGGCGTGCCCCTCGATTCCATCGAGGATCTCTCGGCCTTTGCGGCGATCAATATTCTCCTCGATGTTCTTTCCTGCATCGAAGACCTCGCCCGAGTGGGTTCGGCGCACCTCAACCTCACACCCGGCAACATCCTCGTGACCAACGCGCCGTCCAACGATCGTGCCAAGGTCCTCGGATTCGGCACCAGCGCCACCCTTCTCCACGCGGGCGCCGGAGTGCCGATTCCGGCCTTCGATCCGCACCTGGCTCCAGAGCTGGTCGCCGGCAACCTCCTGCCGCTCGATCAGGCGTGGAGAAGCGACCTCTTCTCCCTCGGGGTCATCGCCTGTGGCGCCCTCGGCGCCGAGATCGAGGCGGATGGCTATGAACGCCCCCGCGTGACCCTGCCCGCCGAAGTACGGGCACTGCTCCCCGAAGCCGACCCCCTGGAAGAGGTTCTCGGACAGATCATGGAACCCGATCCCATGATGAGGGGAAATTCGCCCTCCGATCTCCGTGATCCGCTCATCCGAGCGCTGCCTGATCCGCCTGCCGTCGCAGCCGTCCCGGCTCCGGTCGAGAACCCGCCGGTGCGGGAGCCGTTCGATCCCAACCGAACGGACCCCGCATTCGACCCGTCGACGGCTCCGCGTTCAAACGCCGAGCCGTCGCTCGATCCGGCGGTCTCCGGGTCTGAGACGGGGGTCGCCGCCGGCGACGACGTCCGGCTGGACGAGGACGGATGGCCGGAGGTCATCTTTGATGATCCCGCGCTCCCCGCGAGCCTCTATGGGGCGGATCACGACGAGGACACCGATGTCCGGAATCCGATTCCGGATGATGTCTGGGTCCCGGAGGCCGGCGGTCCCGGCGGAGTCGACGACACGCCAACCGCCGTTGCGCTGCATCCGCCGGGCTCGCACGGCGGGCGCCGGGTCTCGCGCTTCGAGGTGGCGGTGGTCGCTGGGGTGGTGATCATCCTCGGGAGCATCATCGTCTTCACCTGGCCGTCCATCGGTGACGACCATGGACCCGTCGTCGCTGCCGCGATCCAGCTCGAGGAGCGTGACTCAGCCGATGCGCTGGTCCCGCCTCCTCCGGACGACAACCTCTTCGATGACCTTCTGGCCATTCAAGTGCTGGTCGATGCGGGTGAGCTGGCCGCGGCGGCGGACAGGCTCGACGCGATGGACGATGGCGAGGGCTTTTCCTTCACCTCGGACGAGTCCGCGCTCTACGACAGCCTGGTCATGGCGGTTGCCGAGGCGTCGGATCGCGGCCAGGCCATCGAGGATCTCCGGACCGGCCTCGGTTACGGGAGCGTGAAGATGCTGCGCCGTGGGGTCACCGGGTTGGCCGGTCTGCCGAGATATGAGATTTCGGAGATCGACGGCCTCGCCGAGGATCTCAGGCGGGCCCGGGAGGTTCTGGACCTTCACGAAGACATGTGGGAGGCCCATCGCAGCGGCGACTTTTCCGGCGCCGTCGAGTTGGCGGGGCGCCTCGAGAAGGTCTTCCCTGGCTACACCGGCGCCCCCGATCTCAGGGACCAGTCGGCGAACGCGCTGGAATCCAGGGCGGAAGCGCTGATTGCCGACGATCGATTCGAAGACGCGGTCGCCGTCCTCGAGAGCCTCCGCCGGGCCTGGCCCGGGCGTGACGGTTTGGCGGTGCGGATCGCCCGCTGCAACGAGCAGATCAATCTCACCCGGCGGGAGGAGTCGGTGATCGCCAACGCCCTCGCCAAGGGCGACGCCGGCGACCCGGAGGCGGGTCTCGCGATCCTCGCCGGGATGACCCCCGATTCCCGGCTGCAGGGCGATGTCGAGCGCGCCCGGTCGGTGCTCGAAGACCGGGTTGCCGAAATGGATGCGGGGACCCCGGTCATCGAGTTCGCAACCGCCGTCGAGCTCGGTTTCAAGAAGAACGAGACGCTCATCGTGCCGTTGAAGGTGACCGACGACTACCGTGTCGAACGGGTTGTCGTCCACGCCCGGAACGAGGCCGATGACGGGTACCTCCAGATTCCGCTGGAGGCGGCTGGGGATGATCTCTACAACTTCGTCGTGGCGCCCGATCTCCACGGCAACAGGAATGTCGAGTTCTTTGTCGTTGCACGGGATCACAGCGGGCACCTCGGCCGGTTCGGAAGTCAGGATGAGCCGCAGACCGTCGCCCGCAAGAGGTGGTTCAAGAAGTGATCACAGCCGCCTTCCGAGATCGGGCCTGAAGGCATCCCGGTAGTGCCGGACGCTCCAGAACGGAAACGATCGCCTGCGCTCGACGGTGACGATGTCGAAACGGCATGGCCGGTCCCAGAGGCCGTGGCGCGAGAGATAGGCCGAGGAGGTTCGGGTCAGGATCCGTCGCTTGTGGGCGTCGACGGCGGCGACGGCGCCCCCGAAGAGATCGGTGGTCCTGGCCTTGACCTCGACAAAGACGATCTCACGCCGCTTCTCGACGACCAGATCGAGCTCGCCCCCGGCGCCGCGCCAGTTGCGATGACGGGGGCGGTATCCCTTGAGCAGGAGCAGCGCCATTGCGACCCACTCTCCGCGACGACCCAGTTCCCTGCGATCCATGATGCTCGGTCCCATTGTGCCTGATTCCGAAAGGAACCGCGCCCCATCGCCCGGGTTAGAATGCGCCGGTGCGTACCGACGAATTCGACTTCGACCTGCCGAGTGATCTCATCGCGCAGGTGCCGGCGCCGCGGGGCGCTTCGCGGCTGTTGCTCCTCGATCGATCCGCCGAGGGGGTCGACCACCGTCAGGTGGCTGATCTTCCCGGACTTCTCGAGCCCGGCGACCTGCTGTTGATGAACGACACGCGGGTGATCCCGGCTCGGGTCTTTGCCCACCGCCGAACCGGCCGTCGCTTCGAGGTGCTGCTTCTGCGCGAGCTCGACGGCGGGGCCTGGGAGTGTCTGCTCCGGCCGGGAGCTCGGGCGCGGGTCGGCGAACGGCTGGTGCTCGGTGACGATGGCGAGGTCATCCTGGCTGAGCGGCGCGACGAGGGACGCTGGGCGGTGCGGTTCGACCCCCGGCTGGAGCTCGAACGGCTCGATCAAATCGGTGAGATGCCCCTGCCGCCCTACATCAACCGGCCGGGGGGAGCGACCGCCGAGGATCGCGAAACCTATCAGACGGTCTATGCCTCGATACCGGGCGCGGTGGCGGCGCCGACGGCCGGTCTCCACTTGACCCGGGAGCTGCTCGACGAGATCGGTCGCCGGGGTGTCGAGCCGGTTTTCGTGACCCTGCACGTCGGGCTCGGCACCTTTCGTCCGGTGACCGCCGAACGGGTGGCCGATCATCGGATGCACAGCGAGTGGTACCGGTTCTCCGGCGAGACCGCCGACGCGGTCAATCGGGCCATCGCCTCGGGACGTCGTGTCGTCTGCGTCGGTACCACCTCGGTCCGCTCTCTCGAAGGCGCGCTGACGGCGGGGAAGGGACGGGTCGAGCCCGGAGAAGGGTGGACCGACATCTTCATCACGCCGGGGTATCGATTTCAGGGTGTCGGCGCCCTGCTCACCAACTTCCACCTCCCCAGGTCCACCCTGCTCATGCTGGTCAGCGCCTTCGCCGGCCGCGACCGGGTCCTGAGCGCCTACCGGGATGCGATCGACTCGAGGTATCGGTTCTTCTCCTACGGCGACGCCATGCTGATCCTCTGAGCCCCGCGTGGGCAGGCGGGAGCCGACCCGGTTCCGGTTCCCGAGTCGGCATGGGGGAGGAGGGTTTTCAGGGTGTGAGAGTTGAGGGGTGTGGTGGAACGAAACGGCCGCCGGGGGCTCGTTTGAAAGAGGCGGGAGACACTCACGGCTCTGCAAACCCGATTGGGGCGGCGGGTTCGACGATCCGGAAATCAGAGACCGTGGATGGCAGCTTCGAGTTCTTCATCGTTCGTATGTTGGCGGGCTTGAGGTCTGGGGTTACATTCCGTCCCCCGCAGGCCGCAGGTTGAGGCGTCGCCGGAGCCATCGCTCAGAGCGGTCCGCAGAGCACCCGAAGGCAAACTCAGGTCGGCGGTTGTTCCGAGCCATCGGCGGGATCTTCGGGTCTCGATACCGGGTCGTCATCGAAGAGCACCCGCTGCCCCGGGGTTTCGAGATCATCCATCTGGCCGCTCTTCGTCGCCCAGATGAATGCGATCACTCCGGCGATGGCGAGCAGCAGCGCGACGGGGAGGGCGATGTAGACCGCGGACATACGTCAATTATGAATGATGAATGATGAATGATGAATTCCCATCGCAGCCTTTTTATCCATAATCGCAAGAGTGGCGATGGTAAGTAATTCATAATTAATGAT
>JAHECW010000195.1 GCA_024641545.1 Acidobacteriota bacterium
GAGGGGGCGCAGAGCCGGCAGGCTTCTGGGGCACATTGTCAAACCCGGCACGCCCCGGTGGAGGTTTGCCGCCGCCCCGGCCGCTGCCCCGGACGCTGCCCCGGACGCTGCCCCGGTCCCGCCTACTTCTCCCCCGCAAGATAGTGGTGCCACAGCAGCCTCGCCGCCACCGACCGCCACGGCCGCCAGGGTTCGCCGAGCTTCTCGAATTCCTCGCGACTCGGCCGTGCCTCGAGTCTTTTGATCCGCTCGGCGGCGACCACCAGCGCGAGATCGCCGACCGGCCACACATCGGGTCGTCCGAGGGCCATGAGGAGGTAGATGTCCGCCGTCCACCGTCCGATGCCCTTGAGCCGCATCAACCGCTCGCGGACCTCGTCGTCAGGTTGCTCGGCGAGGCTCTCGAGGTCGAGCCGGCCGCTGTCCACGGCGGCGGCAAGCGCCCTGGAGTACCCCGCCTTCTGACGGCTGAAACCGATCTCCTTCAGCGCTCCGTCATCGAGCGCGAGCAGGTTCTCAGGCGTCAACTCGCCGACGTTGCCGAGCAGCTTGTCGAAGCAGGCGCGGGCCGAAGCCAGCGAGACCTGTTGCTCGAGGATGATGTGGACCAGCGTCGGGAATCCGGGGCTGCGATCCCACATCGGTGGTGGGCCGAGATTCGAGAGGATGCGGCCGAGGTCGCGGTCGCGCTCGGCGAGCTCGCCGAGCCCCCGGTGGTAGCTCGCCCCATCCAGTCTGGAGACCGTCACCCCTTTTTCTCGGATCTCTTACCGGTGAGGATTTCGAGGTCCACCCGCCACACCCGTGTGGCGTCCATGGGCGGTCCCCCGTATGACCAGTCGCGGCCCGAGTAGTGCTTGAGAATCCGGTTGAGTCCGAGGATTTTCTGTTTCTCGCCGACAAGTTCGGTCACGGTTCCGAAACCGATCACGCTCTCGTAGCGGAAGGTCCAGGAGCAGGCGTCCTCGTCATTGGTGACGAGCTCGACGTTGCGCTCGAACTGGACGCAGACCCGTGGGTTGGCGGCCATCATCTCGATCTTCTTTCCCTGTCTTGCGGTGTGGAAGTAGACCGCCTCGCCATCGAAACCGAAGGAGACCGGCACGACATACGGCTCACCTCCCACAGCCAGGCCCAACCGACAGACCAGGCAGCCTCGGACGATGTCGTGGATCGTCCCGAGGTCGGTGATCTCTTTGTCGGTGCGGCGCATCAACCGGCCCTTGTGCCGTTCGGCACCGGGCGCTCGGGGATGGCCAGCGCCGGGTCCACTTTGTCCTCATAGCCGAGATCGAAGAGCATCCCTTCGGACATCACGCCGGCCATCTTTCTCGGCGCGAGGTTGACGACGAAGAGCGCCTGTTTGCCGATGATCTCGGTGGGATCCTCGCGCTCCTGCTTCATCCCGGCGAGGATGGTCCGGATGTGATCGCCGAAGTCGACGGTCAGCGCGACGAGCTTGCTCGAACCCTCGACATCGTCCACCGCCTCGATGGTGCCGACCCGGATGTCGACTTTGGCGAGGTCGTCGATGGTTATGAGTTCCTTGATCGGTGCCGGTTGCATGGGCTTCCTCCGTCACGGTCGATGGCGAGGGGCGTTCGGGCCAGCTCACCACTCATCGAGAGTGATTTTCTCAGATCCATCCGGGTCTCCATCGAATTCCTCGAGCAGGGCGCGCGCCTCCTCGGCCATCCGGCTCGGGACGGTGAAGATAACGCCCCGCGGCCCGGGGTTGAGGATCGACCCGCTGACAAACGCCCCTCGAAAGGCGCCGAACCGCTGCTCGCCGTGCGCGAGGTAGGGAATTCCGGCGCCGTCGAGGACCGACTTGATCACCGCGACCTCGGTGAGATCGGTGGCCTCGATCACCGGCTCCATCGGCTCGTCGTCGCCGACCCGCGGCTTGAGCGGGTGATCGTTTTCGTCTCGCGGCTCCACCGGCGGAGCCGCGGTCACCAGGGGAGTTTCGCAGTAGGGACACCTGGTGATGTCCTCCCGATACTCCGCCCGCAACCCGGTTTCGATGAAATCGGGACACTCGTCATTGGGACAGAACATGAATCCTCCGCAGCGGTTCGCTACTCTCTCGCTCCGGGCAGGTAATCCTCGCGGATCGGCGAAAAGACCTCGATCACCACACTGTCCTCGAGCGCCTCGGCGCCGTGGGGGGCGTCCGACGCCCAGTTCCAGCAATCCCCGGGGGCCACGACCGTGTCCTCGCCCGAACTGAAAAACCGCAGCGACCCCGAGATCAGGTAACCGGTCTGTTCGTGCGGGTGCCGGTGTTCGGGAATCACCGCGCCCTTGACGAACCGGACCTCGGTGAGGTGGGTGGCCGCGCCGTGGGTCAGCGACTTCAGCCACACGCCCGCGATCAACTCGTTGTATCCGGTCTTGTCGGCCTTGCTGATCATCCTCGCCTCCCTGTCCTCCGGATGGGACTCAATCGTCGATGGCCGCGACCGCTTCGATCTCCACCTGGCAGCCGAAGTGGAGATCCCTGGTGGGTACCACGGCGCGGGCCGGGCGGTGGTCTCCGAAGCACTCCGCATAGACCGCGTTGACCCGCCCCCAGAGACCGATGTCGGAGACGTAGACGGTGGTCTTGATGACCCGACCGAGGCTGCTCCCCGCCGCTTCGAGCACGGCCGAGACATTGGCGACCGCCAGCTGCGTCTGCTCCTCGATGGAGCCGATCCGTGGTCGGCCGGACGCCGGATCGATGGGCAATTGACCGGAGACGAAGACCAGGCCTCCGTGGATCATCCCTTGTGAGTAGTGGCCGGCCGGTGCGGGCGCGTTCCCTGTCGCAACGGTTTCCATCATGCCTCCCCTCAGTTCGGAGACAGTGTATCGGTTTCCAGCCCAGGAGCTCAGCCCGAAAAGCGGTCGTCGGCCCGGTCCCGGCGGAGGCGCGCCGCCTCCAGCCAGCCGGTTCGGATCTCGGTGCGGGCGTCGAACTCGCCGACAAACGGTTTGATGTCGAGAACCGGGGTCCCGTCGAGCAGGTCGACGTTCTCGATGGAGAGCACGTTGCCGTCGACCGCGAGCAGGTTGACCACCGAAAGGCCGATGGGATTGGGTCGGCAGGGCGCGCGGGTGGCGAAGATCCCGCGCGGCTCGGTGTCGAGGAACGGCACCACCTTGAGGCGCCATCCCGAAGACCGGTGGAGGTGGCAGAGCAGAATGATGTGCGAAAAACCGTCGAGATCGCTGAGACCCTCGGCGAACTCCGGAAACACCTCGACGGTTCCGCGGGCGCCGTCGGCTCTCGATGGTTGGATCGGTGTTCCCTCTTTCTCCGAGAACGGGCTTCGAACCACACCGATGGGGGAGTACTCGACGATCACTCGGGTCCGCTCGTGCCGGTCAACGATGCGAGCGCCGTCTCCAGCGCCGAACGCGTCTCCTCGCCGAAACCGACCATGAGCACGAGATCGATCTCGGCGCTGGTCTCGAGGAAGGCGGCGACCTCGGCGACGGCGATTTCGGCGGCCCTGACGATGGGAAAACCGTAAACCCCGCAGCTGATGGCGGGGAAGGCGACCGTCCGGGCCCCGTGCTCCACCGCGAGCGAGAGGCTGTTCCGGTAGCACGAGGCGAGCAGTGCCTCCTCGTTGCCGGCGCCGCCGCGCCAGATCGGACCCACGGCGTGGATCACGAACCTGGCCGGAAGGTCGTATCCGCCGGTCACCTTGGCCGAACCGGTCGGGCAGCCGCCGAGACCGAGGCACTCCTCGAGGAGACCGGGTCCGGCCGCGGCGTGGATCGCGCCGTCGACACCACCGCCGCCGGCCAGGGTCGGATTCGCGGCGTTGACGACGGCATCGACCTCGAGCCGGGTGATGTCGCCGCCGACGATCTCGATCCGGCACGGGTTGGAGTTGGTTGCGGCCACGGCGGAGCCTCCGGTCGGCGGGCGGTCGTCCCTCAGGGCTCTTCGGTCCACGAGTCGAGCATCGCCTCTGCCTCCTGCATCGACTTCGCATAGCGGGTCTTGTCCTCGTCGAAGACGCCCCTGAGCAACCGCTGGAACTGCATCAGCCCGGTCATCAGCCCACCGGTGATCCGCACCCCGTTGCGGCGGCCCTTGTTCTTGATCATCTCGCCGCCCCTGGTCAGGGCCGCCGTGGCTCCCGGCGCACCCGGAACGAACTTGGAGAGATCGGTGACCGTGTCGAATCCGGGTTTCAGCTCGGCGAGCACGGCTTTGAGCTCGGCCATCGCCGGGTCGACGTCGCTGCCGCGGAAGAAACCATTGAGCCTGATGTAGAGACGGTTCTTGGCCCGATCGGCTCGGAACTCGTATTTGTCGCTCATCTTCGACCTCCCGGTAGATTGACGTGCGCCCCGCCCATCAAGAATACCCAATCCCGCTCAACGGAAGGGCTCCGGATCATCCGGGATCTTCAGCCCGTGCAACCGAAGAAACGAGAGCTTGTCCCAGTAGCCCCGTTGGACGTCGATCCTGTCGTCGCGAATGTGGAAGAACCCACACCCGCGGAGCCCGAGCGGGTCGCGCCACTCCAGGATCGCCCAGTCGCCGTCCTGGAATACGTTCTCCACGATGCACACCATTTCGGCCCGCGCGAACTCGGCCTCGAACATCGCGGCGATCGCGGCCCGCCCTGTCACCGGCGTTTCAGGCGCCTGGTGGTTGACGGCGTCCTCCGCGTACAGCGCAGCGAGGCCCTCGACATCCGCCCGGTTGAACGCATCGACCCACGTCCGCACCACGTCCTTCGGTTGCATGCTGTGATCCTACCGCAAGAGGCGCCGGCGTCACCCGGATTTTTCGTTGCCGCGTTTGAAGTTGCCCGTCGCCTTGGCCATGGCGAGTTGGCGGCCGGGAGGGTTCAGGGCGACAATCCGCGAGAGAAACTTGGTCGCGTCTCGACCCGTGAGAACGATCGCCCGGCGACCGCGCCACGAGATCAGGACCTTGCCGTCGCTGCTCCGCCGGTACGAATACGGTGCATCGTCGAGGCCGCCCCTCCCCGGGGCGTTCATCGGTCCGCCGGACCGTTACCGCGTTCGCGGCGGATCGCCTGGATCATCTCGTCGAGATTCTGGAGAAAGAGAGATCGGTCGCGCTTGAGCAGGGGCGCCGGCCCGCCGGTGATCTCGCCCGCGCCGCGCAGTCCTTCCAGCAGCTCGCGGGTCGCGAGGGCTGAGCCGATGTTGTCTTCGGTGAACGGTCGCCCGGTCGTGCCCATGACCCGAGCCCCCGCCTTGAGGCAGCGGTCGGCGAGCGGGATGTCGGCCGTGACGACGATGTCGAGCGGCTCGACGTGCTCGACGATCCAGTCATCGGCGGCGTCGAATCCATCGCCCACCACCTCGAGTGAGATCCAACGCTCGTCGGGCGTCCGCATCCACGAATTGGCCACGAGGGTGACTTCGAGCCCGTAGCGACCGGCGACGCGGAAGACCTCGTTTTTCATCGGGCAGGCATCGGCGTCGATCAAAATGTGGAGCAAATCAATTCCCTTTCCAACGCCGCTGGGCGAGGCCGATCAGGCCCTTGAAGGCGAGCGACACCGGAATCGAAGGCAACGCCGGTCCCGGTAGTTTCATGGTCACTCCGAGACGCACCAGCCCCTCGGCCAACAGGAAGAGCCCGATGGCGCCGAACGTGATCGTCCTTCCGGTGGTCAAGACATGAAGTTCGTGGCGAAACAAGACCGAACGCATGAAGCTCAAACCAACGAACGCTTCGACAACCGACGATATGAGTCCCATGAGTCGTGGATCCCACCACCCGATACGGGTCTCGAGCTCTCGCTGTCCAGCCTCGGGAAGCGAACCCGCGACGGCGACAAGCGTCAGTGAAACGCCGAGTATGAAACCAACCATCACTCAGACCCTTGGCTGTCGATGTCCCGGTTCCATTCATGGCACCTTTCCCGCCGGCTTGGCCGCCGCCTGCTGCGGCCTCGACAACACGCCTTCGACGACGTCGGTGTTCTGCGAGTCGATGATTCGCCAAGCGCCACCGACCTTCTGCATCGTAGTGACCAAGATGCCGTGTCGCGCCGGCAGCGCCGCACCATCTGGGGAAACGTGCCCTTCGAGCGTCCAGCGGCACCGCGCGATTGCGAAGCTCGGCGTGGGGAAGCGGGTTGTGATTTCTTGGATGCTCAACCGGCTGTTCTTAAACATCGTCTGGTGCGTGAACTCGTGCGCGCCCTTGATCTCGGGACGTCCTTTCCACCAGAGGCCGACGACGTTGACAAACTCAGCATCCTCGGCGAACAGGTCCGCAAATGCATCGATGTCGTGTCGGTTCCAGGTCTCGGCAAAGGCGTTGACGACGCGAGTGACTTCGGCGGCTTCCGATGACATGGTAAATCCCCCAGGTTGATTAGATATCGGCAGCGAGGATGACGCCTGACGACTGGAGTTCAGCGGACGTGGACCGCGCTCGCGCGGATTGTGCTCCTGCACAAGACGTGACAGGTTCGATTGTCCGGTGCAAGCGCTTGATAAACCGCCCTATCGAATGGGTGCCGGTAGCCCGGCACTATCTCGTCACCTCGTTGGCCGACCAACTGATAGCTGCCAACTTCCACTTTCCTGAGATCTTCTGCCAAACGCCCAAGTACTTGCCGGAAGCTACCGTTCTTTCACCCGATATTTCGACCACCATTTGGCTTCTCCCGTCGCAATACGCTAAATCACCCGACGACCCAACGACAATTGTCTCAGGCGTTCCAGATATCTCAATGAAGGGCAGCTTGAACCATTGGGTTTCATAAAACTGCCGGATGGCCTCATGCCCCACAATTGCTGAATAGCCTGGAGGCTGAAAGACGGCGTGAGGAGCAATAAAGTTCATAACACCGTCCAGATTCCGTTGCTCCTCAGCCCGTAAAAGAGCCAGATCAGCTTGACGGATCTCCGCCTCAAGCGATTCATTGCCGACTGGACTGTTCTTGGGATTGTCACAGCCACCTGACAACGCCGTGGCGACTACCACCAGGGCGAGAACTAAATGACGTCTCATCGTTTGCACCTCTCGTTGTCATCTACGTCGTTGAGTTTCAGCGAATTAACGATTTCGAGCTCAGCGGACGGAACCCGCGCTCGCGCCGGTTTCGCTCCGCTTGAGTGAGTGGTTAGACTGCAACATTATTTGAATCAATACCATAGAGCAAGCCAGACAGCCAGAACGGAGATGGCGACACAGAGCGGGGAGAAGAACAGAGAGTCATTCCGCGCGAACTTGGTGCCACGAACCCGCTTGAAAATGCCGCAGTATCGGAAGTCGCCGACTGCACGAAGGGCGAAGACTGCAGCGAACACCCAAACGCCTAGACGTGGGATCCAGGTTGGTGCGAGCTGAGGAAAGACGCCGCGCCAGATGGAGATGACGGCAGCAGCGAGAAGTGCGACGGCCACAACGAGGGTTGCAAACCTGCTCGGATGGAACACCGGTGTTCCATCTTGCGTCGGGATAGCACCCTCAAAGGAAGGGACGCCGAACAGCCAGCGGACATGGACAGCGCAGAGAACCAGGAATATTGCACAAAGAACGAGGGCGGGAATCGGAATCATGCTTTCCTCAGCATAGCCCTGGCCGGCCTAGCGATTGGTGTTCGGCGGACGCGGGCCGTGCTCGCCCGGGTGGCGGTCCGCTGGAACGGCGGTGTCAGGCGTTTCGTGCTCGTCCTTTGACTTGCGCTTCGGAATGAACATCGGAGTCCTTCGTCTGTAGTCGATGTAGTGATCGCCGAGACGCCTCACGAGTTCAGGTTCCTCGATGTTCTTCAACTCCCAATAGTTCATCAGAACGTACAACGGTGTGAAGACCAGGACGAGGGAGATTGAATTGAGGCCAAGCCCAATGCCGAACAGGAAAAGGAAGACCCCTGTCAGCATCGGGTTTCTGGCGTATCGATACGGACCAGTGGCTACCAGCTTCGGTGGCGGATTGAAAGGTACCGGCGTGCCCCTCACCTTCAGAAAGTGAAACGCCGACCAACCGGTGACGATGATTCCAACCGCAACGGTCGACACCCCCAACGGAATCCTCGCTACTTCGGGTAGAAGTCCGGGCAGACCCAAGAACTCGTCCACGAGAATGGCCGCCAGCACGAAGAGCGCTGAGAACGCGAAGAACACCAAGAGTCCAACGGGAGTGAGCAGCATTCTGGTCTTCTTGGTTCCGGTGGCTGCGCTGTGCAGCAGATTGATCCAGGTCTCTCTGATCTTCATTTCATTACCCTGAAATACGGCTGGCCTGACGATTGCGAGTTGAGCGGACGCAAGCCGCGCTCGCGTGGGCCGCGGTCCGCTGGAACACCACGGTTAGGCCACGCGAAGAGGTTGGATGCGCTTGACATCCTCCTTGATTGCATTCTCCGCCTCCCACAGATCGACATTGCGTTGAAGATTGAGCCAGAACTCCGCCGAGTTGCCGAAGAGCCTCGAGAGGCGAAGAGCCATCTCCGGACTCACGGAACGGCGTTCCCGGAGCAATTCGTTGACTGTCTGGCGAGAAACGCCCAACGCATTGGCCAAACCCGAAACCGTCAGGCCATAGTCAGGCAGGAAATCCTCCCGAAGGAACTCTCCTGGATGGGTGGGAGGTCGCTTCAGTTGTCTGTTGTTTGGGATGCTCATTTCCTGCCTCGCTTCTAGTGGTAGTCGCAGACTTCGACGTCGAAGGCGTCGCCGTCCTCGAACCGGAAACAGATTCTCCATTTCTCGTTGATCGACACTGAATACTGACCCTTTCGATCTCCTTCGAGGCCGTGCAAATGGTTGCTTGGCGGTACCTCAAGATCGCCGAGGTTGGTTGCCGCATCGATCTGCTCGAGCCTGCGGAATGCTCTGGACAAGATCTCAGGAGGGAACGGACGCGCCCTTCCGGTTACGCAGAGCTCTTGGGTGCGCTTGTCCGCAAAGGTCTTGATCACAACAGGAAATGTATTGTGTCACGTGACGCTTGTCAAACATGAGTGGATCTAGGTATGGCCTAACGACTGGAGTTCAGAGGACGCGGCCCGCGCAACGCGCGGGTTGGGTCCCGTGGAACGCGATGTTAGGCATCGGGCTTTGCCTTGAGTGGGAACTTCTCGGGATGCTCGATGGAATCCACCGTGAGATCAACATCGAGGGCCGGCCAGTGGAGGTGGTTTTCGC
>JAHECW010000196.1:0-7053 GCA_024641545.1 Acidobacteriota bacterium
CCGGTCGAACCTCCGGTCGGTTGCGAACGTGTTCATGTCGGCGGTGACGACCTCGACCCCATCGAGACCCTCACGGGCGCAACACTCACGGATGAAGGCGGCCTGACCGCGCGAGTTGGACACCGCCAGAATCCGACATCCTGGGAAGCGGCGAGCGATCCACAGGCTGAGCGAACCCCAGCCGCAGCCGAGATCGAACACGTCCATCCCGTCTTCGATCCCGGCGCGAGCGCAGGTGAGCTCGAGCATCCGCTCCTCGGCGCCGGCGAGATCGCGCGTTCCTCCGTCCCAGAGACAGCTCGAGTACTTGAGATTCGGCCCGAGGACGGTGGCAAAAAACTCGGCCGGGAGTTCGTAGTGCTGCTCGTTGGCTTCGCGGGTGGCGACCGCCACTGGTTCCGATTGCATCTCCCGGACAAAGGCTTGAACGCTTCTATGTTGCCGCCGGGTATCATCCGTGCGCACCTCCCGCAACCGCCGCGACAGCAGACGGCGCATCCCGACCCTGACCAGGGGATCCGGAAGAACCCTCCGCTCGGCGAGATCGATCACCCAGCTCATCGGCCGCCCCGCAGTTGTTCGGCGCCGCGACCGCTACGGGCCAGAGACAGCTGGAGCACGCCGATCTGGCGGTCGCGGAACGCCGCTTCACAGGTCGCGAGATAAAACTCCCACATCCGCATGAATCGATCGTCAAATCCCAGCGCTCGAACCCGATCCTCCTGATCCCAGAACCGATTCCGCCACGAGTGCAGGGTCGTTGCGTAGTCGGCGGCGAGATCGTCGAGCCGGTCGATCACCAGACCCGTGCTGCGGGCCAACGAGCCCTGGATCGCCCCGAGGGACGGCAGGTGGCCGCCGGGGAAGATGTAGTCGCGAATCCAGTCGGTGCCCCGGCGGTAGCGGTCGTAGATCTGGTCCGGGATCGTGATGGTCTGCAGCGCCACCCGGCCCCCGGGACGCAGGACGCGATCCACCGTCGCGAAGAACTCGTCGAGAAAACGGTGTCCCACCGCCTCGAGCATCTCGATGGAGACCACCGCATCGAAGGTCGCCTCGACATCCCGGTAGTCCACGACTCGGATCTGGACGCGATCGTCGAGACCCGCCTTCGCCATCCGAACGCGGGCGAAAGACGCCTGCTCGTCGGACAGGGTGACGCCGGTGACGGAGCACCCGAACTCGCCGGCCGCAAACTCAGCGAAACCGCCCCAGCCGCAACCGATCTCGAGCACCTGCTGTCCGGGACGAAGACCGGCCCACTCGGCGAGGCGCTCGTACTTGCGCCGCTGCGCCGCCTCGAGATCGAGATCCGGGCGATCGAAGAGCGCCGACGAGTAGGTCATGGATCGATCGAGAAAGAGGGCGTAGAGCTCGTTGGAGAGATCGTAGTGGGCGTGGATGTTGCGGCGTGCCTGCGCGCGGGTGTTGCTGCGCAGCAGATGGACCACGCGATCCCGAAATCGACCGATCACACCGAGCACGCTGGGCGGCGCGAGCTCGGCTTCGTTGGCGAGGAAAAGGCGGGAAAGACCCACGAGGTCGGGGCTCGACCAGTCACCGTCGACATAGGCTTCCCCGGCGCCGATGTCGGCGCGGCGTAACAGACGGGAGAAGAACCGCCATCGGTGAACATCGAGCGCCATGACCGCGTTGGCGCCGCCGCGGCTGCCGGCAAAGGTGCGAACCGTGCCGTCGGGCAACCGCACGACCAGGTGCCCCCGTTGGATTCGGGCCAGCCGATCGAGAACGATCCGTGCCGCCAGCGGTGGCCCGGGCGCTCGTTCCGGAGGTTGATCGGCGTCGAATCGACGGAAATCCCGAACCTCACTCGGTGCGACGATCGGGCCGGCTGGGAGGGGTTCAAACTCGGCCATGGCGGGTCCTCCATGCCCCGGAGGGGGGCGTCGGCTTGGCGAAGAACGGCGCTTTCTTGAGCCACAGACGTAGGGCCTGGTAGTGGATCAGGGTCAAGGTCCAGAGACCCATGTGCGGGTGGCGCGCCACGGTTGTGAGGAGGGTGTTCGACGTCAGCTCGCGCCGCTCGGCCGACAGCGTCGTGTCAAAGACCCGCCGGCCGTCGCGGAGAAGGTCGATATGCGCCGTCATGGCCTCACCCGGCTCGGTGATGCGGAATCGGTAGCGACCTGCGAGCGGCTGGAACGGCGACACGTGGAACCGCTTGTCCTCCTCGTGACGGATCGACGAACCTTCGACGCCGAGGAGATAGCAGTACGACTCGCCGAAGGTGTTGTTGACCTCGGCCACCGCATGGCGGAGCCGATCCTCGCGGTCCCTGATGAAGTAGAACGACACCGGATTGAAGACGTGGCCGAGGATTCTGAGGTGGGTCAGCAGTTGGACACGGCCGAGCTCGGTCTCGACACCCCGCCGGCGCAGCCAACCTTCGAGCTTGTCCCGAACCGGCGCAGCCTCCGGTCCCATGTGGTCGCGATCGTCGAACCCGGTCAGGTTGAACCCGTTGTGCGAGAAGAAACGCAGGTCGCCGCCGAGCGCGGGGAGCTCGTCGAGATCGATCAGAGCGTGCCAGATCGGGTACGAGAATGCGTGCGCCGGGCCGTCCAAGCGGCGATGCCGGACCCGGCCCGGGTAGAGGCAGGAGGCGGTCATCAGAACGCCACGCCGAGGTCGTCGGCGACGGCGACGGCCGACGCCATGCCGTCCTCGTGGAACCCGTTGCCGAAGTAGGCGCCGCAGAAGTGGGTGCGGTTGCTGCCATTGATCCGAGCCAGGGCGTCTTGGGTCTGAACGCTCTCGGTGGTGAAGACCGGATGGGTGTACGACATCCGGCGGATCCGCTTTTCGGGGGCCGGCTCGGTCTCGGGGTTGAGCGAGACCAGGTACTCGCGATCCTCGTCGAGCCGCTGGAGGCGGTTGAGATGGTAGGTCAACGACGCCCGCTCCCGGCTCGCATCGGCCATGAGGTAGTTCCACGACGCCCATGCGGCCCGGCGGCGCGGCATCAGGGCGGTGTCAGTGTGCAGCCAGGTGTCGTTGACGGAGTATCTCCACTGACTCAGGAGCTCGGATTCCGCCGGGGTCGGATCGGCGAGCATCCGCAGCGCCTGATCGGCGTGAGCGGCGATGACCACATGTTCGAAACGATGCGCCGATCCGTCATCGAGCACAATCTCCACTTCGTCCGCGGCGCGGAAGATGGTTTCGACACCGTGACCGAGATGGATGCGGTCGCGCAACGGCCGGACGAGCGGCTCGATATAGCTGTGGCTGCCGCCGACCACGGTCCGCCACTCGGGCTGGCCTCTGACCTGGAGCAGCCCGTGGTTGTCGAGAAAGCGCAGCAGCGCATCTCTCGGGTACTCTGCCGCGAGCTCGGTGCCCGAGGACCAGATCGCCGAAACCATGGGCATCAGGTAGAAACGGGCGAAATCTCGAGAGAACCTTCCGTCGGCGAGGAACTGTGCGATGGTGACCCGCGGATCGCCCGCTCCGGCGAGAATCCGTCGACCCAGCCGTCCGAAGCGGACGACATCGGCGAGCATCTTCAGAAACCCGGCCGAGAACAGCAGCGCCGGATTGGCAAAGAGCCCGCGCAGGCTGTGCGAGGCGTACTCGATGTCCGGTTCGGCACAGCTGACGGAGAAGGACATGTCACTCGCCTGGGTTTCCACCGAGAGTTCGGCGAAGAGCCTGGTCAAGAGCGGATAGGTGGTCTCGTTGTAGACGATGAATCCGGTGTCGAGAGGGAGCGTTCGACCACCCAAATCGTGAACCACGGTGTGGGTGTGTCCGCCGAGGCGGCTGCGCTTTTCGAAGAGGTGGACCTCGTGTTTTCGGCTCAGCAGCGACGCCGCGCCGAGACCCGAAATTCCACTGCCGATGACGGCGATTCTCATCTTCTCCTCCCGCCGTCGACGGCCGCATCAACGGTCCGGTGGGCGACGGCCCTCATTGATCAAAGTCGACCAGCCCTTCAAAAAATTCCAGTAAACCTAGATAAAACATTGATTTTTGCAGAGAGCATGTCAAAATCAGCCATGCACGGCTGCTCCCGAGGCGGTGCTCCCTCCGGGAACGGCCCCCCGCCGGAGATTCGTTGATCCTCGGCCGACTGCAATTTTCGATCTCAACAGCTCCCAAGGACGCCCCATGACCACCCGCATGACCCTCCTCTTTCTCGCCGCGACCGCCGCCTGCGGAGCCGCCCTCCTGACGAGCGGACTGCCCGTCCTGGGCGGGCTCGCCGTCATTACCGGCGCCTTCGTCCTGCTCTGGTTGGTCAGTCTGGCGCTCGGCAACGCCGGAATTGTCGACATCTTCTGGGGTCCGGGATTCGTCCTTGCCGGCGTGTTCTATCTGCTGACCACGCCCGGTGGCCCGACGCCGCGCGGACTTCTCGCCGTCGGGCTCACCACCCTCTGGGCCGTCCGCCTGGCGCTCCACATCGGCATCCGCAACGCCGGCGCTCCCGAGGACTTTCGCTACCGAAAGTGGCGAGGCGAGGCGGGTTCTTCGTTCTGGTGGATCTCGCTGTTCAAGGTCTTTCTGCTGCAGGCGGCGCTTCTATGGATCGTCTCGTCTCCCTTGCTGCTCGCGCAGCCCGAGGGGCCCGGCGCCGCGCTCTCGGCCGGGGATCTGATCGGCCTGGCTCTTTTCGTCTTCGGGTTCGCCTTCGAGACCATCGCCGACCGGCAACTCAGCAACTTCAAACGCGACCCGGCCAACCGCGGCCGCATCCTTCAAACCGGGCTCTGGTCGCGCACCCGTCACCCGAATTACTTCGGCGAAGCCGTGCTCTGGTGGGGCCTCGGGCTGCTCGCCGCACCGGCCGGCGGTTGGCGGGCCCTCGTCGGCCCGGCGCTCATCACGTTTCTGTTGATGAAGGTCTCGGGCGTAGCGTTGCTCGACGCGGCCCTGGTTGATCGGCGCCCCGGCTATTCGGAGTACATCCGATCGACGCCCTCCTTCTTTCCCCGTCTTCGTCGGAGCTCGATCAACTCCCGGAGAACAGCTTGAGGAAGAAGACCCGGACCGCGAAGTTGCCCTTGCCTGGTCCCGCGACGGCGTAGCCGACATCGAAGTTCACGAGCAGTTGCCAGGGCAGCGCGAGAGTACCTCCGAGGCCGATGCCCGCCAAGAGCTCGTTGTCGAGCCCGGTGGCGCGGTTGGAGGCCCACACGGCATCGGCGCTGGCCGAGACCCGGATGAGCTCGAGGTAGTTGACGCCGACGGTGAGGTGCGCACCGTCGGCTTTCTCCGCGCGGACCAGGCCGCTCTGGTAGCCGCCCACGTTCGAGTCTCCGAAAAGCCCGAAGTCGTAGCCCGAAAAACGGTCGGTATTGGAGCTGTCCAGGTGTTCGAAGGTGAGCTCGATCTTCCTGAACTTGGGTAACCACCACGATTTGGCAAAGGTCAGCCGCCAGCGCTGGTAGTCCTTCTGATCCGGGCGGTACTCGGAGTTGTCGGGCAGCCCCCACTCCTGCCAGCTCGAACGGCTGTTGACGTCGCCCGCGATCCCGATCCGGTAGCCCGCCCGGTTGTAGTCGATGCCGGCCTCGAACCGATGGGTGAAGGTATCTTGCGGCAGGATGAAGTCGGGGTCGGTGTCGGTGGCCCGGCTGAAGTCCTCGCGCTGGAGGCGATAGGTCAGCTCGAGGGAGAAGAAATCGGCCAGCGGTCGGCCGACAAATACGTTGAACGCTCCCGTCCGCCTGCGAACCTCTTCCTCGGCGGCCACCACGCCGTCCCGATAGAGCTCGTCGGAGGCGTTGTAGAAGAGCCCGTTGACGTTGGCCCCCGCATTCCACCGGCTGCCGAAGAGGTCCGGGTCGGCGATGTTGGCGGCGAGCAGGAGCCCGGCGAAGAAGACGTTGAGCTGGGTGCCCGAACCCTTGAAGTCGAGGTCGAGGTAGTTGACCCCGGCCAGCGGCAGCGGGTAGTCCACCGACTCGTCCCAGAAGACCCCGCCGACCAGGAAGAGCCGGTCGGAGTCGAACTCGGTCTCGACCACCCGTTCGCCCGACTTTTCCTTGTTGAGGTAACGCAGCCCGTCATCGGTATCGCGCAGCATGGTCGCGTCGGACGCCAGCGCCGCTTCACGATTGTGATCGAAATCCTCGCCGTTGATTCGAATCTCGGTGAGCCGGGTGTCGATCTCGACCGGCAGCGTGGCGTTGAGGATGGAAAACACCTGTTGGCCGGACACCCGCAACGGGAGGAAGATGCTCGATCCCGACCACGGCGCAGGCTCGCCGGACTCATCTACCGGGCTGAAGAAGTAGGTCTCTTCGTTGGACAGGACATCGCCCTCGAGCCCGACCTGAACGGCCCGGGTGCGGACCCGGGCGTAGATCTCGCGATCGACCCAGACGGTCCCCTGGTAGAGGCTGCGGCCGGCGGTCTGGGTCACCGGCTTGAAATCGATGACCCAACAATCGCGGTCGTCGATCACATCGGTCCCGCGGAGACGGTACTCGTAGTCCTTGGCGAGGCGAATTTCCACCGGCAGCGAGGCGACCTTTTCGGGCTGGATCAACGGCACCTTGGGCAGCTTCTTCGAACGCCACTTGACTCCGGCGACGTAGAAATCCGACCACACCCAGTCGAAGGTCCCGTCGCGAAAGAAGTAGTCGCCGGCGTACGAGGCGTCGATCGAACCCTGGCGGCCCTGGAAGCGCAGGCTGAACGTCCGTTTCGCCTGGTAGTGGCCGATTCGGCGGTCCTGGTCATCCTCGAAGGCCTGCAGCCGGCGCAGGATCTCCTCGACCGGCATCTGCCGGCCGCCGCCGATTTCAATCTCCTCGTCGAAGCCCTCGAGCTCGGCGGCGGTCGGCCGCTCGAGCCGCAGCAGCGCCGCCGCCGGCGCGGGGTCGACCACGACGACGAACTCGCGGTCGCCGCGCGCAACACCGGTCACCTGCCGGACGTCGCCGGTCGCGAGATCGACGAGCTCGGGCGAGCGCAACTGCCCGTCCGAAAACACCAGCCGCAGCCGGTCGTCGCCGGCGGCCTTCTCCGCCACCACCCGCAGCCCGAGGTCCTCGCGGACGAAAGCCCAGGCGCGGCCGGCGC
>JAHECW010000196.1:7063-9129 GCA_024641545.1 Acidobacteriota bacterium
CGGTCGGATCCGAGTAGGGATCGCGGGCCAGTCGGCCGCTGAGCTCGCGCGCGACGATCTTGAGCGCCCTCAGGTCGACGGTATCGGTCGCGCCGCCGTCGAGGAAGGTGATGGCGGCGCCGGCGGCGGCTGACGCCGCAATCTCCGCGAGCGGCGCCGACGGCCAGGCGAGGGCGTCGATCACCACCGGTTTCCCTGGGTCGAGCCGGTCGAGGACCGCGATGGCCTCGTCGATTCCGTCGCCCGGACCGAGCGTCAGCAGATCGAAGTAGGCGGCGACCTCCTCGGCGTAAAGCTCCTCGAGCGCGACCGGATCGCGGGGCAGCGGGCCGGCCGTGAACTGCGCTCCCGAATCGGCGCCGGTCACCGCCACCGCCGCGCGCTTGATGATGAAGGCGTGGTCCTTGGAGTTGACGACGCCGCTCTCGGGTTGCCAATCCGCCTCGAAGGTCACACCCTTGCCCGCTGCGCGGGCCAGCCTCACCAGCTCGCTCAGCTCGACTTCCAACCGGTCGAGGTGCGCCGCGATCGGCGACCCGGCGGTCAACACGACCCGCAACCAGGGTTGAGCGCCCGCCGCGCGGACCTCGCCGATGGGCTCGGCATCCGCCGTTCCATCGAGGGGCAGCGTCCAGGCGACAAAGAGGAGATCGTCGTCGCCGAGCCGTGGATCGGATTCGAGCTCGGCGACGATCCGGGCCGGATCATCGATCCGAATCCCGGCCGACAGCCGACCGACAACCTCGGTTGCAGACAGCGTCACCACCTGGAGAACGGCCGCCAAACCCAGCGCCAATAATTTCTTATTCATCACCGGTCTTCCCGTGATCGGCCGATCGGTCGGAGCAGCCGATCGCAACAGTTCAATCGAATTCACTGCGGTTCATTCCAGCCGGCTCTTCATGGCCTGGTCGAGCAGCTCGCCGAAGGGGCACGAACCGGCGAGGTTCTGTCCTCCGTCGACGACCAGCAGCGTCCCGGTAATATACGCCGCCATCGGCGAGGCGAGAAACACCGCTGCGGCGCCTATCTCCGCCACCGTGCCGTACCTCTCCAGGGGAATCGCCTTCTTGAGTCGATCGTGGTACGAGGGGTCGTCGGGGCCGAGTCGACGCATCCCCTCGGTGCCTTCGATGGGCCCCGGTGCGATGGAGTTGCAACGGATCCCGTAGCGACCCCACTCGAGGGCGAGGTTGCGCATGAGCTGGTCGATCCCGGCTTTGGCGGCGCCGACGTGAGCCTGGGCGGGGTAGGCCACGAAGGCCTGGCCGGCCGAGAGGAAGACGATCGAGCCGCGGGTCTCGGCGAGCTGATCGAAGGCCGCGCGAGACGCGTTGAACGAACCCAGGAGATCGATGTCCACCACCGCCTTGAACCCGTTGGCGCTGAGATCCTCGGCCAGACACGGGAAGTTCCCGGCGGCGCCGCAGACCAGCACGCCGATGGGGCCGAGCTCGTCGCGAGCGGCCTCGACGGCATGGACCATCGCGTCGTAATCGCGAACATCCGCCGGCACCGCCACCACCCGCGCCCCGAGCTCCTCGAGCTCCGCCGCCGCCCCTTCGAGACGGTCGGCCGATCGGCCGCAGATGGCGAGATCGGCGCCGAGCGAGGCGAAGGCCTTGGCAATCCCCAGGTTGATCCCGCTGCCGCCGCCGGTGATGAACACGACGGTCCCGTCGAAGAGATCCCCCGGCAGATATTCGAGCAACTCCAACTCAGCCATCCATTGCCTCCCTGATAGAAACTCCGGAAAGCCTACACCATCGCCCTCCCCCTCCCCTTCCCGCGTCCGCGTCCGTTTCCGTTTCCGTTTCCGTTCCCGATGAGATGTGCAGCGACAGCGGCAGCGACCGCGACAGCGGCAGGGACAGCGCTCCGAGCACGCGCAAGACCACCTCTCACCGGGGCGTGCCGGGTTTGACAATGTGCCCCAGAAGCCTGCCGGCTCTGCGCCCTCTCCCGCACATTGTCATACCGGGCAACCCTCGCGGCACAACCTCCCGGTGCATCTCTCCCGGCCGCGAAACAGGCCGCCGGCGTGAGATCAGCGTGGTCGCAGCCCT
>JAHECW010000197.1 GCA_024641545.1 Acidobacteriota bacterium
GCGCCGCTGGTCAGCGCCGCGGTCAATCAGGGCCTGCTCCACCCCCGTGCCTACGGTCAGAAGGAGTGCTACGAGGCGGCGGTGAAGTTCGCCCGCACGGAGGGGCTCATCATCGCGCCGGAGACGAGCCACGCCGTCGCCGCGGTCATCGACGAGGCGGAAAAGGCGAGAGAGGCCGGGGAGGAGAAGGTCATTCTCTTCTGCCTCTCGGGCCACGGTCTGCTCGACCTCAAGGGCTACGAGATGTACTTCGCGGGCAACCTCGAGAACTACCCCCTGCCCGAAGAGGTGCTCGCCCGCTCCATCGCGGTGATGGAGGGCTATCCGAAACCTTAGCGCCGAAGGCGCACCCTCTCCCTGGCGATGTTCCGCGGATCATCAGGGAGAGGGAAAGGGAAAGGGAGAGGGCACGGAAACGGAAACGGACGCGGACGCGGGGTAGACTGGGTGCTGCATGAGTCAACTCAAACTCCTGGGCGAGCGGCGGTTCTGGCCGTTGTTCTGGACCCAGTTCCTGGGGGCGTTCAACGACAACCTGTTCAAAAACGCCCTGGTGATCCTCGTCGCCTATCGATCCATGAACCTGATGGGGATCTCCTCGCAGCAGATCGTGGTCGCCTGCGCCGGGATCTTCATCCTGCCGTTTTTCCTCTTTTCCGCCACCGCCGGCCAGCTCGCCGACCGGTTCGCCAAGTGGCGGCTCATCCGCCTGGTCAAGATCTGGGAGATCGGCGTGATGGTGCTGGCGGGGGTCGGGTTCGCCTTCAACAACCTGCCGCTGCTGCTGGCCGTGCTCTTTCTCATGGGGATGCAGTCGACCTTCTTCGGCCCGGCCAAATACAGCATCCTCCCCGAGCTGCTCGACGAGCGGGACCTGGTCGGCGGCAACGCGTTGGTGGCGGGGGCCACCTTTCTCGCGATCCTTCTCGGCACCATCACCGGCGGGCTCGTCATCGCCGGTGGCGAGGTCTGGGTCTCGCGACTCGGGTTCATGGTGGTCATGGTCGCCGTGGCCGGCTACCTCACCAGCCGATATGTCCGGAAAACGCCGCCGGCCGACCCCGGTCTCCAGGTCAGGCTCAACCCGGTGACTCCGACCATCGACATCCTCCGGGTCACGCGGAGCGTCAAGACCGTCTTTCTCTCGGTGCTGGCGATCTCGTGGTTCTGGTTCCTCGGCGCCTCCTTTTTGTCGCTGCTGCCCAACTTCTCCAAGGACGTGATGTTCGGCAGCGAGACGGTGGTGACCCTCTTTCTCTCGGTCTTCTGCGTCGGCATCGGGATCGGGTCCATGCTCTGCGAGACGTTCTCCCACCGCCGGCTCGAGCTCGGCCTCGTGCCCCTGGGCTCGATCGGGATGAGCGTCTTCGCGATTGACCTCGCCGTCGCCGGCGGTCGTTTTCTCGGACCCCTCGATGGCCATCTCATGGGAGCGGCCGAGATCATCCGCCAGCCGGGCGCCGTCCGCGTCCTCTTCGATCTGTTCATGATCGCCGTCTCGGCCGGGTTCTACACCGTGCCGCTGATGACCTTGATCCAGCAGCGGACCCGGGCCGACCAGCGCTCCCGCGTGATCGCCGGCAACAACATCATCAACTCGGCCCTGATGGTGCTCTCGTCGGTCGTGCTGGTGGCGCTCCTCGCCTCCGGCCGGACGATCCCGTCGCTCTTTTTCGGGCTCGGGGTCCTCAATGCGCTGGTGGCCGTCTACATCTACACAGTGATTCCCGAGTTTCTCTTGCGCTTCGTCGCGTGGGGGGCCGCAAACATCGTCTACCGCCTGCGGATCGAGGGCGGGGAGAAGATCCCGGACGAAGGGCCGGCGGTGCTGGTGGCCAACCACGTCAGTTTTGTCGATTGGCTCATCTTCGCCGCGGTGTCGCCGAGGCCGGTGCGCTTCGTCATGATCCGGGATTACTTCGAGCTGCCGGTCGTGCACTTCCTGTTCCGCGGCGCCAAGGTGATTCCGATCGCCTCGGGGCGGGTCGACCCCGAGCTCAGACAGCGCGCGTACGATCGCATCGCCGGGGAACTCGAGGACGGAAAGCTCGTCTTCATCTTCCCCGAGGGTCGGATCACGCCCGACGGCGAGCTACAGCCGTTTCGACCCGGGATCGAACGTCTCGTCGAGCGGACGCCGGTGCCGGTGGTGCCGATGGCGGTCATCGGTCTGTGGGGCAGTTTCTTCAGCCGCCGGGGCGGCCGCGCCATGACGAAACCCTTCCGGCGCTTCTGGTCGCGGGTGACGGTCAGGATCGGCGACCCCGTCCCACCGGCGGAAGTGACGGCTCACGGTCTCGCCGAGACGGTGGCTGAGCTCGGTGGGTGGGACCCGCCGGAACCTCTCGATCAAAGCGCCGGTTGAAACACCAAGGACTTTCGGAGGGACCCGGACGAAAAAAGGGCGGGCTATGGGAGAGCCCGCCGTAGGAGGTTGTGGTCTCGTGACCCTTTGGTTGGTTACCAGAGATTCACCGCCACTTTGGTGCCGTCATCTACTTCGACGGTCACCAGCGGTCCGTTGTCGGCTTTGCCGAGAGTGTCGAAGATGAGATCGGGGTCAAAGGTCTTCCAGTCCCATTGCTCAAGCGCGTAGAGCACGCCGTCGAGGGGGATGGTGCAGCGCACGACTGCGTCGTCGGCATCCACGGCGATCCGGAGGTTGTCGCCGAGCTTGCTGATTTCGACCAGCGCATCGGGCGCCGAGACCTTGACCAGCGCCGAGTCCGGCGCATCGAGGAGGCTGGTCACGGCGGCGAGAATCAGCTCCTTGTTGGCCGCGAGCTCGGGCGGAACCTCGGCGTCTTCCATGGCCTCTTCGGGGATGAGCGAGCTCGCGATATCGGCGATGAAGAGTGGGAACGGTACCTTGATGTGCATGGGATCGGGATCGACGATCCGGACGTCGACCACCATCCAGTCGCTGATGGCGACGGCGGTGAGGATGCCGGCCAGACCCGCGAGCAGGATGCCGCCCAGAGTTGAAACGCCTCGTTCACGCATACGCATGGTGGCCTCCCGCCTCGATCCGGTCTACTCGATCCACACGCGGACGTCGGCTTCGTCGGACTCCACGGTCACCAGGTCGCCGTTGGGGAGCCGGTCGAAGCTCTCGAGCAGCGCGGCGACATCGATCTGGCTCGAATCGTTCATCGTCAGGGCGTCCATGAATTCGACGGGCACCGTGACCTTGACCTTGGCGTTCTCGCCATCGGTCTCGGTGACATTGATGAGCAGGGTTCCGCCCTGCTTGCTGACGCTTACCTTGGCGTCGGGTGAGTCGACGGTCACGAACTGGCCGTCCGGGGCCTCCTTGACGGCGGCGAAGATCTCGGCCCAGTCGAATTCGGCGTCGTCGATGTGGAGATCGACCTTGCCGCGGTGGAAGTTGTCGACGTCGACGCTCTTGAGCACCGATAGCACGAGGTTGAGCGGCAGGTGGACCTCGACCTTGGTTCCCTCGGCGTGTTCGCTCACGTTGACGTTAACCCAACGGGTCTCCTCGGCGGCGAGGGCGAGCCCTGCGATCAGGATGATGGCGGCGGCGAGCGCGGTGATCTTGCGGTCCATGTCGTACCTCCGTGTCGGTCTGTATGGATGACGACCGGCGGGCGAAATCGTTAACGGCCGTCCCTGACCATGACAACGGCAGGTGAGAAAAAAAGTTCGTGGTGAAACTCCGATTCGTGCCCGTTTTCGTTTCGACGACATCGAGTTGGCCGGCGCTGTGGCACGAAAACGGGCACGAATCGGAGATGAGGAGGGTGTCGAAGTTGGAACTACGATTCCAACGGCATGACGAGCCAGAGGATGAGATAGACGAGAATCCCGGGAAAGGCCACCGAGAGGACGGAGACGACGACGAAGAGGATGCGGAAGGAGGTCGGGCTCCAGCCGAGCCAGCTGGCGAAACCGGCGCAGACGCCCGCGATCATACGGTTGGATCGGGATCGGTGCAGGGGGTTCGATGTTGCCACGGGGGGCTCCTTTCATGGGCTCCTGGAGGTCATACGCACGCGCGGGCCGTGTGTTCCTGTCCGCGCGAGCACATCCTCAGACCGCGGCTGCTTTTTTCCTGTCCATCCGGTTGGTGACGGCGATGAAGATCAACAGCGCGGCGAGCGAAGTCAGGCCGACGAAGGAGTAGGCGTACCAGAGATAGTGCGCGTGGGCGTAGACCTCCGGCATGGGCGCCTGGCCGGCGAGGGCGAGGGTGTGCTGCTCCCGGACGGCCTGCGACAGCGTCGTCGGTTCGGGGCAGTACTTGGACAGCAGGAAGCCGGAAAGGATGAAGCCGAAGAGCCAGGCGAAGAAGGTGTTCATGTGGGCGAAGCCGAGGAAGACGCCCTCCTTGCCCTTGGGCGCCTGCTTTGAGGCGAACTCGAGGTATTTTGGGCTGAGAAAACACTCGGCGAGGCCCTGGATGGCGATGCCCACGACCATCATGAGGGTGATCGGGTGGATGGACATCCCGAAGATTTCGACGTTGCCGTGAAAGGCGGCCGACGAGGCCATCGCCAGCGACGACAGGGGAATCATCGCCATGGCCACGAGCATGGAGTTCTGCGGTTTCCAGTTGCGCACCATCTGGGTGATCGCAACGACGAAGAGAACCACCACCAGCGGGTTGACGTTGGCGTACCACTCGGGTTTGTAGGTCTCGCCGGCCATCCTCAGGACGTAGTCGGGCATGGCGGCGTAGAGCTGCCCCTGGATCGCCCAGAAGCCGGCGGTGATGAGGATGAGCGCGAAGAACCGCAGGTTGGACATGGCCATCCACATCCCCTGCAGCACCTCGTGGATGTTCCGCGGCTGGTCCTCGCCGTCGGCCGGCGGTCTGAAGGTGAGGAAGACGAGCGCCAGGGCGACGAGGGCGGCCGCCGACGAGAAGAAAGGAACCGTCTCGACGCCCATCTGGATCCGCATCGGTGCGACGATGGTCTTACCGGTGAAGCTGCCGATGTTGACCACCATGTAGAAGATGGAAAAGGCGCGGGCGCGGTTGGTGGCGTCGGACGATTTGGAGACCGTCCCGGTGATCACCGGTTTCACAAAGGCGCCGCCGACGACGACGATGAAGAGCCCGACCAGAACCGGACCGAGGGTGCTGAAGAGCCCGAGCATGCCGTAGCCGACCGTGAGCAGGGCGAAGGCCAGCATCAGGCCGTTGCGGAATCCGATCCGGTCCGCCAGCGCGCCGGTGAAGAACGGGAAGAGATAGATCAGGGCGCCGAAGAGGCCGGCGATGACCCCCGATTGGATGTCGTCGAGCCCGACGACGCGGATCAGATAGGTCCGCAGCGCGATGAATGTGCCGTAGTAGGCCGCCCGTTCGCAGAGCTCGGCGGCGTTGCCGGTCCAGAATGCGCGGGGAAACCGCCAGGTGGTCTTGCCTTCGTCCATGAACCCCCCATTGTCGAACGCAACAAAGGTGCAACTCTAGCATGCAGCGCGTCCGACCCGGGTCATTTGAACCCGGAACCCCGGAGACCGCGTAGACTCTCTGTGAGATGAATATCAAACGATGGCTCATCGTGGCAGCGGTCCTTGCGGCCCTCGTCGTGACGCTCAAACTCACGGTCTTGAAACCGGAGGTCATCCGGGTTCGGACGGCGACCGTCGAACGCGGGGTGGTCGAGGAGACCGTGACCAACACCCGGGCGGGGACGGTCAAGGTCTCCCGCCGCGCCAAGCTCTCGCCCCAGATCGGCGGGCTGGTGATGGCGACGCCTCATCTCGAAGGGTCCCTCGTCTCGGCCGGCGACCTGCTGCTCAAGCTCGATGATCGCATGCAGGAGGCCGAGCTCGACCTGGCCCGCCGGAGCGTCACCGCGGCCGAAGCCCAGGCCGAGGAGGCGTGTCTGACGGCCAAGCTCGCCGAGACCGAGCTCGAACGGACGACCTCGCTGCACGGCAAGGGCATCGCCTCGGATCAGAGTCTCGATGCCCTGAGCACCGAGCGCGACCGGAGCCGGGCGGCCTGCGCCGCCGGTGCGGCGGCGGTCGCGCAGGCGAGATCGCGGGTGGCGGTGGCCGAGGTTCAGGTCGCCTTCACCGAGCTGCGGGCGCCCTTCGCCGGGACCGTGGCCGAGGTCTCCACCGACGTCGGCGAGTGGATCACCCCATCGCCGCCGGGGGTGCCCATTCCGGCGGTGATCGATCTGCTCGATCCGGCGTCGGTCTATGTCAGCGCGCCCATCGACGAGGTCGATGCGGAGCGGGTGAAGGTCGGCCAGGCGGTCCGGATGACCGTGGATTCGCGGCCCGACGTGCCGTTCTTCGGTCGGGTCAGACGGGTCGCACCCTATGTCCTCGACATGCTCGAGCAGAACCGGACGGTGGAGATCGAGGTCAACTTCGACGACCAGGCGCTCGTCGTCGGCGTGCTGCCGGGGACGTCCGCCGATGTCGAGGTCATCTTGGATCAGCGGACGGATGTCCTGCGGGTGCCGTCGTCGGCGGTGGCCGACGAAGGTGAAGTCCTGGTGCTCGCCGGTGGGCTGCTCCTCGCGAGAGAGATCGAACCGGGGCTCAGCAACTGGCAGTACACCGAGGTCGTGAGCGGGTTGGCCGAAGGGGACGTCATCGTTGCGGCCCGCGACGCCGCCGAGATCAAGCCGGGGGCGCGCGCGGAGGCTCGGTGATGACCCAAGTCGACAGTCGACGGTCAACAGCCGGCAGCTCGATCGAGTTGCGATGGAACCGTCGACTATCGACTGTCGACTGTCGACATTGGGGCCCCTTGGGTTCCCGGGTATCGACCTCATCCCCGGGGTTGTCGCGATGATCGAGCTCAAGAACCTGTGGCGGACCTACCAGGTCGGGGACTCCGAGGTCCACGCACTGCACGGCGTCGACCTCGACATCGCGCGTGGCGACTACCTCGCGGTGATCGGCCCCTCGGGCTCGGGCAAGTCGACCCTGCTCAACATCCTCGGTTGTCTCGACCGTCCCACTGCCGGGAGCTACGCCTTCGACGGTCGCGACGTCGGCCAGCTCTCCGACCTCGAACGGACCCAACTTCGTCAGAACCAGATCGGATTCGTCTTCCAGTTCTTTCATCTGCTCGCCCGCCTCACCGCCCAGGGCAACGTCGAGCTGCCCATGCTCTTTGCCGGGGTTTCGCGCGCCGAGCGGCGGACGCGGGCGGCGGAGGCCCTGGCGTCGGTCGGGTTGTCGGATCGCGCGCACCACCGCCCCGATCAGCTCTCCGGGGGGCAGCGGCAGCGGGTGGCGATCGCCCGTGCCGTGGTCATGGGTCCGGGGCTCGTGCTCGCCGACGAGCCGACCGGCAACCTCGACAGGGCGTCGGCCTTCGAGGTCATGGATCTCCTCGATGCGATGAATCGCAGGGGCCAGACCGTGGTGCTGGTGACCCACGACCCCGAGGTCGCCGGCCGGGCGAGGAACACGGTGCGGATGGACGACGGCGAGATCGTGGAGCGGAGCTGATGCCCCTGACCGAGCTCGTCGCCTTCGCCATCGGAGCGCTCCGGGGCCACCGGCTGCGGACGTTCCTGTCGGTCGCCGGTGTGGCGGTTGGGATCGCCGCGGTGGTGGCCCTGACCGCTCTCGGCGAGGGCGCCCGCCAATATGTGGTTCAGGAATTCAGCTCGTTGGGGACCAATCTCCTCATCGTCATCCCCGGCAAGGTGGAAACCACCGGCATGATGCCCTTCGGAGGAACCACCAACGACCTCACTCTCGACGACTATCGCGCCGTGGCGACCAGAATCCCTCTGGTGGTCGAGGCGGCGCCGTTGGCCACCGGTACCGAGGTCATACGGGCCGAGGGGCGATCGCGGTCGGTGGCGGTTTTCGGCACCACCGCGGAGCTTGCCCGGGTGCGCCGGCTGGTGGTCGGATCCGGCCGTTTCCTCCCTTCCGGCGATTCCGATCGAGGCGGCAGCGAGGTGGTGCTCGGGCTCAAGGTCGCGCAGGAACTCTTCGGGGCGGTGTCGCCGCTCGGCAAGGTGGTGCGGATCGGCGAGTGGCGCTTTCGGGTGGTCGGAGTTCTCGCCCCCCGCGGCCGGTCCCTCGGTTTCGACTTCGACGACATCGTCTTCATCCCGGTACGGACCTCCATGCGGATGTTCAACCGGTCGTCGCTCTTCCGGATCCTGGTCGAGGTCGGCTCAGAGGGGAATCTGACGCCGGCGAAGAAGGCCGTGATCGAGCTCCTCGCCGAACGCCACCGGACCGAGGACGTCACGGTCATCACCCAGGACGCGGTGGTTTCAACCTTCAACTCGGTCTTCAACGTCCTGACCCTGGCGCTGGTGGCCATCGCCTCGGTCTCGCTCACCGTGGCCGGGGTCGGAATCATGAACGTGATGCTGGTGGCGGTGGCCGAGCGCCGCCGCGAGATCGGTCTGCTCAAGGCGCTGGGTGCGACGACCCGCCAGGTGTTGGCGGTCTTCATCGCCGAAGCGTCGGTGCTCTCGAGCCTCGGCGGAGCATTGGGACTGGCGGTCGGTTGGCTGTCGATCCGCGCCTTCGTCCAGGTCTATCCGACCTTCCCGGCGGCGCCGCCCACCTGGGCCGTGGTCGCGTCGTTGGTGGTTTCGCTCGGGGTCGGGGTGGTTTTCGGCGCCGTGCCGGCGAGACGGGCGGCGAAGCTCGATCCGGTGCAGGCATTGGTCGGACGATGACGAAGGAATTGTGAATCATGAATTATGAATTATTGATTACATCGCAAATGCTCAGCGGGACTCTGCGATGGAGAATTCATGAATCAAAATTCATAAATCAAAATTCAGGCCGAAGGCCGTAGTGATGGACTTTGTCGAGGTTCTCCGGTTCGTCGTCGGTGCGTTGGGCGGCCAGCGGCTGCGGTCGTTTCTCTCGGCCTTGGGGGTCGGGATCGGCGTGACGGCGGTGATTCTGTTGACCTCGCTCGGGGAGGGAACCCGCGGTTACATCGTCAATCAGTTCACCCAGTTCGGCACCACCCTCATCGGCATCAACCCCGGCAAGGTCAAGACCCTCGGTATGCCGGGGGTCCTCGGCGGGACGACCAACAAGCTCACCATCGACGACGCCGAGGCGCTGCGCCGGATCCCCGAGGTCGAGGAGGTGGTCCCTGTCGCTTTCGGACCGGCCG
>JAHECW010000038.1 GCA_024641545.1 Acidobacteriota bacterium
AGATACCCGCCACATCGAGTTCGACAGTTGCGGGTCCGGAGCAGCCGATCACCGTCATCAAAACCACGAGGGTCAATCCTGTGCGCACGGTGCCCTCCCCCTTCAATCCTGAGCGTCCAGAAGCCGAATCAGCCTCACCATCAGCACGTTGTGGCCGGGAACCTCGGCGCTCAGTTTCCGGCGTGTGGTGCCGAGAATCTCGCCGGTCCACAGGTCTCGGACCCGGTAGAGCCGGGCCTTGAACAGCGCCTCCCGGTCGGCAAGATCGTCAGCCACCAACTCGGCCTGCCAGTCGAGCACGACCTGCCGCGGCGCCTCGCCCCGGTTGAGGACGCACATCGCCCAGTCCTCACCCGCGAGCGGCTTGAACCAGATCTCGAGGTCGCCGTCGCTGCGGTATTTGAAGCCCTGGATGCCCAGGGGGTCCTGGTCGACGGCGATGACCTCGTCGTTGATGAGGATCGCCCGCGTCGATTCGGACATGGTCCGGAGGTCGTTGCCGGCGATGAGCGGCGCGGCGAGCATCGCCCACATCGAGAAGTGGGCCCGGTCCTCGCTCGCGCTCATCCCGTTGCCGATCTCCATCATGTCGGGGTCGTTCCAGTGGTCCGGGCCGGCGTGGATCCGGAGCCCGTCCTGCATGTCGAGGATGCGCAGCACGCCCCACGACGACCAGTCTCCGTGGTCGACCTCGCAGTCCCAGCAGGGGGCGATGTCGCCGGTGGTCCGCCACAGATGACCGATCGCCGGGCCCCACTCCCAAGGCCGGTTGTCGCCCCACTCGCAGAGACTGAAGACCACCGGTCGGCCGGCCGCAGCGAGCGCGCGGCCCATGGTCTGGTACGCGCCCTCGGCGTTGAGACCCTCGGTCGCGCACCAGTCGTACTTGAGGTAGTCGATGCCCCAGGCGGCGTAGGTGAGGGCGTCCTGGTACTCGTGGCCCCGGCTGCCCGGACGGCCGCCGCAGGTCTCCCAGCCGGCATCGGAGTAGATCCCGAGCTTGAGTCCTTTGGCGTGGACATAATCGGCGAGCGCCTTCATCCCCGACGGGAAGCGCTCCGGGTCTGGTTGGATCTTGCCGTCGGCGCCGCGTTCACCGTGCCAGCAGTCGTCGATGACGACATAGACATAGCCGGCGTCGCGCATCCCTGTCGCCACCATCGCGTCGGCGGTTTCCCTGATCACCGCTTCCGTGACATCGCAGCCGACGTGATTCCAGCTGTTCCAACCCATCGGCGGCGTCGCGGCCAACCCGTCGAACTTCTGCGCGTGGGCGCCGGAGGCGGCGGCAACGGCCACGATCAGGACCAGCCCCGCGGGTCTCATCGGTCGTCCCCCATCAGCTTCAGATTGCGATCGATGAGCTCGATCCGCTGGCGGACGCACGCGGCCGAGGTCAGCGGATCGGGCGGCGTGTTGACGCAGTAGTCGACCAGCCGCTCCACCGTGGTCGTCGCGACGTGGCAGCGGGTGTCGGACGAGGCGTAGTAGATGAACAACGCGCCGTCGCCCCGGGCGATCCAACCACAGGAGAACGCGACGTTCATGACATCGCCGACCGACTCCTCGCCCGCGGGCGCCACGAGATAGCCGCCGGGCTGGCGGATCACCCGCCAGGGCTCTTCGAGATCGGTCATGAAGGCGTAGAGCACATAGCGCAGGCCCGACGCCGTGCCGCGCACCCCGTGCGCGAGCTGGAGCCAGCCCTCGGCGGTCCTGAGCGGCGCCGGACCGAGCCCGTTCTTGACCTCGGTGATGGTGTGGTAGGCGCGGTCGTGGACGATGATCTCCTCATCGATCACCGCCTCCTCGATACTCTCCGACAGCCCCCATCCGATGCCGCCACCCGAGCCGGCGTCGATGAACCCGTCCTGCGGCCGGGTGTAGAAGGCGTACCTGCCGTCGACGAACTCGGGGTGGAGCACCACGTTGCGCTGCTGGGGGGACGGCGTCTTCAGGTCGGCCAGGCGCTCCCAGGTGACGAGGTCGGAGGTCCGCGCGATACCGCACTGCGCCACCGCCGACGAGAGATCGCCGCGGCGCGCCATCGGGTCCCTGCGTTCGGTGCAGAACAGGCCGTAGATGTGGCCGTCCTCGTGCCGGACGAGGCGCATGTCGTAGACGTTGACATCCGGGTCGGCGGTCTCGGGGAGCACCACCGGCCGATCGCGAAAACGAAAGTGGTCGATGCCACTGTCGCTCTCGGCGACCGCAAAGAAGCTCTTGCGGTCCGCACCCTCCACTCTGGCCATGAGGACGAACGCGCCGTCGAGCTCCATGGCGCCGGGGTTGAAAACGGCGTTGACCCCGATCCGCTCGAGGAACCTCGGATTGCTCCTCGGATCGAAGTCGTAGCGCCAGAAGGGCGGCGCGTGGGCGGCGGTCAGCACCGGATACCGCCACCGTTGGATGACCCCGTTGGTGCGACGTTCGCGCTCGTTCGGCCGCGCCACCAGCCGCTCGTAATCGTCGATGACCTCGCGCCGGCGTTCGTCGAACTCCTGGATCCTCATGGTGTGGCTCCGCCGGCGCCACCGAGACGCCGGATCATCTCCAGACACATCCGTACGCTGTGGTAGGGGCCCTTCCACTCCGAGACCTTGGGCTCACGGGTGTCCACCGCGCCGTCCGCACGCACCCGCCAGAACCACTCACCGTGGGTCCGGTCGACGATGTTGCGGTCGATGAAACCCCAGCTCGCGGCGGCCGCGTCGGCAAATCCGCTCGCCCCGGTCAGCCCGAAGACGTGCCAGAACCCGACCACCGCTTCGGCCTGACACCACCAGTCGTGGTCGCCGTTGACCACCGCACCGTCGCGGCCCTCGTAGGCGATCCCGCCGGCGCCGTCCATCCCCCGGGCCAGCACCGATCCGGCAAGCTCGACCGCCCACCCTTCGACCACCGCCCGCACCCGGGAATCCGCGAGCACCTCGGCCGCCTCGCCGAGCAGCCACGCGGCCTCGATGTCATGACCGAAGGTGCGGCTGTCGGAGCAGCGATGCCACTTTTCGTCGAAGAAGTGGTGCAGGTGCCGGTCGGCGGGGTCTCGGCTGAGGATGTGCCGACCAAAAATCGCGATGAGCTCGCCGAGCCGCGATGCGACGCCGGGGTCCGGCGTCGCGCGGGCGAGATTGGTGAAGCCCTCGACCAGGTGGAGGTGGGTGTTCATCGACTTGGCCGCGTTCATGTCCTTGTCCGACAGCCGGAGGTCGCCGATCTCGGACCAGTCTTCGGCGCGGGCCTCGATGTAGCCGCCGAATCGATCGTCGTGGGCGTGGGCGTCGATCAGCACGAATGTCTGCCGCGCCAGCTCGAGCGCCGTCGGGTCGCCGGTGGCGCGGTGAAACTCACTCAGGGCATAGATGCAGAAGGCCTGGCCGTAGATCTTCTTCGACCGGTCGAGGGGGCGTCCGTCGGCATCGACCCGCCAGAAGTACCCGCCGCGCTCGCGGTCCCGAAACGCCGATTCCAGGACGTCGAACGCGCGTCGCGCCAGGGCGAGGTCGCGAACGTCGCCGAGCTCCCGATACAGCGCCGAGAAGGTCCACAGGAGGCGGGAGTTGAGGATCAGCCCGCGCGCCGCGTCCGCGCGCACGACGCCGTCCGAGGACATCTCACCGATAAAACCGCCGCGTTCGTGGTCGGGGCTCCGATCACGCCAGAACGGCAGCAGATTGTCTTCGAGCTCGCTCGCGATGGCCCGACGAAGCGCCTTCGGGTCCATGACCTCAGTCGGCCTCGAGCCTGTCGTACCAGTTTTTCTTGAGGAAGATCATCGTCACGACCACGATGGCGGCGGCCACGGCCGCCGGCACCCACCGCATGAGCACGAAGTAGATCGGCAGCACCACCAGCGCGGTCTGCCAGACGACGCCGACGACGATGTTGACCATGTCCCGCTTGAAGTTGGTGTTGCGCCGAAAACCGGGATTCTCCGCCTCGACCAGGCGCCGGATGGGTCCCCAGAAACCCCACGGCCGCACCGTGCGGTAGAACGACTTCAAGGTCGCCTCGTTGGTGGGTTCGGTGAGGAAGGTGCCGACGATGCAGCCGACCAGCGAGATCGCCATGAGGTGCGGGAAGTAATAGAGCGGCAGCACGGTCGGCCACACGATCGGGGCCGCGAGGGCCGGGACGATGCCCGCCACCATCCCCCAGAAGTAGCCGTAGCCGTTGAACCGCCACCAGTACCACTTGAGCACGTTCGACGACAGGTAGGCGCCCCACAGCGCCGACACGATCCACTGCAGCATGTTGTTGACGTTCTTGGCGTAGAACCCGAGGACGATGCTGACCACGACGATGAGCAGACCGCTGGCGTAGTTGACGACGACGGTGCGGCGCTGCGACGCGTGCGGATCGATGTACTTGTGGTAGAGGTCGTTGACGACATAGGCCTGGGCGGCGTTGAGGGTCCCCGAGAAGGTCGACACGAAGGCCGCGGCGAGACCCGCGAGCAGCAATCCGGTGAAACCGGCCGGAACGAACTCGTTGATCGCCGACGGCAGGATCTGCTCGAAGTCGATCTGGCCGCCGACGACGAGATCGAGCCGGTGGTAGAACAGCAGCCCGAGCACCACGAACCCGGTGATCATCAGATAGCGCGACGGGCTCAGCACCAGGCTGACGAAACCGCTCATGAGCGCGCCTTCGCGCGGGGTCCGGGTGGCGAGAATCTTCTGCATGTCGTAGTTGGGCGCCGGACCCGCCGCGCTCACCAGGATTCCCTTGAAGACCATCATCATGAAGAAGACGGTGAAGAGCGAGAACTGGTCCGCGGCGATCTTCTGGTTGACCTCGGTGATGATCCCCGTCCAGTCGAGATCGAGCCGCCAGCCGAACCAGGGGCTCATCCAGCCGTCGGGCACCACCAACGGGTTGGCCGCCAGCGCGGTCATGGCGATCACCGCCACCACCACCGCCGAGATCGTCATGATGGTGTACTGCAGGACATCGGCGAGGACGATGGACCGCATCCCGCCGAGGATCGTGTAGGCCACCGCCGCGAGGGTGAAGACGATGCCGTAGATGTGCGGCACGAACTCGGGCGCGACGTGGATCCCGAGGTACGGCTGGATCGCTTCCCAGGGGAGAAAGATCTCGACGAACTTGCCGAGCCCGACAAAACCGTAGGCGAGAAAGCCGAGCCCGCCGATGAGGGCGAAAACGACCACGACGGTGTGCGACAGCCGGGCGCCGACGCCGGTGCCGAAGCGGGTCTCGATCCACTGCGCGCCGGTGGTGACGTTCGATCGCCGCAGCCAGGCCGAGAGGTAGACCATGAGGAAGACCTGGTTGAAGGTGGGCCACAGCCAGGGCAGCCAGATCGCCTTCAGCCCGTAGACGAAACCGATGGTGACCAGCCACATGGTGCCCGAGATGTCGAACATCCCCGAGGCGTTGGACAAACCGAGCATGTACCACGGAATGTCCTTGCCGCCGAGCAGATACGACTCGACGCTCGCGGCCGCGCGTTTGCGCATCGCAAAACCGATGGCGGTGACCGCGACCAGGTAGACAGCGATGATGGTCAGATCGAGAGCCGTCAGTTGCAGTGATGCCATTCGCCTTGTCTCCGTCTTCGTCCCGGTCTGGCGGTGTCGTCGAGCCGGGTGCGGTGGGTTGCCATGAACAGGCTACACGACGGGCGGGCGGCCGCGAGATCAACTTGTGTCGGCGAGCCGGGGCCGGAAGGGTCGACCACTCGTGCTCCCATCCGTCGATCAGTGGCCCGCAGCCGTCGGCGCATCGTCGGCCGGGCGGCACTCTTCGGCCCTGGCGGCCAGACGGCCGGCGGCGACGCAGACCAGCGACACCACGGGGTCGACCACCACCAACTCGGTCTGACCGTGGCTCTCCCTCGCCGCCTCGAGCCGCGCGAGCCGGTCCTCGAACCAGTCCCGGGTGATGTCCTTGCCGGTTTCGGCGACGGAGAGCGCCTCGAGCCCGATGACCGAGACCTCGGCGAGCGCGGCCGACATGGGCAGGATCTCGGTCAACCCCGGTGATCCGGTGAGGGTGGCCGCGACCGCCGCGTGGTTGTCGCGCCAGATCTCGAGGGATCGGCGGACGGCGGTGCGATCCTCGACGTCGGTCACACCCGCTTCGCGCAACCGCTCGACCGCCCGCCCGAACTCGCGGGCGGGTTCGGCGTCGGGCCAGGCGGCGTCGACCATCCGGGTCAGCGGCGAGAACTGGGTGTGGGCGCGCAGCCGGCCGCGGTTGTAGACCTTGACCGGTTCGATCGCGCCGAGCAGCACCTCGAGCGCGGCCGTGTCGCGGCAGCCGCAGAGCCGGCGCAGCATCACGGGACGGTTGCGCTCGTGCAGCAGCCCGAGCTCCTCGAGCCTCAGACTCACCCGGTCCAACCGCCGGTACATGTCCTCGAGGTCGCGCACCGCGCCCGGCGACCAGAGACGCTCGGCGATGGCGGCGGTGCGCGGCCAGATCCGCGAATCGACGGTTTCCGGCGACACGAACTCGGCCCACATGGTGGCCTCGCCGCCGAGGATGCGCGCCGACTCGTCGGCCGAGAGCGGGGCGTCGGCGGGCAGCGGGTCGTTGAGGTAGTGGTCGGAGGTGGGGTGGATCAGATCGATGTAGTAGCCGTTGGAGAGGATCCCCGAGTAGCCGAGCCGCGCCGACTCGTAGAGCGACTCGCGGCCGCGCCAGCTCTGGATCACGATGTCCTTGGGGAGTCCGTTCTGGAAGATCTCGTCCCAGCCGATCATCCGCTTGCCATTACGGGTCAGGATCGCCAGCACCCGCTCGTTGAAATAGCGCTGAAGCGCCAACGGCTCGTGGTATCCGTTGGCCTCCATGAAGGCGACGATCTCGGGGTTGGCAAGCCAGTCCTTGCCGTTGTTCTCGTCGCCGCCGATGTGGATGAACGCGTCGTCGAAGAGCTCGGCCATTTCGGCGAGAAAGACCTCGAGAAAGGTGTAGGTGGCCTCAATGGTCGGGTCGACCGTGGGGTCGAAGATCCCCCAGCTGCGCTCGATCTCGTACGGCCCGGGCGCGCTGGCCAGCTCGGGATAGGCGGTCAGCCAGGCGGTGCCGTGGCCCGGCAGGTCGAACTCGGGCACGACCCGGATGCCGCGGTCGGCGGCGTAGTCGATGATCTCGCGGATCTGCGCCCGGGTGTAGTAGAGGCCGTCGGAGCCGAGTTCGTGGAGCTTCGGCAGCGCCGGCGACTCGACCCTGAAGCCCTGGTCGTCGACCAGGTGCCAGTGGAGGACGTTGAGCTTGACCGCCGCCATGCCGTCGAGGTTGCGCCTGAGCACCTCCATCGGCATGAAGTGACGGCTCGAGTCGATCATCAGGCCGCGCCAGGGGAAGCGCGGCCGATCGACGATCGAGACCTCGGGCAGCGACACGCCGCGCTCGTCGAGAACCACCAGCTGGAGCAGGGTTTCGAGACCCCTCAGCGCGCCGATGTCGGTAACGGCTTCGAGTCGGATGCCACCCTCGGTCACGGCGAGTCGATAGCTCTCGTCTTCGCCGAGCTCGACCCTGCCGATGCGGTCGGCTCGCACCACCAGCACCGGATCTGCGTGATTCGCGAGATCGAGAAAGGTGGCGTTGGCGAAAAACAGCGTCGTCCGGTCCGACAACCGCCGCAGCATCCGCCGGACACCCCGATCGAGCCTCGGCCCGGCGCCTTGACCCTCGGTCACCACGGTGAAGGCGTCGTTGACGACCAACGCCGACGCCCCGAGCTCGAGCTGCGCCGGAACCGGCATGAGGTCCAGGGCTCCGGTTGCGGACTCCACCGTCCCGGCGATGGTCATCGCCGCGATCGCCACCGCCGTCATTCGCACGACTCTCATGGCCCCTCCCTGCGTCGGGTTTCCGATCTCGAGTGACCCTGCCATTCTCCCCGACCCGCGGCGTCCGCGCCACTCGGATTCCGTGATGGGATAAGATTTCACCACCAAGGGAGGCCTCACCCATGCAGCTCGCGACCATCGACTGGATCGTCATCGCCGTCTGTCTGGCAGCCGCCTTCGCCCCGGCGCTCTACTACGCCCGGCGGGCGGGCCAGGGCACCACCGAGTTCTTCGCCTCGGGCCGGTCGGCGCCGTGGTGGCTCATCGGCACCTCCATGGTGGCCACGACCTTTTCCACCGACACCCCCAATCTGGTGACCGACTTCGTTCGCACCAGGGGGGTGGCGGCCAACTGGGAGTGGTGGGCCTTCCTGCTCACCGGCATGCTGACGGTCTTCTTCTACGCCCGGATGTGGCGGCGCTCGGGGGTGCTCACCGATCTCGAGTTCTACGAGCTGCGTTACTCGGGCAAGCCGGCGGCCTTTGTTCGAGGTTTCCGCGCGGTCTACCTGGGGCTCCTGTTCAACTGCACCATCATGGCCTCGGTGACCCTCGCCGCGGTCAAGATCGCCAACGTCATGCTCGGCTGGAGCCGGCTCCAGACGGTCATCGTCTGCGGTCTCATCTGTATTGTCTTTTCGGCCCTCGCCGGGCTCTGGGGAGTGCTCGCGTCCGACCTCATCCAGTTCACCATCGCCATGATCGGGGTCTTCGCGGCGGCCTACGTCGCCCTGTCGCAACCCCAGGTCGGCGGCCTTGCCGGGCTGGTCGCCCAGGTCGATCCCGCCACCCTGCGGCTGCTGCCGGACTTCTCCGACTGGGGGCTCACCCTGTCGGTGCTGGTCATCCCGCTCACCATTCAGTGGTGGGCGGTGTGGTATCCCGGCGCCGAGCCCGGCGGCGGCTCCTACATCGCACAGCGGATGCTCGCGGCCAAGGACGAGAAGCACGCGATGGCCGCCACCCTCTGGTTCAACATCGCCCACTACGCCCTCCGGCCGTGGCCGTGGATCATCGTCGCGCTGTGCTCGATCCTGGTCTTCCCCACCCTCGGCGACATCAAGACCGCGCTGCCGCACGTGTCCGAGAATCTCATCGGCAACGACCTCGCCTACCCCGCCATGCTCACCCTGCTCCCGGCGGGTCTCCTCGGGTTGCTGGTGGCGTCGCTGCTCTCGGCCTACGTCTCCACCATGTCGACGCACCTCAATTGGGGGTGCTCGTACCTGGTCCACGACCTGTACCGCAGGTTTCTCAGACCCGACGCCTCGGAACGGCACCTGGTGTGGCTGTCTCGGGTCGTGACCGCCCTGCTCATGGTGGTTTCGGGCGCCACCGTCTTCCTGCTCTCCACCGCCGGTGAGGCCTTCCACCTGCTGCTCTCCATCGGCGCCGGCACCGGCCTCATCTATCTCCTGCGCTGGTTCTGGTGGCGGATCAACGCGTGGTCGGAGATCGCCGCCATGGCCGCGTCGTTCACCATCGCCTTCGGGCTCTTCATCGCCCGCAAAGGAGGCCTCGAACTCTCGTCCCACGCCGCGCTGGTGTGGTCGGTGGCCCTGACCACCGTCGTCTGGGTGGTCGTGACCTTTGCCACGCCGCCGGCCGACCGCGAGACCCTGCGCCGGTTCTACCGCACCGTCCGCCCCGCCGGCCGCGGCTGGGCCGAGGTCATAGGGCCCGACGAGATCGCCCCGAACCGCGACAACCTGTCGTTGGCCGCGCTCGGGTGGGTGCTCGGGTGCACGTTTGTCTACGCCCTGCTCTTCGGCACCGGCGCCATGCTCTACGGCGAGACCATGCAGGGCCTTCTCTGCCTCGCCGTGGCCGGCGCCTCCGGCATCGGGCTGGCGATGCTCGTGCCGCGGATCTGGGGCACCGGGAATCGAGCCGCCAGGGAGTGACCCATGCGTCTGCACACTCCGCCCGTTCTCGATCCGGATTTCTGTCCGGCCGAGCTCTGGAACCGGAGCTACGAGGCGCGGGTCGATCGCGATCGCGGCCGCATCCCCATCGCCATCGCCGTCACCCGGCCTGACGGTTCGGCCCAGCGCTGCGACACCCGGATCCTGCCGCACCGGGGCGATGCGATCGACCTCAACACGCGCCACGTCGAACGCCTGGTCAAAACCATGCTCTGGACCCGCGGCGGATCGACGGTCGTCATCGGCGGTCACAACGATCTGGCTCGGATCATCGCGGAGCGCTACGCGCCCGACGGCGTTCGGTCCTTTGACGGCGAGGTGGTGGCCCGGCGCGCCTTCCTCGACGAGATGGAGGTCGTCGCCTGCGACATCGACGAGGTCCCGCCATCGAGGGTCGCCGCCATCTCCCTCGGCGGCCACCTCGACGGCTGCCGGATCGGTTTCGACCTCGGCGGCAGCGACCGCAAGTGCGCGGCGCTGATCGAGGGCCGGGTGGTCCACTCCGAGGAGGTCGGGTGGAACCCCTACTTCGAGTCGGACCCGCGCTACCACTTCGACGGCATCATGGACTCGTTGCGGCGCGCCGCGGCCCACCTGCCGCGGGTCGATGCCATCGGCGGCAGCGCCGCCGGCGTCTACGTCGACAACGAACCCCGGGTCGGGTCGCTCTTCCGGGGCATCTCGGGCGCCGACTTCGACGCCGAGATCCGACCGATCTTCAAACGCCTGCAATCGGCCTGGAATCACGTCCCCTTCGAGGTCGTCAACGACGGCGAGGTCACCGCCCTCGCGGCATCCATGGTCCTGGGCGCGAAGGCGCCGCTGGGGATCGCCATGGGAACCAGTCTGGCCTCGGGTTTCGCCGACGGCGACGGCCACATCACCGATTCGCTCAACGAGCTCGCCTTCGTACCGGTCGACTACCACGACGACGCGCCGGCGGACGAGTGGTCGGGCGACCGCGGCTGCGGCGCCCAGTACTTTTCGCAACAGGCGGTGGCGCGGCTGGCGCCGGCGGCAGGGATCGAGCTCGCCGACGACATGGCCCCGGCCGACCGGCTCATCGAGGTCCAACGGCTGATGCGGGCGGGCGACGAAAGGGCCGACAGGATCTACCGGACCATCGGCGTCTACCTCGGCGCCTCGATCCCCTGGTTTGCCCGCTGGTACCCCTTCGAAAGCCTGTTGATCCTCGGCCGGGTGATGTCGGGCGCGGGTGGGGAGATCATCCTCGACCAGGCGTCGCTCGTCCTCGACGAGGAGTTTCCCGAGCTCGCCGACCGGATCCGGGTGGTCACTCCCGACGAAACCTTCAAGCGACACGGCCAGGCCATCGCAGCGGCCAGCCTGCCGAGGATCGAACCATGAAGCTGACACGAACCGACGCCGACATCTTTGTCCCCGACGGCCGGCCCGCGGTCGAAGCCCTCGCCCGCACCACCCACCTGGCGGTGGGGGCGCACCAGGACGACCTCGAGTTCATGGCCCTGCACGGCATTCTCGAGTGCATCGACCGGCCCGACCGCGGGTTCACCGGGATCACGGTCACGAACGGCTCGGGCAGCCCGCGAAGCGGTCCCTACGCCGACCACACCGACCGGGAGATGCAGGGCGTCCGCATCGAGGAACAGCGCGCCGCCGCCCGGCTCGGCCGCTACGGCTGCCAGATCCAGCTCATGCATCCGAGCTCGGAGGTCAAGGACCCGGGCAACACCGCCCCGATCGAGGACCTGCGGCAGATTCTCGAGCTCGCCCGGCCCGACATCGTCTACCTGCACAACCCGGCCGACAAGCACGACACCCACGTCGCATGCTGTCTGCGGTCCATCGCGGCGCTGCGCCGGCTCCCGGCCGAGGCGCGCCCGTCGGCGGTCTACGGCTGCGAAGTCTGGCGCGACCTCGATTGGCTGGCAGACGCCGACAAACGGGTCCTGCCCCTGGACGACCCCGACAACCTCGGGCTCGCCCTCGCCGCGGTCTTCGCTTCACAGATCGTCGGCGGCAAGCGCTACGACCTCGCGGTCCACGGACGCCGGTCGGCGAACGCGACCTTTTTCGAGTCGCACGCGGTGGACCGGCACCAACTCGTGAGCTTCGCCATGGACCTCACGCCCCTGATCGTCGAACCCTCGCGTGACGTCGCGGCCTTCACCTGCGCTCTGGTCGACCGGCTGCGGGACGATATCGGCGATCGGATCGCCAGGATGTGCTGAAGCGATACGGCGCCGAGGGGGGCGGGCGCCCCCCGGTGGTCGTCGTCGCGCCGTCTCAGTCGGCAAAAGCCGGAACCGGCTCGCGTTCGCCGGCGCGGTCCTTGGGAACGAAGAGGGCGACGAGCACCCAGGCGTAGACCAGCGCATCACCGAGAATCTCGATGCTGTGGACGATCCGCAGGACCGGCGGGAAGAACGTCGCCGTGACCAGGCCGACGAGACCCATCATGGCGAAGAACGCGATCCCCAGCGTCACCGTGAGGCCGCGCCGCGAGCGCGACCACATCAGCAGAATCGGTATGGTCACCGCCAAATAGAGCGCGCTCCTGAGGAGGGCCACCGGGATGAGGGTGCCCCATCCCGGGAGGGTCAGACCGAAGTCCTGCTGCTGGTACATCGGAACGACAAAGGGCGCGGCCAGCATCCCGAAGAAGGTGTAGATCACCGGAAAGGCGAGCCAGGCGACCGGGACACGCCACCACCAGAACGAGATCCCGCTGTTGAGGAGACCCGCCGTCCGCCTCGCATCGGGCTCGCCTGGCGGCAGCAGCACGACCGCCGCCGCCGCCCCCGCGAGGCACGGCAAGACGAAGAACACGAGCATCGCCGAGGTGCCGCCGAAGGTGGTGAAGATCGCCGCCTCGATCTGGTTGTTGAGACCGAAGGTGACATAGCAGAACGCCGCGAGAACGAGCCAACGGGTCGCGGTCGCGCCCCGGAGTCCGACGGCGAGCAGGGCCATGCACGCCGCCATCAGCACCGATCCGACGAGACTCATAACGAGATTTTCGGTCTCGCCCACCGGCACCGGGATCGTCGGCCACTCCATTCCGAGCGCGTTGATGACGCCGCCGCTGATGGCGATGCCCACGAAGTAGGACAGGGCGATGGCGGGAATCTTCCAACCCAGGGAAATTCGACGGTGTGATGCAGAGCCGTTCATTTTCGAAGTCCTCACTTTCCTAGCAGCATTCGCAACTCGTTGATCGCGTACTCGGCCCAGCGGACATTGCCGGCCGAGCCCTGAATGCCGTGCTCGAGGGCGAGCCGGCCGCACGGCGTCAGGTGCTCACGCATGGAATCGCGCAGCCCTTCCAGGTACTCGACGTAGGCCGCCGCCTCGATCCGGAACTCGTCGAGGAAACGCAGGGCCTGGGCGTGTCCGAGGCGCTCGATGAAGGCGAAGCGGAGCATGACCAGATCGAAGTGCCAGATCATGTCCTCGTGCGTGACCGGCCGCTCGAGCTCGGTCGTGAGGATCCGTTCACCCTCGTCGGTGATCGAGTAGACGAGCCGGGGACGGAGGGTCTCCAGATGCTCCGGCTGTCCGTAAATCCACCCTCGCTCCCCGAGGCCCTTGAGCGCCGGGTAGATGGCGCCGGGAGAGCTGCTGAAGTTCCCCATCGGAGTTGTCTCGAAGACCTTCTTCAGGTCGTAGCCCGACTGGGGGTGCATGCCGATCAGGCCCAGGATCGCGAGCCGGAGCGGGGTGAGGGCGTCATGATCATTCATATTACGAATAGTAATAAATCGTGTCGTACTATTTGTCAACCCCCAAGGTAAAATTGTTTCTCTTCTCGTCTGCCGGAGGCATCGATGGAACGTCTCTTGTTGGTCGCATTGGGAGCACTCGTGGCCGCGACCGTCGTGGCCGGGTGCGGATCGCCGGATGACCCCTCCCAGGACGATCTGCAGGCGGGTTCGCAATCCGTCCACCCCGAGGTCTGGCCCGAGATCTCGAGCCCGATCGGTCTCGACCCGGAGATCGAGCGCCGCATCGACGCCCTGCTCGAGGTGATGACCGTCGAGGACAAGGTCGGCCAGGTCATCCAGGGCGAGATCCGCAATCTCACACCCGAGGATGTCCGCCGATACCGTCTCGGCTCGGTCCTCAACGGCGGCGGTGTCCAACCGCACGGCAAGCGGTGGGCGACGGTGGGCGACTGGTTGGCGCTCGCCGACGAGTTCTGGGAGGCCTCCATGGACACCTCGGACGGTGGTCTGGCGATCCCGGCGATCTGGGGCACCGATGCGGTCCACGGACACGCCAATGTCCGGGGCGCCACGGTCTTCCCCCAGAACATCGGCCTCGGCGCCGCCCGCGACCCCGAGCTGATCCGCGAGATCGGCCGCATCACCGCGGTCGAGATCGCGGTCACCGGACTCGACTGGGACTTCAGCCCGACCGTCGCGGTGGTTCGCGACGACCGCTGGGGCCGGAGCTACGAAAGCTGGTCCGAAGACCCCGAAATCGCCCGCGCCTACGCCGGTGAAATGGTCCGCGGCCTCCAGGGTGTCGCCGGGACCGGTGACTTTCTCGGCGACGCTCATGTGGCGGCCTGCACAAAGCACTTTCTCGGCGACGGCGGCACCACCGGCGGCATCGACCGGGGCGACAACCTCGCCACCGAGGCCGAGCTTCGAGACATCCACGGCGCCGGTTACGTCTCCGCCCTCGATGCCGGAGTCCAGACCGTGATGGCGTCGTTCTCCTCGTGGCAGGGGCGCAAGATGCACGGCCACCGGGGCCTGCTCACCGATGTCCTCAAGGACCGGATGGGTTTCGACGGTTTCGTGGTCGGTGACTGGAACGGCCACGCCGACGTGCCGGGATGCAGCAGCTCGAGCTGCCCGACGGCGTTCAACGCCGGCATCGACATGTTCATGGCGCCCGAGGACTGGCGGCCGCTGCTGAAAAACACCATCAAACAGGCGACCACGGGCGTGATCCCCATGGACCGGCTCGACGATGCGGTGCGCCGCATCCTCAGGGTCAAGATGCGGACCGGACTGTTTGACAAGGGCACGCCGTCGAGCCGGCCGCTCGCCGGCCGCACCGACCTTCTGGGATCGGCCGACCACCGGGCGGTGGCGCGCCGGGCGGTCCGCGAGTCCTTGGTCCTGCTCAAGAACAACGGCGGCATCCTGCCCCTCGATCCGTCGCGGACGGTCCTGGTGGCCGGCGACGGCGCCGATAACATCGGCAAACAGTGCGGCGGGTGGACCCTCACCTGGCAGGGCACCGACACGACCAATGACGACTTCCCCGGCGCGTCGTCGATCTGGGACGGAATCCGAAGCGTGGTCGAGGGCGCCGGCGGCACCGCCGTCCTGTCCGAGGAAGGCGGTTTCGACGGCACGCCCGACGTTGCCGTGGTCGTCTACGGAGAAAACCCCTACGCCGAGTTCCAGGGCGACCGCGAGACCCTCGACTACGGTTTCACCCGACCGGATGATGCGAAGCTGCTCGACACCCTGCATCGGGCCGGGATACCGGTGGTCTCCATCTTCCTCTCCGGTCGCCCCCTGTGGGTCAATCCGGAGCTCAACGCATCGGACGCCTTCGTCGCGGCGTGGCTGCCGGGTTCGGAGGGCGACGGGGTGGCCGAGGTGATCTTCCGTTCGCCGGACGGCGCCGTCCAGCACGATTTCACGGGCCGGCTCGCCCACTCGTGGCCGGGAACAGCGGCCCGGACCCGGCTCAACCGCGGCGACGCCGGAGACGACCCGCTCTTCCCCTTCGGCTTCGGCCTCAGCGCCGCGGACCGCGTCGATTTCGACCGCCTCCCCGAGAATCCCGGAGAAATCATGACCGAAACCGGCCGTACGATCTTTTTCAGCGCCGGACCGGTGGCGCCGTGGCGGCTCTTTGTCGGTGATGCACGCAACCGCGCCGTCAAGACGGTGGGCGGCGCCGCCACGACCTGGGACCGCGACAACCTGGTGGTGACGCCGGTCGACCGCGACAGGCAGGAGGACGCCCGCGCCGCGCGCTGGGCGGGCTACGAGCTCGCCTACCTCTACCTCGGCGCCACCCGTGCGGTCGATCTCAGCGCGGAGGCGGCGGCGGGCCTCGCGCTCGTCTTCGACGTCCTGGTGGAGGAGGCTCCGAGCGCGCCGGTCTTTCTCGCGATGCGCTGCGGCGAGGGCTGCGACGGTCGGGTGGACATCACCGAGGTTCTGGCCGCGAACCCCGGCGAGGGGTGGTTCACGGTGCGGGTCCCGTTGCGCCGACTCGCGGATTCGGGCGCCGACCTTGCCCACGTCACTGCACCGTTCGTGCTCGAAACCGAGGGCGCCGTCGCCCTGCGCTTCGCCGAGGTCAGGTTGGAACCGGCGGTCGGCGACGTCGTCGAGTGACGCTCGTCAGCCGGCGAGGATCTCGTCGATGGCCGCGAGTTCTTCGCCGCTGAAGGCCGGCGTCCGGAGGGCGCCGATGGCGGCGTCGACCTGTTCCGGCCGGCTCGCTCCGATGAGCGCCGAGGTCACGCCCGGTTGCCTCAGGACCCAGGCGATGGCGAGCTGGGCCATGCTCTGGCCGCGGACCCTGGCGATCTCGTCGAGCCGTCTCACCTTCGAGACCACCCCTTCCGACACCTGCGACCTCGAAAGATAGCTGTCGTCCCGGGCGGCCCTCGAGTCGCCCGGGATTCCGTCGAGATAACGACCGGTGAGCAGCCCCTGGGCGAGGGGGGAAAAGACGATGCACCCGATCCCCTTCTCGTCGAGAACGTCGAGCAGGCCGTCCTCGATCCACCGGTCGAACATGTGGTAGCGCGGCTGGTGGATCAGGCACGGCGTCCCCAGCGCGGCGAGGATCTCGGCGGCCTTCCGGGTGAGATCGGGCGGGTACTGCGAGATCCCGGCGTAGAGAGCGCGTCCCGAACGGACGATGAAGTCGAGCGCTCCCATGGTCTCTTCGAGCGGTGTCTCGGGGTCGGGGCGGTGGTGGTAGAAGATGTCGACATAGTCGAGCTCCATCCTCCCGAGACTCTGGTCGAGCGACGCCACCAGGTACTTCCGTGAACCCCAATTCCCATACGGCCCGGGCCACATGTCCCAGCCCGCCTTCGACGAGACCACCAGCTCGTCCCGAAACGGCGCCAGGTCCTGCCTGAGGATCCGCCCGAAGGTCTCCTCGGCCGAGCCGTAGGGCGGGCCGTAGTTATTGGCGAGGTCGAAGTGGGTGATGCCGAGGTCGAAGGCGCGGCGAAGCATGGCGCGGGCGTTCTCGAGCGGGTCCGCGCCGCCGAAGTTGTGCCACAGTCCGAGCGACACCGCCGGCAGTCGGAGGCCGCTTCGGCCGCAGCGGTTGAAGGTCATCGTGTCGTATCGGGTGTCGGACGGCATGTAGCGATCGCGAGCTGGCATGGCGGCTCCCGTCTCTCCGGCCCGGCCGGGGTGGTGTCATTTCGATGATCGCACGGCGGCGGCGATCTACGAAGGCGCGCGGCTGCTACTCTGGGAGCGGCCGAATCGGAGGGACCCATGATCGTCCGACCGAACCCGCGTCGTCTCGCCCTGGCTGCCTGCGCCGCCCTCGCCGCTGCCTGCGGCGGCCCTGCCACGGAGGAACCAGTGCCCTCTCCCGACCCGTTCGCCCGCGTTCACGTCATCGACGTCATGGAGCGGGCCTTCGACTGGCAGATCGACAACATCGTCACCTCGGCGCCCCTGCCCGACGGTGGATTCCAGGACGTCAGCGACACCGAGTGGGTCCGCGGCGCCTTCTTCGCCGGGGTCATGGCCGCCTTCGAGGCGACCGGGAGCCCGAAGTACCTCGAGGCCGCGCGAGAGATCTCAGAGCGCAACGGCTGGCAGCCCGGGCCGCGCCCGCGCCACGCCGACGACCAGTGCATCGCTCAGACCTACGCAAAGATCTACCTCGTCGGGCGCGATCCGGCGATGATCGAAGCCACCGTCGATCGCTTCGAGGCGATGATCGCCGAGCCCCGACCGGGCCCGGTCGTGGGCTGGTCCGAAGACGACAACTGGTCGTGGTGCGACGCCCTGTTCATGGCGCCGCCGACCATGGCGCTCATCGCGGAAGCGACCGGCGATCGCCGCTACCTCGACCTGATGAACGCCATGTGGTGGGAAACCTACGGCTATCTCTACGATCCGGTGGAGCACCTGTGGTACCGCGACGGCCGCTACGTCATCGCCGACGACGGGTCCGGCCCGCGCACCTCCTCGGGCGCCAAGATCTTCTGGTCGCGCGGCAACGGCTGGGTCTTCGCCGGGCTCGCGCTGGTCCTCGACGCGATGCCGGAGGACTACCCGGAACGGCCGCGATTCGAGCAGCTCTTCCGCGACATGGCTGCCGCACTGATCGCGGTTCAGGGCGATGACGGGCTGTGGCGGTCGAGCCTGCTCGACCCCGACGAGTACCCGATCCCCGAGTCCAGCGGCAGCGGGTTCTTCACCTACGGTCTGGCCTGGGGCGTCAACCACGGGCTGCTCGACCCCGAGACCGCCCTGCCCGCGATGCGCCGGGGGTGGGAGGGCCTCAACTGGGCGCTGCAACCCTCCGGCAAGCTCGGCTGGGTGCAGCAGATCGGCTACGACCCGCGGACGGTGACCGCCGACGACAGCATGGAGTACGGCACCGGCGCTTTTCTCCTCGCCGGGAGCGAGATCCTGGGCTGGGTCGATCAGTCGGCGTCGGCAAAGTCCGAAGAGTAGCTCGTGAGATCCGCAGGCGCGGTCATGGCGTCGAGACCCCTCGAGGCGATCACATCGCGATAGGTGACGAGCTCGATTCCGCCCTCGGCGAGCGCCCGGCGAAACGCCGGCGAGGTCACCGCATCGAGCTCGGCCTGGCGGTGGACGGCAACCCGGTAGGGGTCGTCGGCGTTGTTCAGGTCGACCATGGCGGTCATCTCGGGGGTCTCCATCCCGAGGTGGATCACGAGCAGGCTCAGACCGGGTTTGATCGCCCGGGTGTGCGTAAGCAGGCTCGTCAGCTTGCGCTCGGGCGGGTCGGCCCAGAGCGACACCGAGGTCTCGCCGAAGTAGCGCGACAGCCCGAAGCCGTACTTCTCGGCCAGCTCCTCGACGATGGACCGAAGCTCGGGCGTCGAGACCGCGGTGAGCATGTGGTAGTCGAGGTAGTCGACCCGAAGACCGGCCGCCAGGGCGCGGCGGATCTGAGCCTCGAGCTCGATCCGGACCTCGTTCAACTTCGGCTCGGCGCCGGCAAACCCGGTCTCGGACGCGAAAAAGAACCCGGTTTCATCGACCAGCGACGGCACCGTCCGGGCGCCGGCCACCGGCCCCCACTTGTAGACCGACCACTCCGAGTTGAGCGTGAGGTGGAGACCGACCCCGATCTGGGGGTTGGCGCTGAGGATCTCCACCGCCTCGAGGAACCACGGGCACGGCGCCATCACCGAAACCGAAAAGGGAAGCCCGGTCTCGAGGAGCTCGCGAACCGCGAGATTGACGGAGTGGGACATGCCGACGTCGTCGCAGCGGATGAGGAGCTCGCGGCTCGGTTCGACGCCGGCCGATCGGGCGCCCGCCGCGAGGAACACGGCCGCGACGACCGCCGCCACGACAGCCGTGACGGGCTTGAATCTCGACACACAGCGATCGCGCGTGGAAAATCCTGTTGCAGTCATGATCGGTACCTCCCGTCGGCGCGCCATAGCCGGGACGCCGGACCAATGATATCGGTCTGCGGCGGCTCTGTCCCGAAATCGGTTATCCTTCACGCTTGCGGAAGGACTCGTGACCCCATGACGACCACCTCGCGCGATCTTCTCCTGGTTTTCGGCTCGGTCCAGCGCGTCATGCGCGCCGAGCGCGCGGCGCGTGACCGCGGCCTCGATGTCGATGCCGCACCGGCGCCGCGATCGGTGAGCTCCGAGTGTGGTGTCGTGCTCGAGGCCAGATCCGACGACTCGGCAGCACTGATCGACATCCTCGACACCTTGAAGCTCGCACCCAAGGCGGTCTACCGCAACCAGGGCGGGACCTGGACGCCGAGCACGCTGCGCTCGACGGTCGCCGTCGACGTGGTCAGGCTCACCGAAGGCTCGGCCTACGGCGGCTGCGGCGCCAAACTCTCCAAGGGGTTGCTCCACACCGTTCTCTGCGGTCTCCCGCGGCTGGTGTCGGACGACCTCATCGTCGGCATCGAGTCCGCCGACGACGCCGGAGTCGTGCGGATCACCGATGACATCGCCATCATCCACACCACCGACTTCTTTCCGCCCATGGTGGACGACCCCTACACCTTCGGCCGAATCGCCGCCACCAACGCGCTGTCGGATGTCTGGGCCATGGGCGGCACGCCGCTCGCCGCCATGAACCTTGTCAGCTACCCGCTCAAGCAACTCGGCCGCGACGCCCTCAAGGAGATCCTCCGCGGCGGCCTCGAGGCCATGGCCGAATCGGGCGCCGTGCTCGCCGGCGGCCACACCGTCGAAGGACAGGAGCTCCTCTACGGACTCGCGGTGACCGGGACCGTCCACCCGGAGAAGATCTGGCGCAACGGCGGCGCCGTTCCCGGCGATGTCCTGGTGCTCACCAAACCCCTCGGCACCGGACTCGTCACCACCGCCGCCAAGGGCGGGATGGCCAAGCCCGACCACGTCGCCACCGCAATGCGCTGGATGACGACCCTCAACCGCGACGCCGCCGAAATGCTGAAGGACCTCGAACCTCACGCGGTCACCGACATCACCGGTTTCGGGCTCGCGGGCCACGCCGCCGAGATGGCCGAGGCCTCGGGCTGCGCCGTCGAGCTCGACCTCGCTTCGCTGCCGGCGATGCCGGGCGCCCTCGACGCCGCCGCAGTCGGTCTCGTCCCGGTGGGCGCGGGCAAGAACCGCACCAGCATCGCCGCGATCCTCGAGATTGCCGACGGCGCCGATGAACTGCTCATCGATCTCGCCCTCGACCCCCAGACCTCGGGCGGCCTCCTCGCCGCCATCCCGGCTGACAAGGCCGAGGCCCTCGTGCGCCGGCTCCCCGGCGCCGCCGTCGTCGGCCGCGTCACCGACGGCCCAACGGGTGCTGTGGTGCTGCGGTAGAGGACAATCCGTCAAAACCACCAAAACACGAAGACACAACGAAATCACAAAGACCTTCATCCATCGGCCAACCGCCGATCTCTCCACTCCTTCGTGTCACTTTCATGTCTTTGAGTCTTCGTGGTCGTGACGTTCAAACCGTTCGTAGGCGCTCGAGGAGAATCCCCGCGGCGACGGCGACGTTGAGGCTCTCGATCTCGCGATCGAGGGGGATCGTAACCTCGCCGCCGGCGACCGCCTGCGCTTCGGGCGAAAGCCCGGCGCCCTCGGCGCCGAGGAGGATCACCACCGGCCGCGACGGCGCCCAGCGGTCGAGCGGGATTCCGCCGGGGCCGGCGGCCCAGACCTCGCCGCTCGCTTCGCTCATCCGCTCGGCGACGCGAGCGACCGGAACATCGCGGGTCACCGGCAGCCGGAAGACCGCGCCCGCCGAGCCGCGCACCGCCGCGTGGTGGAAGGGGTCGGCGCAGCCCGGCGAGAGCAGCACTGCTCTCGCCCCGAGGGCGGCGGCGGAACGGACGATGGCGCCGAGATTGCCGGGATCCTGGACCGTGTCGAGCCACAGGGCGGCGCCTTCTCTCGCCGGCCACGGCGGCCGTTTGGGATCGGCGACCACGGCGAGCACACCTTGCGGGTGTTTGGTGGGCGCGAGCTCGTCGAGCACCGCTTGATCGACGGTGAAGACCTCGCCCGCCGCCGCGACGATCTCGGGGTCGGGCTCGACGCCTTCGGCGAGGTAGAGCTCGAAGACCGGCACCCCCCAGCGTACGACGTCGGCGACGAGCCTCCGGCCGTCGACAATCACCTGTCCATCCGGCCGCCGTTTGACCCTGCGCCGGAGATCCTTGAGACGCGCACCGTGCTTGCCGAGTTTTTCCATGGGGGCATGGTACAGGGTCAGGAGAGAGGGAGTGAGGAAGTGAGAAGGTGAGGCAGTCAGCGCTCCCTCCGGTCGCTGTCGGCGCTCGCTTCGCTCGCTGTGAGAAGGTGAGCGCGACGAGCGCTGACCTCCTCATCACAAACCACTGGATTTCCAAGGTCTTTATGAGATAATGCCGATCCGCTTTGGCCGGGACGAACCGGCGGAAGGATCGGAACCAAAATGAGCCTTTCTCTGATTGCGAAAAACATCGGCGAGTCGGCCACCCTCAAGCTCAATGAAGTGGCCGCCATTCTCCGCGCCAAGGGCGACCCAGTCATCCACCTCGGTGGCGGCGAACCCAAGGGCAAGCCGCCGCTCGACGCGCTGCTCGCGGCAACCTCGATGCTCAACTCGGGCGAGATCCGCTACACCCCGCCGGACGGCACGCCGGCGCTCAAGAAGGCCATCATCCGCTACACCGAGGAGTTCTACGGCTGGCGGCCGGCGCCCGAGAACGTCATGGCCTCGGGGGGCGCCAAACAGGCCATCATGTCGGCGCTCCACGCCGTGCTCGACCCCCAGAGCGAGGTCATCTACCCGGCGCCCTACTGGGTGAGCTACCCCGAGATGGTGCGGCTCGTGGGTGGGGTTCCGGTCGCGGTCACTCCCGAGGACGGCTCCTTCATCCCGCGCATCGAGGACATCGAACAGGTGGTCGGTTCCTACACCAAGATGGTGATCGTCAACAGCCCCAACAACCCATCGGGCGCGGTCTACCCCGAGTCCTTCATCGCCGATGTCGTCGAGTTCTGCGAGAAGCGCGGGCTGTGGCTGCTCATGGACGACATCTACCACCGCCTCATTTTCGACGGCCGCAAACCGCTCAACCCCTACGACTACGCCAAGGACCGGAGCGAGAACTCCAAGCTGATCATCGTCAACGGCGTCTCCAAGCAGTACGCCATGACCGGCTTCCGGATCGGCTGGGCGGTGGGCAACCGCCAGCTCATCGAGGCCATGACCAACATCCAGAGCCACGAGACCTCGGGTCCGTCGGCGCTGCTGCAGCACGCGGCGGTGGGCGCCATCAACGGCATCCAGTCGTCGGTGGAGGGGTTGCGGGCGACCCTCGAGAACAACCGCAACGTGCTCGTCAACGAGCTCAGGGCCTTTGACGGCGTGATCATCGAGGAACCGGGCGGCACCTTCTACTCCTTCCCGGATTTCAGCCACTACGGCACGAGCTCGGTCAAGCTCTCCAAGTTCATCCTCGACAAGGTTCAGGTGGTGACGGTTCCCGGCGTCGAGTTCGGGATGGAGGGCCACCTCCGGCTGAGCTACTGCGGCTCGATCAAGGACATCACCGATGGCATCGAACGGATCAAGTGGGCCCTCGACCCCAACTCGCCCAACGAGCTCTACATCGGCGAGCGCAAACTGGTGAGGGACTGGACATGAGCAAGTACCTGAAGTTCGCCACGCCCGCCGCGGCCCAGGCCGGGGATCTCAAGAGTCGTTTCGGCCTGGAAAACCACGGCCTCACCCACGTCGATCGCGTCTACTGGAATCTGCCGGCGCCCGCCCTCTACGAAGAGGCGATCTTCCGCAACGAGGGATTCATGGGCCACGGCGGGCCGTTCGTGGTCAACACCGGCAAGTGGTCGGCGCGCGCCGCGCAGGAGAAGTACGTCGTCCGCGAGCACTCCACCGAGGACAAGATCTGGTGGGGCGAGTACAACCGGCCCTACGATCCGCAGCTCTTTTCGGCCCTGCACGGACGGGTCCAGGCCTTCCTCCAGGACGAGGAGCTCTTTGTCCAGGACTGCAACATCGGCGCCGACCCCAACTACCGCCTGCCGGTGCGGGTCATCACCGAGTACGCCTGGCACTCGCTCTTCGCCCGCAACCTGCTCATCCCGCTCAAGACCCAGGACGAGTATCAGAACCACGTTCCCGAATTTACCGTCATCGTCGCACCGTCGTTCCACTGCGACCCACGGGTCGACGGCACCCGCTCGTCGACGGCGATCATTCTCGACTTCTCCAAGCGTCTTGCCCTGATCTGCAACACCTCGTACGCGGGTGAGATCAAGAAGAGCCTCTTCACGGTGATGAATTTCCTGCTTCCGTTGCGCGAAGTGTTGGCCATGCACTGCTCGGCCAACGTCGGCGCCGACGGCGACGCGGCGCTCTTTTTCGGTCTCTCGGGCACCGGCAAGACGACCCTGTCCGCCGACCCCAACCGCAAGCTCATCGGCGACGACGAGCACGGCTGGTCGGACGAGGGCATCTTCAACTTCGAGGGCGGCTGCTACGCCAAGGTCATCCGGCTGTCGGCCGAGCACGAGCCCGAGATCTACGCCACCACCCGCCGCTTCGGCACCGTCCTCGAAAACGTCGTCCAGGACCGCACCTCGCGGAAGCTCGACCTCGACGACGACCGCTTCACCGAGAACACCCGCGCCGGCTACCCGTTGGACTTCATCCCCAATGTCGTTCCCGAGGCCATGGTCAACTCGCACCCGAAGCACGTGGTGCTCCTGACCTGCGACGCCCAGGGCGTGCTGCCGCCGATCGCGCGGCTCGATCCCCTCCATGCGGTCTATCACTTCATGTCGGGCTACACCTCGAAGATCGCCGGCACCGAGATCGGTCTCGGGATCGAGCCCGAGATCGCGTTTTCGGCCTGCTTCGGCGCGCCCTTCATGGTCCACCACCCCTTTGTCTACGCCGACATGCTGCGGCGGAAGATGCTCAAGCACGGCGCCACCTGCTGGCTGGTCAACACCGGCTGGGTCGGCGGCGGCTGGGGCGTCGGCAAACGGATCTCGATCCGCCACACCCGCAACCTGCTCAACGCGGCGCTCGACGGCAAGCTCGACCGGGCCGAGTACCGCAGGGACAGGCTCTTCGGTTTCGAAGTGCCGCTCGCCTGTCCCGACGTGCCCACCGATGTCCTCGATCCATCGACCTCGTGGGGCAACAAGGACGAGTACTGGAAGCGCTACGACGCCCTGGCGGCGCGCTACATCGAAAACTTCAAGCTCTACCAAAAAGGGTGCCCCACTGAGGTTGCGGAAGCGGGGCCGAAGCGGTTGAAATAGCGGCGATGGGAGTGGTGCCGGGTTGAAGCCGGGCGCCGTGCGAGTGTGTTCAGTTACGGCGGGAAAGGTTCAGGGCGAGTCCGCATCACGGACCGCGACCCGCCGTTACGCAGCCAACCCGTGCGCTGAGGGAGAAGGGGGCAGGAGCCGGCGGCGTCCCGGTCGAACCGACCCTCATCGATCTCACGGAATGGGGTCAGGCATGCGTTTTTCATCGACTCTGCAGATCCTTGTCGTTGCGTTGCTGGCGATGACGGCACCCGGGGCGGGGGACCTCGATCCCGTCGCCACGATCCAAGGGGCCGCGACCCAACTCTTCACCCCGTGGGGCCTTGACGGCCCGAAATCCGACGCGCTGATATTCGCCGAAGGATTCGAGTCCGGCAGCACCGCGGAGTGGTCCGAGGCTTCCATCGCACGCTGATCGGGAGCCGTCGAGGTCGGCGATTCCAACGGGCCCGCTCGGTTCCACGTCTGCGCCGGACCCCCTCCGGGCACGCGAGCGGGGATGCGGGGCCGTGGCTCTCACTTGATCATGCGTGGTATCCTAAAGTGTGTAATCTCTGGTCGGGATTACGAGCACTCCTTTGCCGACCGATCTACCTTCGAACGCCCGCCGATGCTGAATCACGCTTCACGACCCGCGCGTGCCCTTGCTCCCTGGGGTGCAGCCCCGCTGCACGGCCTCCAGAGAGTGATAACCCCCACATTCCGACAACCCTCGCCAGCGACCGCTGTCCGGTCCGCCCTCCGCTCCGGCAGACGGCTGGGAGACGACCGCTGAAGGGAGATCCGCCATGATGTCCGGTATCCGGAAACCTGCGACTGTGATGTTCGTGTGGATCATCGCGCTCTCGTTGACCTCGTTCGGCGCCGAGACCCCTGAGACCGAATCGTTCGCCGGTCTCTCGATCGAGGACCTGATGCAGATCAACATCAGCGTGGCCTCGCTCAGCGAGGAGAGCATCCTCGACACGCCCTCGATGGTCACCATCATCGACCGGCAGATGATCCAGGAGTACAACTTCCAATCGGTGGCCGAGGCCCTCAATCTGGTGACCGGGATGTCGGTTCTCCGCACCTATCTCAAACGGGATCTCCCGACCGCCCGCGGGGTGCTCCAGGACCACTACGCCAACAAGGTGCTGATCCTGATCAACGGCGTCCCGACCTGGATGGCGGTCACCGGCGAGGGAGCGCTGCAGAGGGTCGACATCCACGATGTCGAACGAATCGAAGTTCTCAAAGGCCCGGCCTCGGTGCTGTACGGCACCAACGCCTATGCCGGCGCCGTCAACATCGTGCTCAGGGACTCGCTTGAAACCCGCCCGGCGGTGCAGATGGGGATCGCCGAAAACCTCGGATTCCGCGCCGGCGGCCACTACGTCGGCGATCTCGGCGTCAAACTTTTTCTCGCCGCGAATGCGGTGGAAGACAACGGCCAGGACTTCACCTTCGTTGACGAAGGTGGTCATGCGGGTATCGTCGATCAGTACGTCAACACCAGGAACTTCACCGGCCAGGTCACCTCGAAGCACCACTCCGCTATGGTCAACGCCTACGCGGTGGACGAGAGCTATCTCGGCGTGACGCCGAACTTCTCCGCCGGCGCCGGCAAGAACCACCTGCTCGAAGGAGTTCTCGCCAACTACACCTTCTCTTCGGCGGTCGGGAAATCCATCAATCTCGACGCCGGCCTCACCTACGATTGGAACACGCGCGACCTCTCCCGGTCGGCCGACGACGTCGTCCGCGCGAGCATCGAAGGCGCCCGCCTCCAGCTCTTCGGCAAGGCGATCTTCACGCTGTCCGAGCGCTGGAACCTCGAAGCCGGAGTCGATCTCGAACGACGCGAGAGCATCGAGTACCGCAACTACGACGCCCTCACCGGCGAGACCCTGGAAGACAACAACATGAAAAACCGCCGGGTCGACGAGTACTCGGGGTTCGCCCAGCTCGGCTACCACGCCCCCCGATTCCGCATCGTCCTGGGCACACGCTACACCGACAACGAGCTGTTCGGCGGTGATCTCTCGTCGCGCGCGACCTTCATGTTCAAGCTGAGTCAGAAGAGCTCGATCAAGCTCAACGCAGGCCAGTCGTACCGCGTGCCGTCGCTCTTCGAGCTCTACTTCCAGACGCCGACCAACACGGTCTGGGGGAACACCGCACTCACCCCCGAGCGAAACGACACCATCGAGCTCGCCTGCCTCGGGTCCTTCGGCAACCTGTTCCTCGAAGCCCTCGCCTACCACGCCGACTACACCGACAGGATCTTCCGCACCCGCCGATACCCGAACTTCGTCAGCGATCCGACCGACACCTCGACGATCTACGTCAACGGCGACACCTTTTCGGCGGACGGTTTCGAGCTCACCCTCCGTTACCAGCAAGCGCAGGGGGTCAGCGCGTTCGTCAACTACGCCTACACCGACGGCGACGCCGGTGACCGGATCGAAGGCACCGATCACTACAATTTCAAGTACATCCCGGCGCACAGCATTGCGGGTGGGCTCGCCTTCAAGGTCAAACGATTCCTGGTGTCGGGGGTCGTCACATACCTGTCAAGCGTCGAGGGACCCATCGAGCCCATCGGCAGTCAGGTCACCTTCGACCTGAACCTCGGCTTCCGCCATCGCCTCGAATCCGTCGGACTCCGGCACTACCTGTCGATCAAGAACGTGGCCGACGACGAGGTCGAGATCCCCGAGTACGTGCGGCGGAGGATCAACGACGTCCCGTCGGGCTACGGCCGGCGAATCTCGTACAACATTCAGCTCGAGTTCTAAAGGTGACCACATGATCGACGCCACATCCACCGGGCTGAATCCCGGTGGCCTCCGCAGCCGGTTCGGGGCGCAGACGATTCGACAGAAGCTGTTTATCGGGGCCCTCGGGGTCATGGTGTTCTGCACCGCGGCGAGTTCGATTCTGCTCTGGTTCACGCTCAGATCAGTATCGAACGCCAACCTGCAGGCGGTCACCCGCAACGCGACGTCCACCGCTGCGTCCGCCATCGAGGATGTGCAGCGGAGGATCTCCGGCTATGCCGACTCGCTGGCCAGGCGATCGGAAATCGCAATCGCGGTTTCCGGAGGCAATAGCGAGGCCCTTCGGGAGGTCCTCGTCCCGGAGTACGAATCGCTCAAACGCCTGGATCAGTCGGTGACCTCCCTCGAGGCGACGTCGCGGTCAGGTGCGATGTTGATGCGCGGGCAGGCGCCCGATCAGCGGGGGGGTGACCCGCTCTCGATCGCCGCGGTCCGAGGGGCCCTTGACGGGCGACCGACGATCAATCTCGCCACCCCCAAGAACGGCGAGCAGTTGGCGTTTTCGGCCGTTGCTCCTCTGATGTTCGCCGATATGGTCGTCGGCACGATCGGGGCCGGCAGCGCCCTCGGAGAGGAGACCGCGGGTTACATCCGGGAAAAGACGGGTGCTGAAATCGCCTTCATCGTCGGCGGGACGGTGCGGGCATCGACGATGGCCGGCGCCGACGGCGCTCGGTTGCAAAATGGCGATGCCGTGCTGAACGACCTCAGCCGAAAAGACGGGTTTCAGCGGTTGGAGTCCGTCGACGGCCACCGATATCAAGTGGGTTTCGTCCCCCTTCGATCGGATGACAATCGGATCGTTGCGGTGATGGCCGTCTATGTGTCGCGCAAAGAGGTGGAACACACCACCCGGATGGCCGTGATGAGGTATCTCGGACTCCTCACGGCCTCGCTGCTGGTCATCGCGTGGGTCGTTGTGAGGTTGTCGAATCGTTTCGCGGAACCGGTTGCGACGCTGTCGAACATGGGTCTTCGGGTGGCCGAGCGCGATCTCCGACCGATCGCCGTCGGATCCGTCGGCCGTGACGAGATCGGACGTTCGGTGATCGGAATGTCGACCGCGATCGACGGTCTCCGCAATGCGATCAAGACCATCGCACAGCACTCGCTGGAACTCGGGTCGGCTTCACGAGACCAGGCCTCCGTGAGCCGGAGAATGCTCGAAGACGCCGAAGCCACGGCGAACGAAGTGACCCAGGTTTCCTCCGCCGCTGAAGAGGTGAGCGCGAACATGAACTCTGCGGCGACGGCCGTCGATGAGATGCATGCCAGCGTGGCGGAGATCGCGCGAAACTCGACCGATGCGGCGATCGTCGCCCAGTCGGCGGTCAGGGTCGCGTCCGAGACCACCGAGATCATCAACTCGCTGGGGAGAAACAGCCAGAAGATCGACAAGATCGTTCAGATCATCACCTCCATCGCCGAGCAGACCAATCTCCTCGCGCTCAACGCCACCATCGAGTCGGCGCGGGCGGGGGAGGCCGGGAGAGGTTTTTCGGTGGTCGCCGACGAGGTCAAGAAACTCGCCCGCCAAACGGCGGACGCAACCGGAGAGATCGAGCAGCAGATTCAAGCGATCCAGTCCGATTCAAAGAACGCGGTCGAGGCGATTGCGGGTATCAGCTCGACGATCGACCGGATCAGCGAGGTCCTCCAGACCATCGCGACCGCGGTCGAGCAGCAGACCGCGACCACGGCCGAGATCGGCAGCAGCGTTGCGGAAGCCGCGCGCGGAAGCAGCGAGATCGCCCAGTCCATCGCCAACCTCTCGCTCCGCGCGACGGAGACCGAGGCGACCGCCGAGCGCACGCGCAGTAACGCCGCCGGACTCGATGATCTCGCCAGGGGGCTGCAGGAACTGGTCGACGGCTTCAGAACCTGATTGCCATCCCGAGCCGTCGTCGCGCCGCAGCCCCGCGGCTGGCGTTTTCGAAAACCGGGCGCTCAGCGCGCCCGATCGAGGCGAGCCGTCAGTTCACCACCTCGCCGAGCGCGAGAAGCTCCGGTGCGAATCGGAGCCCGCTGGCCTCTGCCGCGCTCGGGTTGACTTCGAACCGCACGAACTCGCCATCGGTGACGAAGTTGATCATCGAACCCCGTTTCGCGTAGCCGCGCGAATCCGAGACGACGAGCACCGGTTTCCGAGCAACGGTATCCACGATGGCGCGGAACGCGTCCGGGCTTCCGGGACCGACAAAGACCACGTTGCACGCCGGCGCCTGATCGGGTGTGTCGATCCTGCGAACCTCCAGCCGCTTGCCCTTGACCTTCGATTTCGCGGCGATCCGGCCGAGCGCGTCGAACACCGCTTCGCGATCCCTGACGCAGATGACGAAGGGAGTCGAGGCGTCACTGACCGAAGACCCGGAAGGCCACTCGATGAACCTCGTAAATCGTTCGAGGAACTCGGACTCCAGGGTCGCGACGAGATCCTGAGCGGACGCCGGCGGCGCGACCGCAGCCACCACCACAACCACCAAGATGCAAGGGAGGAGTCGATGTGTGTTCAAGCTGACCTCACAGACGGACTCAAGCTTAGCAGACTGGCCGACCGGACCGTAGTACCCGGGGGCCGGTATCGACCGGTATCCACCGGTCCCGGCAAAGGACTCCGCCCCACGCCGGCCGGCAGCCGGTAGGCGCAGGACCCTCCCCCCAGGACAGCACGGTTGATGACACCCCCTTCATCGGCAGCGCCGCGGTCACTCCACCCGGTTTTCGGCCGCCCGTCCCGTCACCGGTGCGAACGACAGGAAGAGACCGACGAGGCAGAAGGCGGCGAACAGTCCGGCGGCGGCATCGATGACCGCGCTCGGCAGGGGGCTTCTCAGCACCTCGAAGTGCCACCCGACAAGCAACGGAACCGCGGTTGCCGCGAGAGCGGGGACGGACCACAGGGCCAGCGTGACCAGCGATGAAACGGGGTGGCGCAGGCTTCCCCACAGACCGTCGACCCATGCCAGGACCGCCGACCGGCGGTTGCCGACCCCCAGGAGCCACGCGCCCTGCAGGGTTGCAAGCCAGACCAGGACCACCATGGCGAGCGAGAGCGCCGCCGCCGCCGCAACGAACCCGCCGAGCAGACGATCGTCGACATGTTCGAGCACATGATCGTCCGCCCAGCCAATCGCCAGCCAAAGAACCGAGGCGCCGAGGACGAGCGCCCCCATCGACGTCAGACCGAGCCGCGCCCAGCGCCACCAGTCGAGCAGCCCTCGACCCAGGATTTCGGTCAGCCGCACCCCGCTCCGTCCCGACAGGACGAACCACCGCACGACTCCGGCGTGCCACAGCACCGTCCACGCCCACAGGGCGAGCCAGCCCGACAGCACCGCCATCGCCAACGGCGCCCACACCGGGCGCACGAGCTCGACCGTGATGAGCAGCAACTCGCCATCGGGGAGACTGCCATCCGGCAGGGCGGCAAAGGCCTCGGCGGCGGCGATGAGGACGACCAACCGGGCGGGGAGAAAGACCGCCGTCGTGACCAGCCAAACCGCGAGGACCACACGCCACATCTCATTCAGGTGCCGGAGGCCGAACAACGGGGAAGGCTGAGAGTCCACGTCAGCTCCAGGGAACGGTCAGCAGACCGACCATACGGAGGGCGCCGCCGACCCACCAAAGAGGACCGGAACCGGTCGCCTCGTCGCGCCAGTAATTGTCGGCCCGGCGGGTTTCCAGCGCCCACCTGCCGTCGGGGTCGACGGTCACCCGTGCGAGCCGCTGGTCCGAGGCCTCGGACCAGCGGACCCATCGTTGGACGCTGTCCCAGACACGCCGCTCGCGGCGGCCGTCGGCCCACTCAAGTTCGACTTCGACCGGGCCGATGAGGTCTCCCAAGCGGCCGATTTCGACATCGACCGCCCACGACCCTTGGTCGGTTTCGCCGTTGCCCTCGTCCGTTTCGTCGAGTTCGAACCACTCCCCGTCCCGCCACTCCAGTCCCTTGGTCGACCCGACCTCCCGTTGTCGTACGGCCAGCACCGCCCAGTCGGCGGTTGCGTCGCCGCGAATCGCGGCGGCGAAAAACCACTCCAGCTCTTCTCCCGTGGCCTCCTCGAGGGCGCGCTGGAAGTCGTCCCCGGTCGGGTGCCGGTATCGGTGGGTGGAGAAGTAGGCGCGCATGGCCCGCGCCACGCGCTCCTCACCGAGCAGGCCTTCGAGGGTGCGCACGGCGACCGCGCTCTTGGTGTAGGAGGCGAGAAAGTAGTCCATCAAACGGCGGAAGTCCCATGCTCGGCGGTCAACGGTGACCGGCGGATCCTCGAAGCTCAACCACAACCGTTCCACGCCCCAGGTCGGAGCGAAGCGGATCTCCGGCGCCAACCGATCGGCGATGATGTCCCCGATGCAGCGGTTTTCGGCCCACGTCGTCAGTCCTTCGTCGAGCCACGCCCGCTCGGCCTCATCGGAGGCGAGCAGCCCCTGGAAGTACTGGTGGCCGAACTCGTGCACCGTAACCGCCTCGATGGCGTTGCTCCAGCTCATTGGAGGGAAGGCGCTCAAGCGGCTCGCCCCGGTGGTGATGAGCGTCGGATACTCCATACCGCCCGCCTCTTCGGCGCCCGGCGGCGGCGAGACCACCGTCAATTGAGGCTGAGGATAGGGGCCGAGGTGGAGACCGAACCAGGCGATCGCGAGACGAGCCGCCCGCAGCATCCGCGGCGCCAGCGATTCCTGTGACCGCGGCACCAGCAGCCGGATCTTCATCGGCGGCAGCTCGAGTTCCGCCGCCCCGAGATCGAGGCGCGCGCCCGCCCGTTCGAGCCACTCCGGTGGAAGATCACGCCCGGGCTCGAAATCGGTCTCGACAACCGCCATGAGCTCCGGCGGCGCCGTCATCCAGGCGAAGTCGTGGACGTCAACCGCGCGGAACTCGACCCGGTCGTCGGTTCCCACCGGTGCGCGCGAGACCTGCTCGCCGGTGGCGCCGAGCACCCAACCGCGCGGGATCGTCATCCGCACCCGGTAGCTGCCGAAATCGGCAAAGAACTCGCTGGTGAGGTGGTACTGATGGCAGTTCCAACCGCGCTCGCCCTCGAAGACGGCGATCTTGGGAAACCACTGCCCGATCATGTAAAAGTCGCCGGCGAAGCCGGTTCGCGCGACGACCCTCGGCAACCGGGCCTCAAAATCGATCTCCAGCGTCACCGATTCGCCGGGCGGGACCTCCCGGGGCAGCTCGACCCGGGCCGCGCTGAAGTCGGCCTCGTTGCCGTCATCGGGCCGCTCGAAGCGCAGTGACGAGCTCAGATCGGTGCCGTCGGGGAGGCGGAGAGCGGTGATCCGGGTCCACCCCCACTCCCGTTCGATGGCCTCCGTACTCCGCAAGGTGCCGGCCTCGAGCTCGCGCATCAGCGTCGTCTCGGAGCCGGCGAAGGCGTTGAGGTAGAGATGGAGCCAGATCTCCGAGGTTGCCGCTCCGCCGGTGTTGCGCCAACGAACCGACATCGATCCTTCGAGCTCGTGCGTCGCAGGATCGAGGGCGACCTCGATGTCGTAGTCGACCACGTCGCGCTCCTGCGCTGCGCTCGGCATCGCCGTCGCCAGAGCGAGGAGGACCATCGTTGCGGCGGTGAATCTCACGCGAGAAGTGTAGCGGAACGGATCGCCTTCGATACGCGATGGGAAATCCAGGCTCGACATCGCCTCGATCATCGGAAACAACTGGCGCCCCATCGCGTTGACCATTACATTGGTGTCGACGATGTTGATTCGGATCACTCTCGCTCTCGCGGTGCTCGTCGCGGGTTCCGTCGCCGCGGCGGGTGCTGAGGAAAAGAAACAGTTCAACCTCGATCTCGACAAGATCTCGCTCAAACCACGGGATCCGCGCACCGAGGCCCGACTCGCGCGGTGGAACGACGACCCCATGGCGCGAGTGGCCATGGCCATGGCCTCGGAAAACGCGAGAATGCTCGGCGGCCACCAGCCGGGCATGGGCCAGCCACGGGCAATGGTCTTTTCGGTCCGGCTGCAGAAGGGCTTGGCCGCCGCACTCATGGTTTCGTCGTCCGCGAGCGGAGTGGAATTCTACGAGCGCCGGATGACCACCATCCGCTGGCCGTGGGAGGACGACGACGAGGCCAAACCCGCCATGCCGCTCGACGAGCAGTTGACGATCATGCTCGGGAAACGGTTGGAGAGCCATTGAGGAGGTGAGCGCTCGCTGCGCTCGCTGGTGAGGGGTCAGCGCTCCCTCCGGTCGCTGTCAGCGTTCGCTTCGCTCACTGTGAGGGGGGTCATCTCATCCGAATCGGCTCCGCCTATGACCTCTCACTTTCTCACCTTCTAACTTTCTCATCGCCTCACGTCTCACCCACCCGTCGACCAAGAAGCGGGCCGGTAGTGTGAACGAGACGAGTGGAGCGCGGCGGGAACCGCGGCCTAGAGGCGATCCTTGAGATTCTTCGACACCTTGAACCGTACGCTCTTGGAAGCCGAAATGGTGATCGTCCCGCCGGTGGCCGGGTTTCTCCCCTGCCGTTCGGGGCGTTCGGTGATCATGAAGGTCCCGAAGTTGGGCACCGTGATCTTCTCACCCCCGGCAAGCAGCTCGCCGGTGAGATCGAAAATGTTGTCGTACACCATGGCGATGTGGGTTTTGGGAATACCGGTGAGCACTGCGATGCGATCCACGAGTTCCGCCTTGCCTGCCATCTTAATCTCGCCTCCCGTCTGATCATCGGACAACCTACCGCGGCCCCGATGAGCCGGTCAAGCCGCGAGTTCGCCGACACCGCCGGGTAGAATGCCGCCATGGACAACCCAACCCCCCGGCCCTGGACGACGCTGGCCACCGAAGTGGTCGGCACCTATCCCATCTTCGAGCTCTCCCGGAGCCGGCAACGCTCGCCCATCTCGGGCCGCGAACACCACTTTCTTCGCCTCGACTGCCCCGACTGGGTCAACGTCGTCGCGTTGACCGGTGACGGTCACATGGTCCTGGTCGAGCAGTACCGTCATGGAACCGATGCGATGACGCTGGAGATCCCCGGCGGCGCCGTCGACCCCGGTGAGAGCCCGGAGACCGCGGCGGCTCGGGAGCTCGAGGAAGAGACCGGCTACCGGGCGTTCGAGCTCATCGAGATCGGACGCGTCGACCCCAACCCGGCGTTTCTCTCCAATCGGTGCTGGACCTTTCTCGCCCTCGGTTGCCGCGGCGACGGCGAGATCAACCTCGATCCGTCGGAAGAGATCGAGGTCTCGCTTGTTCCGGTCGGGAGCTTCGGCCGTCTCATCGACGAGGGCGCCATCACCCACTCGCTGGTCATCGCCGCCCACGACCACCTGCAGAGGGGCATCAGGCGTGGAGCCGAGTGGGCGGAGAAGCTGGACCTACCCTGAGGCGATCTCACCTCGAACGGGGTGCCATCTTTTGTCATTGTTCGGGCGGCGATTCGCAATAGTGGAAAACAACGCTGATCCCGAACAATGCTCAAGGTGGCTCCCTCGGCCAATCGCGATGGGAGAATCATGCTCGGACTCGCGTGTCCCGAAGCGCCATCCCGAACATGGTGCTCTGAATGCCCTTCCCGTGCGGTGCCAGGCACCTTTTCGTCGGACGAAAAGAGAGCCAGGCACGCGCCGTTGACCGCGATCAGCTCGCTTCCGGAAGGGCTGCACTCTTTGAATCGGGGAATGTTGACCTGCCCCTCATCGGTTGATCCTGATGTCATGAAACTCACGAACCGACTTTCAATCGCCCTCGCGTCGGCGCTCTTGGCCGTCGCCGCCGGAACCGCAACAGGAGACGAAGAAATGCTCCAGCCCGGTCAGCCCTTTCCCGCCTTCGAGCTTCCCGCCCACGACGGCACGACCGTTTCGAGCGCCGATCTCGAGGGAACCCCCTATCTGCTCTTCTTCTACCCCAAGGC
>JAHECW010000198.1 GCA_024641545.1 Acidobacteriota bacterium
GCAAACCGGTTGTACACATGGTAGATCCCACCCTCGACAACAACCCGCGGCCGTCTCGGCATTTGTCCCCCAATGAAGCCAATATACCAAGAACGTTAAAATCGTTGGGCCTGGCACCCATAATCCGGGTCTACCCGATACCTATCAAGATTGGGTCGTCGTTCCTGTACACTGACTTCATGAGTACCCTCGCGCGTGACACGTCGGCCGACGCCGAGTCCGTCATGCTCGGGATCTACCGCAAGATGCCGGCATGGAGGCGGCTTGAGCTCCTCGATGAGGCCTGCTCGCTCTCGTTAGAGCTGGCCCGAGCGGGCCTCCGCCGTCGAAACCCCGAAGCCTCGGACGAGGCCATCGAGAGGCTCCTTCGAGACCTCATGCTGGGGGAGGATCTGGCCGCCGTCGTTTACGGCCCTGCTGAGCAATGAACGAGTCCTCGGTGTTGGCGGTCGTTCTTCGAGTGATCGACGCGCTGGAAGATCTCTCAATTCCCTTTCACCTCGGGGGCTCTTTCGCCAGCACCATTCATGGGATTCCCCGTCAGACGGCTGATGTGGACATCGTCGTCGATCTCGCACCAACGGCGGGGAAAGGCGTCGTCGATGCTCTGAGTCGCGATTTCTACATCGATCAACATGCTGTCGACGAAGCGATCAAGCGAGGATCGTGCTTCAACGCGATCCATCTCGCAACCGGATTCAAGGTCGATTTCTTCGTGATGGGGCAGCAACAGTACGACCGTGTCGAGCTCCAGCGGAGCATCATGGAGCAGATCGTGGCCGACCCTCCCAAATGGGCGCCGGTGAAGTCAGCCGAAGACGTGATCCTCCGGAAGCTCCAGTGGTACGAAGAGGGGGGGCGCGTCTCCGAACGGCAATGGAAGGACGTGCTTGGCGTGCTCAAGACCCAGGGAAACCGGCTCGATGCCGCCTATCTGGAGGATTGGGCTCGCCGACTCGGATTGTTCGACCTTCTTACCAAAGCACGCTCGGAAGCGACAACCGCGGATTGAAGGGTACATCGTGAATCCGGTGGAACCGACGAACGATGATCATCGGGAATCATCGGTTGCCTCGACGGTCGGTCAGCCAGTGCTCCAAAGAAAGTTAAGAAAGTTTCTCCTGGCACCGCTTCAAGAAAGTTTCTCCTGGCACCGCTTTCAATTCAACACATGTGAACGTGGCACCAGCTCGAGCTGTGTCGGGCCTCCCGCGGCGAGGATGACCGACCGATCAGCCGGTCGTGTCGGCCGCCGACGGCCGACCTCGCGAGGTCGTCTGGGCAGGTACGCCGAGACCGTGACGTCTCGCCTCCTCCTCGACGCCGAGAAGGAGGGCGCGTGCCGTTGCCTCGTCTCCGCCGGCCCGCGTGCACTCGGCGAGCGCTGCCCCGGCCTCGAGGCGGAGGCTGAGGGTCGCCGAAGGCGCGTCCGCAAGGGCGCTCTCGAGCGCCGGGGATGCGCTCGCGCAGCCGTCGCCGCTGATCGCTGCCACGACCGCCGCCGCCGTCGCCACCTCGAGTCGGACCCCACGGTCGTCGGTGGCGGTCGCGAGCCGGGCGGCGGCTCTCGATTCGGAGGCGGCCGCTTCGGTGTCTCCCGAGGCGGCGAGGGCCCGCGCCAGAAGTGCCCGGGACCTCGCCTCGGCGTTCGACAGCCTCTCGCTGCGACACCGCTGGGCGGCGGCGCGCGCCGCCGACACGGCCTGCGCCGGGGGTCTGGCCATGAGGGCCAGACGAGCAGCCTCGACGGACAGCCACGAGCTTTCCTCGGGGATGATGCGGTCGCCGGCGACCGCCCAGCCGTCCGCGATGTAGTGGGCGGCCTCGCCGAGCGCGCCGCGGTCGAGGGCAAGGGCGGCGAGGTCGCGCCTCGCGGCCACCTGCTGGTCGATCTCACCGAGCTCATCGGCGATCTCCACCGCCGTCCCGAGGTGGTCGCGTGCCGCCGACAGCTCTCCGCGGTCGCGTTCGACGCCGGCGACGTGGCGAAGTGCTCGCCCCACGGCCGAGGTGTCGCCGGCCGACTGGCGGAGGTGGACCGCGTCGGTGAAGGCCTCGAGCGCCTCGTCGGGCTTACCGAGCCCCCGGAATGCCCGGCCCTGCTGGATCCGAGCCGAGGCCAGGAGGAGCGGCGCCCCGAGCTCCCGAGCCCGTTCGGCGGCGCGCCCGGCGGCGGCGAGTTTGCCTGTGAGGTCGCTTTCGCGCATCCAGGCCTCGGCGAGATCGATCCGGGGGTCGAGGCCGAACGGCTCGGGGAGCCGGCGCAGCTCGGATAGCACCCTCTCGGCCCCCTCGACGTGGCCGTGGGCGGCGAGGAGGCTCGCGAGGGAGAGTCCGACATCGACCTCGTCGGGGCGAAGTACGTGCAGCGAGCGGCCGATCTCGAGCGCCCGTTTCCAGTCGCCGGTCATCTCACACGCAGTGGCCTCGATCTGCAGCTGCATCTCCCGAGGCTGCGCCGTCGCGGCCTCGAGCGCCTTCGCGATCTCGACTCGTGCCTCATTCCGCCGCCCACTCCACGCCAGTGCCTGCGCGAGGGCGGCGCGGAGCGGTACAGAGTCCGGGTCGATCTCGAGTGCGTCCTGGAACGCGGCAACCGAGGCGGGGAACTCGAAGGCCCGCAGCATCGCGAGGCCCTCGGCGTATCGGCGGGCGGCCTCGCCACCGCGGGGATGGTTGCGGCGCAGGACTTCCGCGTCGAGCGCCGACAGCTCCGGCGCCCCTGCGGCCCGCCGGAGCTCACAGCCGACACGTCCGGCCAATTCGGCCAGAGTATCCGGCGATCCGATCTCACCGAACGTTGCCAAGACCGTGCCCGACGCGGTCCGGCGCAGCTCGAGGTCGACCACGAGCGCTGGTGGCCCTCCCGTATCCGAAAGCCGGTAGCGACCCGTCAGCAGCAGGTCGACCGCAAGCAACCCGCGTAGGCGGACGAGGTCCTCGGGGGTCAATGGCGCCGGTCGGAGACCGAGCTCGTGAAGGCCGCGGGTTGTGACGTCAGGCGCCACCGTCCGCAGCGTGCCTCCCGCGCCGAGTTCGGTCAAAAGCATCTCGGTCAGAGCCGTTCCAACCCATTCGGACCCGGGGCTCCCCGAGGAGTCGACCAGGTCGAGCACCGCAACTCCGGGGCGAGGTGTGAAGGTCGGCTGCACCGTTGGTGCCGCGGCGGCCGGGACCAGCCCGCGCCGGCCCGGACCGTCAACGACCATCCAGACGAAGGTCGCCGCGGCAGCGAGCGCGATGCCGGCCCACGACCACCAGCGCCGTGGACGTGTCGCCGTTGGCGCCCCGGGCGCCGGCGACGACTCGATCAGGATCTCGACGGACGCTTCAGGCCCGTCGCCGTGTTCACCCTCGAGGCGTTCCACCGCCGCGACGAGCCGGTAACCGCGGCGCGCTACGGTGGCGAGGTACCGGGGCGAGCGAGCGTCGTCCCCGAGGGCCTGTCGGAGCTCGCACACGCGCTGGGTGAGCGCCGCCTCGCTGACCACCGTCTCCGGCCACACCGAGTCGAGGATCTGCTCCTTGGTGACCGTGCGCGGCGCCGCCTCAACCAGCACGGAGAGGATCCCGATGACCTTGGGCTTCAGAGCAATGCGCCGGCCGTCCCGGCGGAGCACGCCATCGCCCGGGTCGAACACCACGTCGCCGATGCGCCACCGCTTTTCCTGGAGGTCTCCCATGGATCGGGTTGCCCTGCCCCACAACGCTATCATGGAGTTCCGCCGAATTATCACAACTTCGTCACCGTTTCGTGCCGACATCGCGGCTCGTGAGGCCGATGTTTGCGGTCAGGCTGACGCCGGATCGGGCCGGTGCGGAGGAAACCATGAGACACGGAGTCGAGGTCGTGCTGGTCTTGAGTGCCTGTTTGTTGATCGCCGGGGCGGCCGTCGCGGGATTCTCGGGGAACGATGTCTTCCTTCCCTCGGTGGGGCGACGGCCGGGTGTCGGGTCGTCGCAGTGGTACACGACGGTGTGGGTTTACAACCCCAACCCGCAGCCGGTGGACGTCACCTTTACGTTTCTCGCGCGCGACACCGTCAACACCGAACCGCTCGCGTTCAACGACGTTCTGGATCCCGGCGAGACCCGGCGGTACGTCAACGCGGTGTGGACGCTGTTCGCCCGCGAGGCGTTCGGCGCCGTGCGGGTGGTGTCGAGCGACAGGGTCGTGGTTTGCTCCCGCATCTACTCGCAGTCGGGGGCGGTCGAGGACTCGGTCGGCCAGTTCTTCGCGGGCGTGCCGGCGGGCTTCGCCATCGGGCTCGGCGAGAAGACCCAGATTCTGGGGGCCTACCACCTGCCGCCCGAGGGCGACCCGGAGTTCAGGTACAACTTCGGCGTGGTCGAGACCACCGGCCACGATGCGACGGTGACGGTGCGCGCCTGGAGCGACCAGGGGACGCAGTGGATGATGTCGTCGTTTCAGGTCCGGCCCTACGAGCAGAAGCAGTGGTCCTTCGAGGGCTTCTTCCAGGCTGCGGGGAGCGCGGAGAACGCCCGGGTGGAGCTTGAGGTAACCGGAGGCCAGGGCAGGATCATCGCCTTCGGGTCGCTGGTGGCGAACGGCTCCCAGGATCCCTCGACCTTCGAGATGCAGTACCGGGACGAGCTGCTGGGCGGCGGCAGCGGCGGCCTGGATACCGTCGCCCACGACGGCACGCTGATCGGCCACGGGACTCAGAGCTCGCCGCTCGGGCTGGCGGACGACGCGGTGACGGCGGGTAAGCTGGCCGAACAGACCGTGGTGCGGAGCGTCAACGGAGTGCGTGATGCAGTGATTCTGCAGGGCGGCTCGAACGTCAGCATCACCACCGCCGGGGATACCCTCACCATTTCGGCGATCCCGGGTGGGGGAGGCGGGGACATCACCGCCGTGACCGCCGGCGCCGGGCTGACCGGTGGCGGCACGACCGGCGACGTGACCATCGGTGTCGCTGCGGGCGGGATCACGTCCAACCTGCTGGCCGGGGGCGCGGTGACCAAGGGCAAGCTGGCGGCGCCGGGCGGCGCCAATGGCCAGGTCCTCGGGACCGACGGAACGGCGCTGGTCTGGCAGAGTGCGGGCTCGGGCGGCGGCGGGGACATCACCGCCGTGATCGCGGGCGCGGGGCTCGCCGGCGGTGGGGCATCCGGGGACGTCACCCTGTCGGTGGCGAGCGACGGGATCACCGGCGCCATGCTGGCGCCGAACTCGGTGGACACCTCCGAAATCGTCGACGGCAGCGTCGGCACCGCGGAGATCGCCAACTCCGCGGTGAGCCGGGCCAAGCTGTCGGCGTCCGGCGGGAGCGATGGCCAGGTCCTCAAGCTCATCGGTGGTGCTCTGTCATGGGCTTCGGACGAGGCCGGCGGTCTCACCCTGCCGTGGTCGGGGCAGACTGCGAGTCCGACCTCCGGGGCGGCTTTCGAGGTCGTCAACGTCGGCGGTGGGTTGTACGGTATCTCGGGGGCGGGGGCCACCGGCGTGTGGGGAAGCGGGTCAGCCACCGGTGTCTTCGGAAGTTCATCCGTGACCGGGGTTTACGGCAGCGGCCCGACCAACGGCGTCAAGGGGGCCTCTCAGGGCGGGAACGGGATACTGGGCCTGGCGGGCGCCAGCCCGCCGTCGGCCACTCTCGGAGTCCCGGTGGGTGTGCACGGGCTCGCGAGCTCAGGAGCAGTCGGCGTCGCCGGGATCACGGCGAACCACGTCGGGGTTCACGGGTACAACCTGCAGTCCGGAAACTACGGGAACCTGGGCGTGACCGCGGCTGGGGTGTACGGCAGTGGACAGAGCTACGCCAGGGGTGTGTGGGGCAACGCCGCCGGTGGAGAAGGTGTGTACGGCGAGAGCGTCAACGGCGCCGGAGCGCGTGGCCAGAGCAGCTCGAGCTACGGCGTGCACGGCGAGAGCACCGCCGGTGACGGCGTGTTCGGCCACGCTTTCGCCGCCAACAAGTCCGGTGTCTACGCCGTCAACACCAACCCCGCGGGTTACGCCGGCTACTTCAGCGGCAACGTCCAGGTCAACGGCAACCTCAACGTCACCGGCACCAAGAACTTCTACATCGAGCATCCCCTGGATCCCGGTCGGGTGCTGGTGCACGCTGCGGTGGAATCCTCCGAGGTTCTCAACATCTACTCGGGCAATGTTGTGCTCGACGACTCCGGTGGGGCCGAGATCGAGCTGCCGGCGTGGTTCGACGCGATCAACAGGGACTTCCGCTACCAGCTGACCGCGGTCGGGGCCGCCGCACCCGGGCTCCACGTCGCAGAGGAGGTCGCCGGCAACCGATTCAGCATCGCCGGTGGCCCTCCGGGACTCAAGGTGTCCTGGGAGGTGACCGCGGTGCGCAGCGACTCCTACATGCGGGAGCATCCGTTCGCGGTGGAGCGGGATCTGACGGCAGGCGCGCTCTTCGAGACCCGGCCTTGAGGCCGACGAGGAACCCCCGTTTTCACGGTGCGGCCGGCGGCGTCAGGCCGCGCGAGGAGGTTGCGATGATGCGATCAACACGAAATCCCCTGGTCAGACGAGAGGTTTGGTCGACCCTGCTCACGATGGTGGCCTCGGTGTGCGTCGCGGCAACAGCTCCGCCCCCTGTCGAGGTCGCTCGAGCACGACTCACCGTCTCGCCCGGGCCTGCCGGCGAGCTGGTGGTCAGCGCGGGCGGCGACAGCGGGCGGGTGCCGGTGGTCTGGGAGGGGGGCGAAGCCCGCCTGGTGCTGGGGCTCGACCCCGGGACCGGGCGTTTCGAGGCGAGCCTGGTGGAGCCGGCTGGAGCGACTCCCGGTCGAGAGGCTCGGTCCTCGGTCGACGGAGTGGGGAGCGTTGGGGCTCTTCCCGTGTCCCTCCTCGAGCTGCGTTTCACGGTCGCCGCCCAGGACCCGCCGCCGGATGATGAGAGCAAGGAGGAGGCTGCCGCCCGCGAGCGGGTGACACCGGTCCTGCGGGTCGCCGGGCTGCGTCTGACCGACGCCGGCGGCGCCCGCAACCTCCACGAGGTCGAAGTCACGGCCGGCAGAACCGTGACGTTGGTCGATTTCGCACCGGAGATGGGCTCGGGCCTCGAGCTCGTCGGCTTGCTGACCGCATCGGGAGAACCGGCGGCGATGGAGGTCGAGGTCCGGTTGCTGGCGGCGAGTCGGGTAGCGGTCGCCAAGGAAGGCCTGCCCTGGGCCGGAACCGTTCGGTCGCTCGACGAGGCCCTCGTCTGCGGCCCCGACTGCAAGCAGGCGGTGGCCTTTGTGGCGCCCGACGCACGGCTCGAGCTGGTTGCGGAGGCGGCGCCCGAGTCCGACGGCAGCCTCGGCGACTGGTTTGGGGACTGCACCCCGGTGGCCGCGGACCGCGCGATCCTGATCGCACCCTCGATTCCCGGGAGCGCCTCGTGCGAGGTCGCGATCTCGGGCGATGCTCCCGTCGACGATCGATGGGAAGAGCCTGAGGGCAGCTACTCCAACCCGACCACGATCACCATTCCCGGCGTCGGCGCCGCATCGCCCTACCCGTCCGCGATCGTGGTCGAGCAGGCGGGCGGGTCCATCATCGACGTCGAGATCATCCTCAGCAATGTCGCCCACACCTACCCTGACGATCTCGACGTCCTGCTCTGGTCGCCCGCCGGGAGCGGCGTGGTGCTGATGTCGGACGCCTGCGGAGGCGAGGATGTCAACGGCCGGACCTGGACCTTCTTCGACGCCGCGCCGGAAGCGATGCCGGACGAAGGACCGTGCACCGCCCCGTTCTACCGACCGACCAACTACGAGTCCGGTGATACGTGGCCGACGCCGGCCCCCAACGGGCCCTACTTCGGGGGGCTCTCGCATTTCGTCGGCGACAACCCGAACGGTCACTGGCAGCTCTGGGTCAATGACGACGATGCCGGCGACCAGGGGTCCATTGCCGGCGGTTGGACGCTGACTCTCCAGATCGACCCGGCCGCCGTCGTGATTCCGGCGTCCGGCACCGCCGGCATTGCGACGCCCTACCCGTCGCACTATTCCTACCAGACCACGCCGCTCGGGCCGATCTTCGACCTCAACCTCCGGATCGAGGGGGCCACCCACTCGTACCCGGACGACCTCGACCTGTTGCTGGTGTCCCCGGCGGGCACCGCCGTGGTGGTGATGTCCGACGCCTGCGGCATGGACGACGTCACCAACCACCTCTGGCGCTTCGACGACCAGGCGGCCGCCATGATGCCGGACGACGGTCCGTGCACCGCGGTCGACTACCGGCCGAGCGAGTACCAGAACGGTGACGCCTGGCCGGCGCCGGCGCCGGCCGGCCCCTACAGCGCCGTCATGGACGCCTTCAGCGACGAGAACCCGTTTGGGGACTGGCTGCTCTTCGCCCTCGACGACGCGGCTGGCGACACCGGCTACCTCCTTGACGGCTGGGAACTCGAGGTCACGACCGGGCCGGTGATGGTTGCCATTCCGGGCAGTGGGACCGCCGGTGCCGGGGCGCCCTACCCGGTCGAGATCTCGTTGCCCTTCGGCGGCCGAATCGTTGACATCGGCTTTGGTCTCTTTGGGCTTTCGCACACGTATCCGGACGACCTCGAGGTGCTGCTGCAGGCTCCGGACGGCACCGCCGTGCTGCTGATGGCTGACGCGTGCGGCGGCGCCTCCCTGAACAACGCGGACCTCCAGTTCGCCGACGGCGCGGCGATCTTGCCCGACGGGGGACCATGCCCCTCAGGAACCTACCGGCCGACCGCCCACGGCGGTGCGAGCTTTCCGCCGCCGGCCCCGCAAGGGCCGTACGCGACCTTTCTGGGTGCGTTCTACGGCGAAGGCGAGGGCAACGGCATCTGGAAGGTCTGGGTCAACGACGACGCCGGCGGCGACGCCGGCTACAGCACCGCCTTTGTTATGAGCCTGACGATTTCGTTCGATCTGCTGTTCGCCGACGGGTTCGAGGAGGGGAACACCAGCGACTGGTCCGGCACGGTGCCGTGACAGGTGCCACGTGAGCCTCTTGCAAAATTCAAGAACTGGCCATTGAGGTTTCCCGATCCTCGCCACCATCAGGCCGGCGGGGGCGCCGGCCCCACAATGGATCTCAGCCTGTTGTAGCGCCGGCGCCCTCGC
>JAHECW010000199.1:0-5067 GCA_024641545.1 Acidobacteriota bacterium
CCGCTCGAGCACGGCCTCTTCGTGATCCGGGCCGAACCCGGCATCGATGAGGTCCCGAATGGCCCCGAGCACCACATCGTAGCCGTCGCTGAGATCGTCGAGCTCGGACGCCAGCGCCCTCTCACCGCGGGCGAGCCGGCGCACGATCGCTTCGAATCCGGAAACCCCGATGAACGGCCCGCCACCGCTGCGTTCGGAGATCTCGCGCACCGCGCCGCCGAGGGTCTGGACAACCACTCCCGCCACCGCACCCCGTTCGACGACCAGCCGGCGCATGAGGTGAAGCCGCAGGCTGCGCGACGGGACGATGATGCGGACAGGGAGGCCGAGAATGTCGGGGTTCGCCGGCGCGAGTCGCGCCACCTCGGCGAGCAGGCGTCGCTCGGTGGCGATGGCGCCCCGGCAGACGATGACTCTCGATGGGCTGTCGTTGGTCACGTTCACAGGATAGCGCGGCTGCCCGGCGCCTCGGGGATGGAAAGCGGTTGACACCGGGTGTAAGACCGTCTCCGAAGTAAAAATGAGACTAAAAATCGATATTGATGCGGTTCACGAACTGTCGTGGTTCATCGGTGGAGTCAGTTGGTGGTGAAAGGGGTGTCTTCAATGAGCCTGTCATCGCTTCGAAGTACCTCGAGAAATCGACTCCGGGTCGGCCTGTTGGCCATGGTGCTGACCGTTTCCGTCGCGGCACTCGCCGACAACGGGAAGGGCGTCGTCACCGACGGCGTGGCGACCGCCTACGGGACCATTTCATCGGCGGGTCCGCTCAATCAGATCTTCGTCGGTGTCGATGTCGCCACCCAGATCTCCTACATCACCGACCCGGACTACCAGGTGTACCCAGAGGACACCATCCCGGGTGACTACGGCACCTTCGTGGTCGTCGCCGACGTGCTTTACGCGCCCGACTTCGCCGATTACGACGAGGTGTGGGCCGCGATCGGAACCCACCTGCCGTTCGACAACACCTGCCGCTGCAATGAGTTGATCGATACCGGCGCCGGCATCAGCTGGGACTTCACCGTTCCTGCGAGCGGCAACGTCACCTACTCGCACTACTCGGTGTTCTCGCCGACCGGTGGTCCTCCTCCCCAAGAGGAGGCGATTCCGACGCTGAGTCCCTTCGGGATTGCCGTTTTCGTCGGGCTGCTGGTGATGATCGGCCTCTTCGTGGTGCGGCGCTGGAGCTGACCTCATCTGCTCGGGCCGGCGCGCCGGCCCGAGCTTCGTGTTCGCATAGCGGGAGCAATGAGCGAGAGTGGCGCCCGATTCGTGACCCCGTCCCATCCGATCTGTACTACGATCCCCGGATGAAGACCCATTCAGGATCCACCGTTCTGACCGAAATGCTCGGAATCCGCCACCCCATCATCGGCGGCGCCATGTACCCGTGTTCGAACCCCGAGCTGGTGGCGGCGGTTTCGTCGGCCGGCGGCATCGGAGTCCTGCAACCGGTTTCGCTGGTCTATGTTCACGGCCTCGACTTCCGCGCGGGCATCCGCCACATTCGCGGCCTCACCGACGGCCCCATCGGGATGAACGTTCTCACCGAGAAGTCCTCCGACCGCTATCTGGAACGGATGCGGCAGTGGCTCGACATCGCTCTCGAGGAGGGCGTCCGGTTCTTTGTCTCATCCCTCGGCAACCCGCGCTGGATCGTCGACGCGGTGGCGCCCCACGGCGGTCTCGTCTTTCACGATGTCACCGAACGCAGGTGGGCCGACAAGGCGGTGGATGCCGGTGTCCACGGTCTCATCGCGGTCAACGGCCGGGCCGGAGGCCACGCCGGCTCGCGCTCGCCCGAAGCGCTTCTCGATGAGCTCCGCGACATCGATCTGCCCATCGTCTGCGCCGGCGGCGTCGGCGACCGCGCGGCGTACCGGGGCGCCCTCGATCTCGGCTATGTCGGGGTCCAGATCGGGACCCGGCTCATCGCCACCACCGAGTGCAGCGAGTCGGCCGGGTACAAACAGGCCATCATCGACGCCGGCGAGGACGACATCGTTCTGACCCACAAGATCACCGGCGTCCCGGTGTCGGTCATCCGCACCGAGATGGTCGAACGCGAGGGCACCGAGGCGGGACGCTTCGAGCACTGGCTGCTGACCCACCCCAGGATCAAGCACTGGGTCCGGGCTGTCTATTCGATCCGCTCGGTTGTCCGCCTCAAGCGGGCCAACCGGCGGGGCGTGGTCTCGCACCGCGACTATCTCCAGGCCGGCAAGAGCGTTGCCGGGATCGAAGCCGTCGAAACGGTGGCGAAGATCATCGAGAGGTGGACGGCAGAGGCAAGCTCTTAACCGTCATCTTTTTGCCCCATCGCAATCTCTCTATCCGGCAGGACGCACCGTAGGATCCAGTGTTTTCGGATCTTCGTCACCGGCGTTTTGAAACACAATGTTCACAATGAACCGCCAAGAGACCACCGGGTCATTTCTGACTCATCGCAGAACTGCCCAACCATCAAGTTCAGCGTGGGCCCGGGTCAATTTTGCGATGCTTCGTGTAACTTCGTGGCCCTTCGTGTCCTTTGTGTTTCAAATGCGAACTCCACAAATCTCACAGGGAACAGAATTCGCACCGTTAACGCAGACGACCCACAACGACCAAACGACCACGTCGCCCGACCGAGCAAAATCGCCGCGCGCTGGAGCTGACGGCTGATGGCTGACCGCTTCTCCCTACTCCACGACCACCGGCGCCATCCGGACCTCTCCCTGGAACGGAACCCGACCCGTGGTGACGAATGTCCGGTAATCCCGCAGAATCGACTCGATCGCCACCTGGTCGTCGGATTTCCGGTGGATGAACTGCTGCCACCAGGGCTTGGCCTTGGGGAAGTCCACCACCCTGACCTTGGCATCGGGCTGAATCTCGGCCAATCGCCTGGCCTCGGCGAGAGCCGTGTCAAGACCGCCGACCATGTCCACGAGGCCGTTTTCCACGGCCTGGACACCGGTGAAGACCCGCCCCCGGCCGATCGCGTCGACCTCGTCCCAGGTCATGCCCCGGGACTCGGAGACAAGGGTGACGAAACGGTCGTAGATCCTGTCGAGAACGCGGTCGACGATGGCCCTCTGCTGGTCGTTCCAATCATCGAGGGCGCCGTAGATATCCGCGTTGGCGCCGAAATCCGCCTTGCCGTAGGTGATCCCGAGCTTGTCGTTGTAGAAGCCTTCCATGTTGAGGTGCCCGGTCAGGACCCCGATGGATCCCGTAATCGTACCCGGCTCGGCGACGATCGACTGGGCACCACAGGTGACCCAATAGCCGCCGGAGCCCGCGACATCGCCCATGGAAACGACCACCGGGATCTTTTCGGCCGTCCGCGCCATCTCGGCCCGGATGATCTCCGATGCCAGGGCGCTGCCTCCCGGCGAGTCGACGCGGAAAACGACCGCCTTGATTCCGTCGTCCTTGCGGATGGCGCGGAAGGCGCCGGCGATGGTCTCCGCACCCATGATGTCGCTCATCCCGAAGAGCGGGTTGAACTCACGGCGGCTCTCGCCGCGCATGATGCCGCCGACGGCGGTGACCACCGCGATCTTCTCGCCGTAGGACGACGAGCTCCCGCGGGCGAGGTAGTGGCTCAGACCGACGACCTTGGCCGAACCTGCCTTGTCCCCCAGCCGCTCGCTGAAGGTGGTCCAGTCCTCGCGATGATCGACCAGCCCCGCCGCCTCGGTCTCGTCGCCGAGGAAGGGTCCGCGATCGATGAGACCCCGGACCTCGTCGGGATCCATCCCCCGCCCCTGGGCGACGCCCCCGATGAGCTGATCGAAGAGCGATCCGACGAGCCACTCGGTCATCTCGCGGGCCGCCGGGGTGAAATCCCGTTCGGTGTACATGAAACGGGCGGTCTTGTAGTCGCCGCGGCCGGGGAACTCCGGCCGAATCCCCAACTTGTCGAAGGTGCCGCGAAGAAACGGCGACCGGACCGAGAACCCGATGAGGTTGACGTCGCCGGCCGGGTGGAGCGAGATCTCGTCGCAGGCCGATGCGAGGTAGTAGACCGAGTTGCCGGGCGCGAACTCACCCGCCGTGTCGAGGTAGGCCGAGGTCCATTTCCCGCTCGCCCGAACGCCCTGGAGGAGATCGCGCAGCTCCTGGGTCATGGCGAAACCGGCGGCGACATCGCCGATCCTGAGCCGAACTCCCAGCACCCGGTCGTCTTCGGCGGCCCGATTCAACGCCCACCTCAGATCCTGCATGCTGAGCGGCTGGTCGCCGAACATCTCGGCGAAGGGGTCCTCGGCGGTCATCTCGACGATGGGACCGGTGAGGTTGACGGCGAGCACCATCTTGGAGGGCAGACCCGGTTTCGACAACCCGCGAACCAGCAGCGCCGCCAACACCACGCCGACAACCAGGATCAAACATCCGACACCGAGAATGACCGAGCGCGCCTTTGCCATGTCCAACCTCCGCTGACGGGATCATCCTAACAGAAGGGTGATCGCTGATCGGGAGATACGGCATCCGAGGATCCGGGTTCGACCGCATCCGATCTTCGGGATCGTCCGGCACGGTCCCGCTTGCGGTATTCGCCCGCGGGCGTCGCGTACTCGAGTATGAGCCACCGCGATTGCCGAACAATCGCCCGCTCATCGCGTACATTGTAGGAGGAGGCCGGGTTGCCGGCTGCGGAGGTCAAGCCATGACGAGGGCAGGATTGCGGCTGGGTATCGCCTGTGGGTCGGCGATGGGAATCGCGGCGGTTCTCGGCGCAGATCCCCCAACGGCGCCGACGCCGGCGAACGAGATCATCCGCGCATCCATCCGGCGGCAGGCGGCGGCGACGACCAGGCCCTTTGAAGAACCGGACGCGGCCGCCGAGCTCTACTGGCGGAAGCGACAGGGTCCGGGCCCCCGATTCGACGCCCCGGCCGCCTACCGTGCCGCTCTCGAACACATGGACCGGATGCCCCGGTACTCTTCGCGCCTCGGCGGCGAGATCGAGACCGGACCCCCGGCGACGCTCCTCGCGATGCCCTCGTTCGCCGCGAAACGCCTTCTCGGAGTCTGGGAGAACCTGGGGCCGGGCAACGTCGGCGGCCGGACCCG
>JAHECW010000199.1:5167-9061 GCA_024641545.1 Acidobacteriota bacterium
CCAGGCCACGGTCTACCGCCGCAAGATCGCCGACGGGACGAGTTGGGAACCGGTGCTCTCGCAGCCCGGGATGGGTCGCACCACCCTCGCCGTCGCACCCTCCCGCCAGAACACCATCTACGCCCTGTCGGCGTCCAATGTTCCCGGGCCGGGCGGTCGGTTCGAGCAGGGACTCCACGCGGTCTACCGTTCGACCGCCGGCGGCAATCCGGGCAGTTGGAGGGTCCAGGTCGACAACACCGACCCGAACAGGATCAACACCCTGCTGCTGACCAACCCGGTCACCTCCGCATACACCGATTGCGGCTGGGCGTCGTACGACTCCTGGATCCCGATGGGTTGGTACTGCAATGTTATCGCCGTCGACCCCGTCGATCCCGACATCGTGTGGGCCGCCGGCGTTGATCTCTTCCGGTCGGACAACGGCGGCCGCGATTGGGGCGTCGCCTCCTACTGGTGGGCGGCGGGCGAGGACTCGAGCTTCGCCCACGCCGACCAGCACGCCATCGTCTTCCACCCCGACTTCGACGGGGTCGGGAACACCAGGATGTTCAGCGCGGGGGATGGCGGCATCTTCTCGACCGACAACCCCTACGATCCGGTCGCCACCACCATCGACGGCCTCTGCGACCCCAACCACTCGCGGGTGATTTTCCGCGACTACAACAACAACATGGGGATCACGCAGTTCTATCACGGGACCCCATATCCGGGCGGCGACCGGTACATCGCCGGCGCCCAGGACAACGGCACCGTCCTCGGTTCTGACGGCCTCGGCTCCGAAGGCTGGAGATTCGTCCTCGGCGGCGACGGCGGCTACACCGCCGTCGATCCCAGCTCGCCCAACATCGTCTACGCCGAGAGCCAACGATTCGGCTTCGCGAAATCCACCGACGGCGGGGCGAGCTTCGACGATGCCGGGTACGGGGCCAACGACGCCGGGTTCCTCTTCATCACGCCCTTCACGATGGACCTCAACGAGCCACGCCGGCTGTGGACCGGTGGATACCGGCTCTGGCGGACGGACGATGGGGCATCGCGCTGGGATGCCGCGAGCAGGAGCCCGATCGGGCCCGGCCAGATCAGCGCCATCGCGGTGGCGCCGGGCAACTCCCAGCGGGTCGTGGCGGGAACCAGCGAGGGTGATGTCTACCGGTCCGAGAGCGCCCTGTGGGCGACCGGATCGAGCACCTGGGAATCGACGCGGCCGCGAGCGGGGTTTGTGACCTCGCTCGCCTTCGAACCGGGATCCCAGGATGTGATCTACGCGACCTACGCCGGTTTCGGTGGTCGGCACCTCTGGCGATCGGAGAATTACGGTCAGACCTGGGAATCCCTCGACGGGACCGGGTCCGCCGCGCTGCCCGACATCCCGGTCCACTCGGTGGCCGTCGATCCCGAGACGCCGAGCCGGATCTACCTCGGCACCGATCTCGGAGTCTTCACCTCGCGCGACCGGGGCCGCACCTGGGCGGTGGAAAACACCGGCTTCGCCAACGCCGTGACCGAGTGGTTGGCGATCGGCGACGGTCCCGAAGGTCATCCGAGGCTCTTCGCCTTCACCCACGGCCGCGGCGCCTGGCGGGTCGATCTGGCACCGAACCAGGACGCCCCGAGGCGGGCGGGCGGCCGCGTGGCGCCGTAGGGTTCGGATCCCGGGATCGGCTCCTTGCTGGCGAGACGCCCGCACCACCATGGGCGCGATGGCGATTCCCCCCGGAAGCACCGTGGGCGGGTCGTTGACGGCCTGCCTCAGAGCTCTCCCTCACCCGTGCCCTTGCCCGACGAGCGATCGCAGGGCGCAGGTCACCGGCGGCCCACCGCTGATCGCGCAGATTGATCCAGCTTCCATCGCAGGGTTGGATCGCAAAGAGCGCCAAGATCATCCATCGCAAAGACGCGCAAAGCCATCGCAGTTAAGTCGGACGCGATCTACTCGTTTCGCTTCGCGATATACCGGTACAACCCGGCGGAGTTCTCGACCACGGGGCAGAGGTGGCGGTAACGCGCGACGACATCGTCGGGCAGCGACTGGGCGGCGATCTCCCCGGTGTCGAGCTCGAGCAGCGCAGCGCCGAGATCCTCGCGGCTGCCGCCGGCCGCGACCGTCTTTTCGGCGATGGCGGTCCAGCGCAGGAGCCGCTCTTCGAGCTCGTCGAGGTGACGCTCGACGTCGTCGAAGGCGCCGTAGTGGGTCAGGAGGAGTCGTTCGGGCTCGAGCGACCGCAGAAGATCGAGGCTTTCCCGCCAGAGCTCGACGTCGATGTCCGGTGGCGGCATGGGCGGCGCGACGTGGCGGGAACCGGGGAACCGGATTCCGCCCACATCACCGGTGACCACATCCCCGCCGACCTGCCAGGCGACGTGGTGCACCGCGTGACCCGGGGTATGCCACCCGACGACCTCGAGCGAACCCAGGACGATCTTCTCGCCGTGTCCCACCGTCTTGAGCTGCCGCGACGGCACGCCCTCGGTCTTTCCCCACAAGGGTTCGAGCCGGTCGCCGTAGAGCCGCTCGGCGCTCGGCAGGAGCTTGGCGTTCGGATCGATCAGGTGGGCCACGCCGGCAGGGTGCGCATGGACCGTGCACCCGGTCCGCCGCGCCAGGACCCCGGCGCCGCCGGAGTGGTCGAGGTGGACGTGGGTGGCGAAGATCGCCGCCAGGTCGGCAAGGGCAAACCCGAGGTCGGCGACCGCGCGTTCGACGGCTTCGACCGAGCTTGCCGGACCGCTCTCGAAGAGGACGAATCGACCGTCCCCGGTCTCGGCGGCATAGGCCGCAATCACCTGGCTGAATCCCTGGAACCCGAGGTCGATGGTCGTCAGTCGCGGCATTTCAAGCCTCCGTTCTCTCGCAGCCCCTGTGTTGATACCATGGCTCGCGGCAGCACAGTGTAGCGGACCGGAAAATCGACCCCGGAGGAGCGATGCGACGACCTCCATCTTTCGAGACAGCGTTGACCTCACCAACCCCGGCGGCGCTGTGGGAGCTCCGCGCCGACCTTCTCGAGGGCGGCGCATCGCCGGACGACCGCCCGCTCGAGATCATCCGCGAGTTCCACTCGTTTCTCGATCGATTCGCCACCTCGACCTCATCACGGGATCTCAACCACCTCGCCTCCAAGCTCGACGTCGGCGCCGTCGGCGGCGTGGTTCTCGAGCAGCTCTTCGAGGGCTGCGACACCCGGGATCTGGCCATGCGGGTGCTGACGGGAGGCATCAGCGAGGGCTTGATGGTCCTCGCTTCCCGACAGTATGTCCGGGCGCAGGAGGGCGAGCTCGCCGCTCTCTTTCGGGAAACCGCGTGGTCCCTCTACGATCGCCTCTGGCAGTGGACGGAGGAGAGCAACCCCGATCTCGATGCCGCCGAGCGGAGGCGACTGCTCGACCGGGTCACCGCACCGCTTTGTGACACCCGGGCCGCGAACGCCGTCAAGGCGGTCCTCGCCGGCCGGCTCTTTCAGGTCCTGCTGCTGGCACATCTCTCGGATGCTGTCGCCGGCGGTCCGGGATCGTCATGAATCACGGCTTCGGTAAACTCGGACCACGATGAGCGGAACGACCAGCCCGGTGCTGAAGCTGAGGCCCCTCGCGGGGCCGGCCGCCTTCGCCCACGCCGCGGTGCTCGCGCTCTGCGTCGGCTACTCGGTAATGGCGGTGGTCCACCGGCCGCCGCTCGCGGCCATGCTCGGCGGTTCACTGTTGTCGACAGCGCTTCGATCCGAGCTCTTACTCAGCCTCGGACTGTGGTCCCTGGCGTCCGCGGTCGTCCTCGCTGCGGGGCTCCGCTGGGCGCAGCGCGGCGGACGCCGGCCGGCAACCCTCGGCGACCTCGTCGCCGGTCTCTGGCCGCTGACCCTTGCGCCGCTCGCCTGCTATGCATTCAACATCCCG
>JAHECW010000200.1 GCA_024641545.1 Acidobacteriota bacterium
CGGGTCCGACGGTGTCGTCACCTCGATGACCGAGAAGCCGTCCGGAATCCCGGAAGGGAGCCGCCACGACACGTAGGCGTAGCCGTTGGCGGCGGCGACCCGCCAAGCCTGTGCGCCCGTCGTCGGCGGGGCGGAAAAGCCCACCTCCACCGGCGCCGACGGCGTCGAGACGTCGATCACCTGCAGCCCCAGACGACCCATACCGCCGTTGGCGACGAAGGCGTGGCGGCCCGACACTGCGACCGCCAACGGCGTGCCCGACGTCCTGACCCGGCCGACCTCGACCGGCGTCGACGGCGACGTGATGTCGACCACATACAGGCCGGCGATCCTGTCGAGGACGTACGCGTAACGGCCCGCGACCTCGACGTCCTGGGCAAGGCTGTAGGTGTCGAAGAACCCGACCTCCACCGGCGCCGAAGGCCTCGACACGTCAATCACGCGCATCCCCTGGATCCCGTCCGCCACGTAGGCGTAGCCTCCCGCGACCGCGACGCCCAAGGCGATGCCCGGGGTGTCGGCGACGGCCACCTGGACCGGGTCCGAGGGGTCCGAGACGTCGATCACCAGAAGGCCCGCGACCTGGTCCGCGACACCGACGACGCTGCCGGCGACCGCGACGTCGTTGACCGGGCCCGGGGTCGGGAGGAACGCCAGCTCCACCGATGCGGCCGGTTCGGAGACGTCGAGCACCCTGAACCCCGAGGGGTAGAAGCCGACGTAGGCGAGGCGGCGCGCCGCCGCGACCGCCCAGGTCATTCCCGGGACTGGGATGAAACCGACCTCGACCGGCGCAGACGGCGCCGAAACGTCGACCACCCGGACGCCGCCAATCATGTCCCCGACGTAGGCGAGACCGCCGGCGACGGTCACCGCCCAGGCGTAGTCGGCGGTGGCGACGGCGCCGACCTCGACCGGCGCCGACGGATCCGACACGTCGATCACCCGCAAGCCCGAGTAGCCGTCAGCCAGGTAGAGGAAGCCGTCCGCGAGCGCCGTCTGATAGGCATCGCCCGGCGAGTCGACGAAGCCGACCTCGAGCGGCGCCGTCGGGTCCGAGACGTCGACCACCCGCAAGCCGGCATCGTAATCCGACACGTAGGCGAAACCGCCGGCGACGGTCACGCCGATGGCAAGGCCCGGGGTGTCGACGACACCGACCTCGACCGGTGCCGTCGGGTCCGAGACGTCGATGACCCGGAGGCCTGCAGCCTCGTCCGCGACGTAGGCGAAGCCGCCGGCCGCGGCCACCTCGTAGGCCACACCCGCCGTGTCGAGAGCTCCGACCTCCAGCGGCGCCGTCGGGTCCGAGACATCGACCACCACCAGGCCCCAGGGACCCGCTCCCACGAATGCATAGCCGCCCGCCACCGCGACCGAGTAGGCGAAGGAGGCGGAGGTCTCGACGAAGCCGACCAGGAACGGCGCCGTCGGTGTCGTCACGTCGATCACGCTCACGCCTCCCAACATGTCCGTCACGTAAGCGTAGCCGCCCGAGATCACGAACGACTGGGCGTAGCTGGGCAGGCCGGCGGCCTCGGCGACCACCCGCGGCGCCGCCGGGTCGGTGAGCTCGGCGACCGTCAGGCCGAAACCTTGGCCGAAGTACAGGTACTCTCCGGACACGGCGACCGTGAGCGCTGTTCCGTACGGCCACTGGCCCACCCTCTCCGGGCAGCCCTGGGCCGCGGACGGCGCCGCAGCAATTGCGAGCACGATTGTGAAGCACACCACCAACGACGCCGCGCGAAGTCGCCCGCAGGAACCCATGGTCTCCTCCTCCCCCAGACCGCGGCGTTCGCAGGACGGCGGAAGGCGGTGGTGTGCACGCACCGAACCCCGCCACGACGTGGAGTGTTCATGATCCGAACCGTCGGAGATCCCCGCGCGCTGCCGCGTCAACTCAACCGAGCCGGTGCCGCCGGACGCTCTCCACCGGCGGCGGTGGCCCCATCAAGCTCCGGACCGGTGGAGCCCGGTCCAACACCCACGAAAGGACCTCTGCGGCGTCCCGAACAACTCAGCAGACAACCGAACCCGATCTACCGCAACGGTCCATATCGACGGTCTCATCGCCCATCGACCGGCGTCGCCGCCCCGGCGACCGACGTCGATTCGGGCGCAACACCCGTCGTCCGGTCACACGCAACACAATTACCATCTCTGGTTTTCTTGCTTTTCTGCCCTTGAATATCGCCTTCGGACCGGCCAATGTCAAGAGCAAGAAACTCCGATAAAGCATCGTCGCGAAATTTGCCGAGAGATGTGGGCTCGCCGCGTTTGCCCGGGCCGGCCGCATGATAGGATCGAAAAATGCCGGCGAGGACAACCAGCCTGATGCGATCTCCCTGGTCTTCGCGTCTCGGTCGGGGAGTGCGAGTGCTCGCGGCGGGCTGCCTGATCGTTGCCGTCGCCACCGAGGCGGCGCCGCTGGCGCAGACCCTGCGCTGGTGGTTGGGGAGGGTCGCCCACACGCAACCCTACGAGCTCCGCCTCGTGCTCAACGACCGGCTCCGCGCCGCCATTCTGGCGGCCCGGGATTTGACCGCCGCGGTGCCGGGCGATGCACCGGTCCTGGTCGACAATCGAGGCGGGCCCGACTGGTTTCTGGCGCTGCGTCTGCAGCCGCGCCGCGTCGATTTCGACCGTCCGGCGGTGCGCCGGCGCCTCGCGGCCGCAGGGGATCCGTTCGTGGTGGTTCACCTGGAGCGGGTCGACGACGCGACCCGGTGGTGGTTCGAGAGCCACGACGGCTCGGGGGGACCGTGCTTGAAGATCCACCAGTTGCCGACAATCCACGCCGACAACTTCGAGGATGGCATCGACGGGTGGGATGCTGTGGTTGCTCGAAGGGGCCCCTGAGTGGCGATGCTCAAGCTGGTTCTCCTCCACCTCGGCTGGCTCGGCGCCGGCCTGCTTGCCCTCGAGATGATCGCCTCCGGTCAACGGGTGTCGGTCCGGCGGCTGATCGAGGCCTACTTTGCCGGCCTGGCGCTGCACGTGGTGGTGCTCTACGGATGGGCGGCGCTGGCGCCGGTGCCGATCGTCGCGGCACGGGCGCTGATCGGAAGCGGGCTCGCGATGGGGCTGGTCTGGCTCGTGCGGCGCTGGCGGGCGGCAGGCGCGGACCGTGCCGGCTCGGTCGCCCACCGGAAGCGCGCGCGGCTCGGGTTGATCGATCTCGTTCTCGCGGCGCAGCTCGCGCCGCCGCTGCTGCTGATCGTGTTTTCGGCCTGGTGTGTGCCCCTCCACCACTGGGACCCGCTCGCCATCTGGAGCGCCAAGGCCGGTCTCCTCTTCCACGGCGAGTTCCTCCGCTCTGAAGCCTTCGTCAACCCGGATTGGCTGCAGCCGCACCAGGGCTACCCGATCGGCTACGCCATCGTGCTCTTCGAGCACGCCGCGGCCGCCGGCCGGTGCGATGAGCTCATGATGAACCGCGGACTGATCCTGACCCTCGCGACCGGGCTCCTCCTGCTCGGCGTGCTGATGTCCGAGTGGGCCGGTCGGCGCATGGCGATGGCAACCCTGGGGCTGCTGCTGTGGACGCCTGCCGTCTGGCAAATCGGTTTCGCGGGCGCCGCGTCGAGCGGCTACGCCGATTTACCCCTCGGCCTGTGCGCGGCCCTGGCGGCGGGCCTTTTCGTCCGCGGCCTCACAACCCGCGATCTGCAGAGCCTGGCCGCGGGCTCGGCGACCCTGATCCTGGCGCTCAGCTTCAAGAACGAAGGCCTGCTGTGGACGGTGCTGATCTGCGGGCTCGGCCTGGCGACAGTGGCGTTCAGCGGTGAACGGCGAAACACCGGGGCATGGTTGGCGTTGACGACACCCCTCGCGGCGCTCGTCCTTCTCAGACTGGCCCATTCCCATCTCCCCACCAGCTCGGATGTGGCCGTCCCCTCGATTTCGGAGGCGATCGCTCTGCTGGCCCTCGCACCGAGGCTGGCCACGCTCGCCTTCGCTGAGCTGATCGCCGACCCGAGCTGGGGCGTGCTTCGACTGTTTCTCCCGGTCGCTCTCGTGATCGGGCTTGTGCGGGCTTCTCGTCAGCCGATCGCGCTGCTCGGGCTCGCGGCGCCGCTCTACCTGATGATCGCCCTCGCGGTCCTCGGTCTGACCGAGGTGCAGTGGCAGGCAATGGAGGTCTACGCGCAGACCATGTTTCCGCGTCTCATCATCCAGCTCCTGCCCTCGGCCCTCCTCTTCGCGGTCGTTCTCAACAGCCAAGGTCGGTTTCCGATCGGTGGGCGGCGGGGCGCTGACGGCGGGGCCACCCTGCCCTGCAGCGACCGGACTCAAAGCATCTCGTGACCGACCACGGCCTCGATCCGCCAACCGCCGCTGACCCGCGCGAGAATGACGGCGCCCGCATCCGAGAACTGGAACTGGAGCCGTTCCGGGTCGCCGACCAGCACGAGGCTCGCGAGACGATTGAGAAACGGCAGGTGACTGACGATCATGATCGACCGCCGGTCAACTTCGACGGTCTCCGCCGCGGTGGCGGGTTCGTCATTGGGTTTGAGACCGGGCACTTCCCGCACATGGGACGCGTGGAGCCCCAGGCGGGAGCCGAAGATCTTGGCCGTCTGCCGCGCCCTGAGCTTGGACGAGTGGACGACCTCCTCGACTTCATAGCCGCACCCGACGAGCCAACTCGCCATTTGTTCGGCGTGTTGACGCCCGGTGATCGCCAACGGACGCTGAGGATTCTCCAGGGTGCTCGTCGACTCGCCGTGCCGGACGAGAATGATCTTCTGCGCCGAGGTCATGGAGAACCCCTAGTCATGGAACGAGGATACCAGCAGCGGTGCCTCGACTGAGTTTTCTCGTGGCCACGATTCAGGACCAGACCAACCACAGATCCCCGACCTCGATGTCGCGTTGAACGGGTCGGAGCGCCACCAGTTCCACCCGTTCGGCGCGCCGTTCCGACTCCTCGGCGATCCGGTCGATTTCTCCCTGCAACTGCTCGGCAAGCTCCGCCAGCTCCTCTTCGAGCCGGTCGATCTCGTTGACCGACTCGGTCACCGAACCCTCGGCGGTTTGCCGCATCCGCCTTTTTCCCGCGGCGGTCTTGACCCTGGAAGCGGCTTTCGAGGAGGCCGAGCGAAGGCTCTTCGAGCCGAGCAGCACCGAGAACAGGCCCTCGACCAGTCCAAGCGACTCTTCCGCCTTGCGCGATGCGAGCGTCCGGCGGTCGCGTTCAAGCTCATCGCGTTCACGGGCGAGCCGCTTTTCGAGGGCATTCTTCCGAGATTCGTACCGCGCGCGCATCCGGTCCTGGGAGGCGTCGTCCGCCAGGTCGGCGATTTCGAGACAGCGCCGGATGAACGTCTCCCGGCTCTCGCCCGGTTCGGCGGCGACCTTGAGCTCCCGGTTGACCAGAACCTCGACCGGCCGGCGGGCCCGCCAGGCGGCGAAATCGCGCTCCGCCCGCGCCGCCTCGTCGCCCAGCCGCGCCGGCGCCGCTGCCGGAAAGGTCATGCCTGCCGGCGGTTCAGCGACGAGTTCGGGCGGCGCATCGAGAAGCTCGGCCTCGTCCCAGATCAAACGCCCGTCGCTGTCCGCCGAAATCCACCAGTCCTCTTCCAGCTCACGGGTCAGGCCGAGAGTCCTGCTGTTCACGGCGAGCCGGTTTCGGACAAAAACGAAGGGTTGCGCCATCCCGCCCCGGGAGGCCCGGAACCGGGTACTCAGGCCGTGCTGCAGTACCGGCGGCGAGCTCGCACCCACGGTCGCGGAACGCGACGAGACCGGCTCCGAAGGGCCCGCCGCCGGCGGGTTGCGGCCGGCCAAGGGCGCCATTTCCGCCAGCGTCACCGGCCCGCGAAGATAGCTCATCGCCCACCGAGACGCGAAGAACCGAACCCGGGGTTGATCGCGGACATCATCGAGAAGGAACTCCCGCTTGCCGAGTCGGGCGACCACATCGTCGGCATCTCGGCCGTCATCGAGGACGCTGATACCCAGCCCTTCCAGCGCCCGTTCTCGATCACGATCGGTGATCAGCCTGCCGATCAGCTTGACGCCGGCGTTGCCGAGGGCCTTGTAGTCCAGGTCGACGGGGTTCTGGGTTGCGAGCCATGCACCCACGCCGAATGCGCGGCCCTGTTTGAAAAGGGTCAGCAGCGGCCGTTTGGTGGGTGGATTTGCCGGATGCGGCGGCAGGATGCCGAAGACCTCGTCCATGTAGAGCAGCGCTCGGATCCCCGATGAAGCGGGCTGGGTCCGCATCCACGCCACCAACTCCGAGACCAGCAGGCCGATCACGAACAGCCGTTGGCGCTCATCCAGGTGCGCAACCGACACGATGCTGGCGCGCGGCCGGCTCCGGGTGCCCAGCAGCGCTTCCATGGTCAGAGGCGTCCCCCTGGTCCAGGCGGCAAATGCCGGGCTGGCAAGCAGGGTGTTGAGCGCCAAAACGAGCTTCATGCGATCGTCGCGCGGGTAGAACACATCCAGAGGCAGGGCGCCGAGCACCTCGATCGGCGGATCGGCCAGGCTCGCGAGCAATCGCCCCAGATCGAGACCGTCGCCCCTCGTCCAGTGTTCGAGGATCACCGAAGCCGTGAGCACGTGATCTCGATCCGACAACGGGTCGCCGCCGCGACCCACCAGGGAGAGCAGCGCGCCGACCACTCCGTTGACTCTGTCGGTGGCGGCATCGGGATCCGCAACGGGATCCCAACCATCGGGGGCGTTCAAGGTCGGGAGAATGTCCAACGGCGCGACCGAGGCGACGCCAGGGGTGAAGAGCTGCCACTCAACACCCTCTTTGACCGACGCCATGTCGTTCGAGGAGAGACCCGCCCGTTCGAGCCCCCGCCGCCACTTCTCGGCCTGTTCCCCGGCGACGTCCTCGGGGCTCCGGTCCCCCACCTCGTCCGCCGCCAGCCACGGAACGAAGGACTCCGGTGCGAGGTCCGGGAAGTTGAGCAGAAGGTCCACCATGTCGCCCTTGAGATCGATGACCAGCAGCGGCACTCTCCTCCGCGCCAGTTCCTCGAGCGCGACGATCCCGAGACCGGTTTTGCCGGAGCCGGTCATCCCGAGGCAGACCGCATGCGTGGTCAGGTGATCCATATCGAGGAGAATGCGATCATGACCGTCGATGCCGGTGCCGAGATAGAGTTCGCGATCTTCCATCGAGTTCCCCTTCGTCCTTTCAGGCCACGGTCACCAAACTGTGTGCCCGGAGTATATCCGGTCCTGATATAGTTCATTTCAGCCAATGGGCTAGGTACGAAAATCATGAACGACAAAGGAGCAGCTCATGGGTCTGTTCGATCTCCTGGGAAAATCTTTCGAAGACAAGGTCAATCAAGCCATCACGGAAATGAAGGCCATGAATCTCGGTGTCCGGCACCTCGGCGCCCAGGTCAGAGGCAAGGTCGTGACCCTGACCGGCGAGGCGCCGAGCCGCGAGATCGCGACGATGGCCATGCAGAAGCTCGATGAGATGGTCTCCCCGGACAACATCATCAACACCATCAAGGTCGACAAACCGGCGCCGGAGCCCGAGCCGCTGGTCGAGGTTGAATCCGATCCCGAACCGCCGACCGAGCGCTACCACATGGTGGCCGCCGGCGACACCCTCGGGCACATCTCCCAGAAGTACTACGGCAAGGCCAGCGCATACATGAAGATCTTCGAGGCCAACCGCGACATTCTCAACGACCCGAACCTCATCAAGGTCGGTCAGAAGCTCAAAATCCCCGAATAAGCCGGACGCCTTCAGTCGCGGCACGGGTGGCGAGCACGCGGCCCCGGTTGGATGCTTTTTCGAGGCCGGCGACAATGTCCTCTCGGGCATTGACGGGATGCCAGACGACGATGCTGCCGCCGCCTCCGGCGCCGCAGCCCTTCACCGCGGTCGCCCCGTGCTCGAGCGCCACGCCGATCAGCTCGCCGAGCTCGACGGTGCTGACATCCGGAGCCAGCCGGCGCCGAGCCTTCCACTCGCGTTGAACGGCCGCCGCGACCGCTTCTTCGTCGTGCGCGATCAATCCGGAACGGCATTCCCGAGCCGCCGCCGCGATCTCGTTGAAGGCACTGGTTGTTGCAGCGTCGCCGTCCAACCGTCGCCGGATGACCTGCCAGTTGACCATCCCCGAACGGTGACGGATTCCCGAGAAAAAGACCGTCATTCGCTCGCTCAGCCACTCCGGCGCCACGTCGAGGCGCTCGACGCGGTTGCCGCCTGCTTCGAGGTGGAGGGCGAGGACTCCGCCACGGACCGCGGCCCAGTGATCCTGTTCACCGGTGGGAACCCCGAGAACCCGCGCCTCGATATCGCGGATGAGGGCCACCATGGACTCCTCGACCACAACCTTTCCCAGCAACTCGGAAAGGGCGCGAACAAGGGCGATTCCATAGCTCGATGAGCCCCCGATTCCCGATCGGTAGGGCGCCTGGTTGATCACCCGGACCCGAACACCACCACGCGGAACGACGGAAAAGACCACTGCTGCGGTGAGGTCGGTGGAGGCCTGCGCGGGTCCGAGCCTCCGAACCTCTCCGTCGGGGGCGGTGTGCAGAGCCGAATCCGGCTCGCCATCGAGATCCACCTCCAGTTCGACCTCGACCGGGAGGGCGATGTTGACCGTGAGCGATCCCGGGTGCAGGAGGCCGATCGGCCAGATGTCCAGGGTGCCGCCCGCGAGATCCACGCGGCATGGTGCGGCAACCCGCACCGAGGTCGAACGGGAATTCAAGATCTGGCTCCAATCGGCGCCTCACGGCCATCGAGAAGATCGAGAACCGCCAGCGCGTGTCCGAGGAAACGTCGGAGGCGGTCGGCCTCCAGGGGTTTGACCGGGGGCGACGAGATGGCCAGTGGGTTGATCCACTTCCCGTTCTGTCGGACTCGATAGTCCAGGTGTGGACCGGTGGAGAGTCCGGTCGAACCGACATAGCCGATCACCTGACCCTGGGTCACCCGGACGCCGGTTCGCACCCCCTTGCCGTATCGGCTGAGGTGGAGGTAGTTGGTCTCATAACCGTTCGGGTGGCGCAGCCGCACCGTGTTCCCTCCTCCCCC
>JAHECW010000306.1 GCA_024641545.1 Acidobacteriota bacterium
CACTCCAACCCCTGAAACCGACACGCTCGGCGGCCGGCAGTACGTGGGCGCGTCCGCGGAGCCGTTCCGGCGGATCACCCTCGAACCATACGAGCCGCATGGAACCGTAGTCGTGGACGGTGATCGCCGCCGGACCGAGGTCGACGAGCAGTTCCTCCGGGATCAGGGCCGCTCCCGGCGGGTGAGCGGACCCGCCCGTCGAGAGACCGCCGGTCTCGGCCGGACTCGAAACCGCGACGGCCGCGGTCAGGCACCCGGCGAGGAGGACTCGATGAGCGAGGTTGCTTGGTCTCACACCCCAACTGTAGCAAGCGCCGTGCGTCGGCGTCCGCCGGACAACGGCAGGCGCCTCGACCGAAGAACGGGCGCAGTCGAAAACTGACGGGGCCGATCTGCTATCTTCGGAGCACGGAGACTCCCGATATGCCAGGCAAGAACAGACTCCTCCTCGGGATCGTGGGCCTCTCGGCCGTGATGCTGTCCCCCGGTTGCGCTTCCTTCAACCCGACGCCCGTGGCCGAGGTCGGTTTCAAGAATCGGGCGCAAACCCTCGTCAAAGACAACCTCACCGTCACCGCCGGCCGGGTTGCCGACGAAGATGCCGCTGTCGGTCAGCAGTGACCGCCATCTCCCCGGGAGAACATCCCCCGAAGCCGGCGAGAGTGGCATCACTCTTGCTTCCATTCCGAGCGAGGTTCAATGGGCGAAAAAGCCCCGAATCTCCACACGGAGGCAACCATGGTTCGCTCGAGCCACAAGATTCTCATCATCACCCTCGCCGCCGCAGCGGCTGCAGCCGTCGCCCTCATCTTGAGACGCAGATCCCCGTCCTGATTTCAACCCACCGTCATCGGGGCTCGACGTTTCGGGGCCGCCCGCCGATCACCACCATCGCGATGCCGGCGGCGAGCATCACTGCGCCGCTCCAGCCGATCCAGACGCCATCGCCGGTCGCTCCCATCGCGAGCGGAATCACTGAAAAACAAACAACAACCCAACCCAGAACCGTCAATCCACGGGTCTGCGGCGGCACAGGCGTCATCGTCGGTCCGGTTTGCATGCCGGTTCCGGCAGCTTGCATTCGAGAGATCATCTTTTCCTCCTGATCCTCCGCCGGTCACCTCTTGGGGAGCGGACCCGGCGGCCGCTCAGCGACAGGCGGCGTCGGGGAGATCGGTGTTCCGGCGGGCCGCGTGCGCTCACCCTGACGTGGCGTTGGGCGCGGCGGGACCGGTCGCGACCTGTTCCCCTTGCGTGTGAACTGGCCAGAGGATGCGTTCATGCCGCGACTCACAGCAATTCCGATGCCACGACCACTGCGTTGCCACTGTGATTCTCCTGAGCCTGTTCGGAGGGTTTACCTCCGATCATTTCGGGTGTAGTCTTCTGATAGGAGATTCCGCCGGTGCTGCGTAGAACACTTCTCGTCATCGAGAGAAAGGCTGAGGCACGACGACTGCACCGCCTCCTCGGTGGAACCGCCGTCATCGAGGAAGCGGCGGATTCGGCGACGATGTGGTCGGCCCTGGCGCAGGAACCGTTCGACCTGCTGGTGCTCGGTCGAGACGCCCTCCCGGAGAGTCCCGTGGATGTCGTGAACGAGCTCCGGCGACTGCCAGACGGACCCGAGATCATCGTCCTCCAGCCCGACGAGGACCCGGTCGAACGGGCCAAGCTCCTCACCGCCGGCTGCCTTGCGGTGCTCAACAGCCGCCTCGACGACGCCATGCTCGCGGCGACCTTCGAAGCGGTGGTGAGTCGACATTTGGCAACAGCCACACGACTGCTCGATACCTCGGCGTCGGAATCCCGATTTGAAGACTTCGCGTCCCGCAGCAACGCGATGCGCGAGCTGCTCGACATCGCCGACCGGGTGGCGCGGTCGGACGCTTCGCTGTTCATCTTCGGCGAAACCGGGGTCGGCAAGGAGTGGCTCGCCCGAGCCATTCACGGCGCAAGCAACCGCTCGACCGGTCCTTTTGTCGCGGTCAATTGCGCCGCGGTTCCGGAGAACCTGCTCGAAAGCGAGCTCTTCGGCCACGAGAAGGGCGCCTTCACCGGCGCGATCCGGGCGCATCGCGGCCACTTCGAGATGGCCCATCACGGCACCCTCTTCCTCGACGAGATCGCCGACATGCCGACCCATCTTCAGAGCAAGCTCCTTCGGGTGCTCCAGGAGCGGAAGATCCAGCGGCTCGGGGCGGAACGGACTCTGGCGGTCGACGTCCGGGTCATGGCGGCGACCAACCGCGACCTGCAGCGCACCATCGATGACCGCCTGTTCCGCGAGGACCTCTACTATCGGCTCTCGGTGGTCGCCCTCGAAGTGCCCCCCCTCCGGCGCCGCCGGGAGGATGTGGCGCCGCTCATCCACGGCTACCTCGAGCGCTTCGCCCTCCAGCTCGGGCGCGGCGGATTGCAGATCCGGCAGGATGCGCTCGATGCGCTCGAGGCCTA
>JAHECW010000039.1 GCA_024641545.1 Acidobacteriota bacterium
GGTGGTCGTCCGCCATGAGGTCGACCGCGAGGTTGCCCACCGGCCGGCTCACGGGGTGGACCGCGGCGGCGATGAGCTGGCTGCGGTAGAGGGCGTCGAAGCCGTCCCATTGATGGACGCCGGCCGCTCGCTTCGCGAGGAGCGCGGCGAGTTCGAGCAGCCGTTCCCGCTGCCACTGGTAGAACTGGTGGACCTGCATCCCGTCCTCGTGGAGCTCGAACGCCATGTGGAGGGGCCCGAGAAGCCGTGTCAGGTCGGGTCGTTCGGCCAGGCTCGAGGCGACGAGATCGGCGACCTCCCCGCGACTCAAGGGGGCCTCCGAACAGCGAAGAGAGGTCTCGAGGGCGTCGTACCACTCCTTCATCCGGGCGCGGATGACGGTCATGAAGAGCTCTTCGCGACTCCGAAAGGCGAGGGTCGCCTGGCCCTGCTTGACCCCGGCCTGTTGACCGAGGGTGTCGAGGGTGATCTCGGAGTAGGGAAAACGGACGAACGACGCTTCTGCGGCGTCGAGGATCTTCCTGGCCCGCTCTTCGCGTGCCTGCCGTGCGAGACGGGTGCGGTTCGGATCGATGAGCTTGCCCATAGCTGGGGATGATACTTGATCTTCGTGAGTCGTGAGTCGTGAGTCGTGAGGAGGTGAGGAAGTCAGCGCTCGCTTCGCTCGCTGTGAAGAGTGAGCGCTCCCTCCGGTCGCTGTGAGAAGATGAGCGCTCGCTTCGCTCGCTGCGAGAAGGTGAAAACGGAGATGCTCGATTAGCAGGCCGTGAGTGTAGAGGCCCGCCACCCTTCTAACCATCTAACTTCCTAACTTCCTTACCCCCTCACCTGCTCACTCTTAACCCCTGACCCTTTACCCTTCACCCCGCGAGCCGGTCCCAGATCTCGGCCATTCCGGTGTGGTGGTCGGCGAAGAGGCGCCGCAGATCGGGGTCGAGGTGGCCCTCCGGATCCATCCGGTCGTCGCCGTCGAGGATGATCCTGTGCGCCTCGTCGTGACTGAAGCCGGGTTTGTAGGGCCGCGCCGAGCGGAGGGCGTCGTAGATGTCCGCGAGGGCGACGATTCTCGCCTCGATGGGGATCTCTTCGCCCCGCCTGTGGTTGGGATAGCCGGTCCCATCCCAACGCTCGTGGTGGTTGAGGGCGATGGCCGCCGCCATCTGGAGCCGGTCCGAGGATTCGAGAATCTGATAGCCGAAGGATGGGTGCTGGTTCATCTCCGCCCGTTCGTCGTCATCGAGCGGCCCCTTCTTGCGGAGGACCATCCCATCAACGCTCATCTTGCCGACGTCGTGGAGTTGCGCCGAGTATCGGATCTGGTCGCAGAATTCCGCGGGCATGCCGCATTTTTGGGCGATGAAGTGGGAGTACTCGTTGACCCGGAGGACGTGTGACGCGGTGCTGGTGTCGTGAACCTCGGCCGCGCGGGCGAGGAGGTTGATGGAGAGCTGGAAGGCCTCCTCGGTCTCTTCCTGCAGCGCGGCGATCCTCGCCCGTTGTTCGGCCAGGGTCTTGTTGCGATCGCGGAGCCTGACGTTCTGCGCCTTGATCCGTTGCAGCATGTCGGCTCGTTCGATGGCGTTGCCGACGAAGTGGTTGACCGGAACGATGAGGCCGGCCTGCTCTTCGCCGAACGGCAACGGTTGATCGACCGCGTCCGACCTCCGGTTGATGAGCTGGACCACTCCGACGACCCTGCGGTCGTAGTTGAGCAGCGGGAAAGACAACATCGAACGGCTGTGATACCCGTGCCGCTCGTCGAATCGGCGGTCGAAGGTGAAGGGCACACTGCCGGGGAGATCATAGAGATCTTCGACAAAGACCGTTTCGCCGGTGGTGGCGGTGTATCCGGCGATGGAGGACGGGGTCATGGCCATGACGAACGAAGCCGATTTCACGGCGATGACGTCGTTTTGTGAGTCCGCCGCCTCGAGCCGCCGGCTGGGTCCGCGACCGCGGACGATGAAGATGGTGCCGGCCTCCGCCCCCGTGAGCTCGCGGCACTTGAGCAGAACACGGTGCATCAGCTTTTCGACCGACTCCGGCGTTGATGACTCGATGAACTCGAGGAATTCTCTGAGCACGTCCATGATCGGCCAGCTCTCCTCCCGGGCGTGACGGTTTCAACATGATACAGAATCGCGATTATCCGAGAGAGGAGGTAAGAAGGTGAGAAGGTTAGAGGGTGAGGAAATGACCTCGCTCCCAATCTTCTGACTCTCTCACGTCCTCACTACCTACCGGACACAGTAAGACCCGGACCTCCGGGGTTGCCGTTCTGGTCCGGGCCTTTGACGTCGGCGCAAGCGCCGGTGGGCGCCCTCCGTGACTGACGTCAGCGCGACTCTTTGAATACCACGTGCTTGCGCACGACGGGATCGTATTTCTTGATCTCGAGCCGGTCAGGGGTGTTCTGCTTGTTTTTCTTTACCGAGTACATGTACGGGCTCTCCGTACTCTTGAGCTTGACGGTGATGCGATGTCCCTTTGCCATACCTGATCCTCCTGACACGAAGCCGCGGGAGTGTACACGCAGCGATACCCGGTGTCAAATTTGACTCGCCTGAGCGAGGCGCCGAGAGAGCCTCGAAGAGGTCCGCGAAATTCTCAATTCTGAATTCTGAATCATCCATCGCAGTTCCACGGTGTCCGCTAGCGGTGTAATCAAGAATTAAGAACCGAGAATTAAGAACTACGTTCTCTTCTTCCGCTTCGGTGCTGCCTTCTTCTTCGCCCTCGGGTCTTTGCCCTGCTCCCGCATCCGTTCCTCACGCTTGGCGATCAACTCGACCGCCTGATCCATGGTGAGGGTCTCGGGATCGGTGCCCTTGGGAATCGTGGCGTTGACCGTGCCGTCGGTCACGTACGGTCCGAAACGGCCGGTCTTGACCTGGAGATTCTCGTTGCTCTCGGGGTGCGGCCCGATCTCCTTGAGCACCGAGGCGGAGGTTCGCCCGCGACCGCCCTTGGGCTGCTTGAAGAGCTCCACCGCCTCGGAGACGCCGAGCATCAGACTCTGGTGGTCGGGCAACGAGCGGTTTTCCTTGCCCATGGCGAGATAGGGCCCGTAACGACCCACGAGAGCGGTGATCATCTCGCCGGTTTCCGGGTGCGGACCGACCTCCCGGGGGAACGACAGGAGCTTGACCGCATCTTCGAGGGTGACGTTGTCCAGAGTCATCCCGGGCCACAGGCTCGCCATCTTGGGTTTGCTGTCGCCGCCGTTCTCACCGAGCTGGACATAGGGTCCGTAGCGGCCTTCCCTGAGGAGAATCGCCTCCCCGGTCTCCGGGTGTCGACCCACGACTCTGCCTCCCGACTCGGTCTGTCGGACCAGGGTCATGGCGCGTTCGGTTGTCAGCTCGTCAGGCGGCAGTTCATCGGGCACCGTGGCCCGAGCGCCCTCCTCGCCGAGCTGGACATAGGGTCCGTAGCGGCCGATCCTGACGACGATCTCCTCGCCGTCGGCGTTTTTCCCGATGAGGATCTTCGAGGCCTCGCGCGGGTGGATGCCCTCGGTGGTCTCCTTGAGCAGGCCTTGGAGGCCCATCCGCATGATCGAGCGCCCGCCGCCCTCGCTTGAACCCCCGAAATAGAAGTCTCTCAGCCACGGCACCGGTTCGCGTTGACCGCTGGCGATGGCGTCAAGCTCGTCCTCCATGCGGGCGGTGAAGTCGTAGTCCACCAGATCCGGCAGGTGATTTTCGAGCAGGTGAACCACCGCGATGGCGGTGAAGGTCGGCACGAGGGTCTGGCTCTTGTTCCAGACATAGCCGCGGTCCTGGATGGTCTGGATGATGGTGGCGTAGGTCGAAGGCCTGCCGATGCCGCGCGCTTCGAGTTCTTTGACGAGCGTCGCCTCGGTGTATCTCGGCGGCGGCTGAGTGGTGTGATCGGTGGCGTCGACCCCCTCGGCTATCGTGCGCTGCCCGGCGACCAGCCGCGGCAGCAGCTTCTCCTGGTCGGCGACCTCGGCCCGGGGGTCATCGGAGCTCTCGACATAGGCGCGGAGAAAGCCGGGGAAACTGATGACCTTGCCCGAGGTCGTGAAGGCCGCGTCGCCGTCGTCGGTGGTCGGTGCAGCGATCCGCACGTTGGTGCGGACGCCCTTGGCGTCGCGCATCTGCGAGGCCAGCGTGCGCTTCCAGATCAACTCGTAGAGGCGGAGCTGGTCCTTGTCGAGGCTTGCGGCGACGCTCTTTGGGGTCCTGAAACGGTCCCCGGCGGGCCGGATGGCCTCGTGGGCCTCCTGGGCGCTCTTCGACTTGGACTTGTAGATCCTCGGCGATTCGGGCAGGTACTCGTCGCCGTAGAGCTCGCGAACCTGTGATCGAGCCGCCTGCAGCGCCTCGCTCGACAGGGTGAAGGAGTCGGTTCTCATGTAGGTGATGAAGCCGTTCTCATAGAGGCTCTGCGCCACCCGCATGGTTCGTTGCGCGTTGAACCGGAGCTTGCGCGCGGCCTCCTGTTGCAGCGTCGAGGTCATGAATGGCGGGTAGGGTCGATTGGTGAAGGGTTTTTCCTTGACCTCGTCGACGGTGAAGGTGGAGTCCGCGAGCTCGGCTGCGACGGCCTTGGCCTTGTCGCTCTCGAGGACCAGAATCTTCTGGTTGCCGGGCCTGCCGGTCTCGGAGTCGAAGTCCTTGCCGATGGCGACCTTGCGGTTGCCGAGCTCGGCGAGGCGGGCCGAGAACTCGGTGCCGTCGATGGCGAATCGGGCCTCGATCCGGCTGAATGAACCCTCAACGAAATTCATCCGCGACTCTTCACGGGCAACGATGAGGCGGGTGGCGACCGACTGGACGCGGCCGGCCGAGAGCTTCGGGCGGAGCTTTCGCCACAGCACCGGTGAGATCTCGTACCCCACCAGCCGGTCGAGAATTCGGCGGGCCTCCTGTGCGGCCACGAGTTGGTCGTCGATCTCGCGCGGCGATTCGAGGGCCTGGGCGATGGCCGCTTTGGTGATCTCGTGAAAGACCAGCCGCTTGACCGGGATCTTCGGCTTCAGAACTTCGATCAGATGCCACGCGATGGCCTCGCCCTCACGGTCTTCGTCAGTCGCGAGGTAGAGCTCGGTGGCGTCCTTGAGCTTTCTCTTGAGCGTGTCGACCTGCTTCTTCTTGCCGCTCGGGATGACATAGAGAGCCTTGAAGTCCTGATCGACATCGACGCCGAGGCGCGCCCACTTCTCTTTCTTGTACTTCGCGGGAATCTCCGCGGCCGTGGACGGGAGGTCCCGAATGTGGCCGATGGACGACTCCACGGTGTAATCGTCCCCCAAAAAACGGGAGATGGTTCGGGCTTTTGCCGGCGATTCGACGATGATGAGTGCGTGCGCCATAGGATGCACAGCAGAGCCGAAGGAACCCGGGTTGTCAAGCACGGGTTGCCGAACCGGTTCGGTGTCGAGCGTGGATGAGCTATCAAAAACTGTTGATTTTAAACAGTTTATAATCCACGATGCGATCTCGAAAATCTCCGGTTGGGCATCGGCCCCGGTCTCGAGGTCCTCTGCTATCATGCGCCGACATCGGAGCGGACGCGCGAAAATGCGCCTGGGTGGAGGAGCGAATGGTCGAGATTCCCGAAAAGTACGAACACCACGAGGTCGAGGACAAGTGGCGTCAGCAGTGGGAGAAGTGGGGGATCTACCGGTGGGACCCGACCCTGCCGCGCGAACGGACTTTCGTAGTTGATACCCCTCCGCCCACGGTCTCGGGGTCGCTCCACGTGGGTCACGTTTTCAGTTACACCCACCAGGATCTGATCGTTCGCTATCAGCGGATGACCGGCAAGAATATCGCCTACCCCATGGGCTGGGACGACAACGGACTGCCCACCGAGCGACGGGTCCAGAACCTCCTCGGCATCCGCTGCAACCCCGCCCTGCCCTACGACCCGAGCTGGCGTCCGGATCCAGAGGGCGGGAAACGCAAGGAGATCGAAGAAGTCTCGCGACGCAACTTCATCGAGGCCTGCGGGGTGGTCACCGCCGAGGACGAGAAGGCCTTCGAGCACCTCTGGCGCCACCTCGGCCTGTCGCTGGACTGGACCGAACAGTACGCCACCATCGACGATCACTGCCGCAGGATTTCCCAGCTGAGTTTTCTCGATCTCGTGGAGCGCGACGAGGTCTACAACATCGAGTCTCCAACCATGTGGGATATCGATTTCAAGACCGCCGTGGCCCAGGCCGAGGTCGAGGACCGACCCCGACAGGGGCTCTTCTTCGACATCCGTTTCGGGATCGAGGGCGGCGGCGAGCTCCTCATCTCCACCACTCGGCCCGAGCTTCTCGGCGCCTGCATCGCGGTAGTGGCCCACCCCGACGACGAGCGCTATCAGCCGCTCTTCGGCAAGGTCGCGGTCACGCCGCTCTACGGTGCGCGGGTGCCGATCGTCGCCGCGGAGCACGCCGATCCCGAGAAGGGGACCGGCATCCTCATGGTCTGCACCTTCGGCGATGCCATGGACGTGGAGTGGTGGAAGAAGTCGGGCCTGGCGCTCAAGCAGCTCATCAGCCGCGACGGCCGGATCCTGCCCGCGGCCATCGGCGAGGCCCCGTTCGACAGCGTTGACGTCGCCGCCGCACAGCGCGCCCACGATGAAATCAGCGGACTCTTCGTCAGCAAGGCGAAGACGAGGATCGCCGAGCTTCTCGGCGAAGAAGGCAGCCTCCCCGGGTGGGACGGCGCCGCCCTCGTCGGCGAACCCAGACCCACCGATCAAATGGTCAAGTACTACGAGAAGGGCGACCGGGCGTTGGAGTTCGTGCCCACCCGCCAGTGGTTCGTCAAGATTCTCGAGCACAAGGAGGCGCTCCTCGCCCAGGGCGACAAGATCCAGTGGCACCCGGCGCACATGAAGACGCGGTATTCCCACTGGGTCGAGGGTCTCAACCAGGACTGGTGCATCTCACGCCAACGCTACTTCGGGGTTCCGTTTCCGGTCTGGTACGTGGTCGGGGCGGACGGCGAACCGGATTTCGCACAACCCATCTATGCCGACACGTCGAGCCTGCCGGTCGATCCTCTCACCGATACCCCACCGGGTTACACCGACGATCAGCGCGACACCGCCGGCGGGTTTTCAGCCGAACCGGATGTCATGGACACCTGGGCGACGTCGTCCCTGACCCCGCAGATCCAGAGCCACTGGGGGACCGACGACGGCCGCCACGCACGTCTCTTTCCCATGGACATCAGGCCCCAGGCGCACGACATCATCCGCACCTGGGCCTTCTACACCATAGTCAAGGCCTGGATGCACTCGGGAGAGATCCCCTGGTACCACGTCATTCTCTCGGGTTGGATCCTCGACCCCGACCGCAAGAAGATGTCCAAGTCCAAGGGCAACGTGGTGACGCCGGATGATCTGCTCGTCGAGTTCTCCTCGGATGCGGTTCGCTACTGGGCGGCCCGGGCGCGCCTCGGCACCGACACCACCTTCGATCCCGCCGTCTTCAAGATCGGCAAGCGGCTGTCGACCAAGGTCTTCAACGCGAGCCGCTTTGTCTTCATGCAGCTCGAGGGTGCGGTGGGCGACGGCGGAACGCCGGGCATCGAAAGCATTACCGAACCACTCGATCTCGCCCTGGTGGAAAGGATGCGGACGGTCATCGATCAGGCCACGCGTGCGTTCGAGGCGTTCGACTACGCCGCCGCACTGCAGGTCGTCGAAGACAATTTCTGGAGCTTCTGCGATCACTATCTCGAGCTGGTCAAGCTGCGCTCCTATGCCGACGAGGACACCCCCGGCCGTCGTTCGGCCGTGGCCACCCTGAGCTGGGCGCTGCGCGCCTTTCTCCGCCTGCTCGCGCCCTTTGTCCCGTTCGTGACCGAAGAGGTGTGGTCGTGGCGGTTCGCCGACGCCGATCGTCCCAGCGTTCACACCGCCGGCTGGCCCGAGAGCGCCGAGGTCAGCTCGGTCCCGCGGCCCGACCACGACGCCACCTACGGGGCGGCGGTCGAGGTGCTCACGGCCATCCGCGGCGCCAAAACCAAGGCGCAGAAGAGCCTCCGCTGGCCGGTGGCCAAGCTTGAAATCAGCGGTCCCGAACGGGATCGCAGCGCTCTCGCGCCGGTCCTCGAAGATGTTCTCCGGGCCGGCAACGTGGACGCCGACGTCGTTGTGGTGAGCGATGGTCCGAGCCCGGACGGCCAGCGATTCGCGGTCGTGGTCGAGCTCGCGTCGGAGATGCCCGGCTGAGTCGAACTCCGACGGGCTCCGACCTCGGCTGCGCCGGGTCTTTTCCCGCCGGAACTCGAGCCGGGAAGAGAGAGGCCGCGCACGTCGGTTCGTGGTATTGTGCCGCACGGAAATCCCGAAAAAGTAGGAGGCTACCGTGATCTTCGCAAAAACTACCAGGAAGCGGTCTTTCGAGATGTTGATGTCGCTGCTCGTTGTCGTCGCGGCCGTGGCGGCGCCGGTCGCCGCCCAGGAGGAGCCGACCCCGGTTCCCGAACCGGCGCAGGAACAGCCCGCGGCCGCGGCGGAACCCGTCGCCGCCCAAGAGGAGCCGGCCCCGGTTCCCGAACCGGCCCAGGAACAGCCCGCGGCCGCGGCGGAACCCGTCGCTGCGCCTGCACCTGCGGCGGCGGTCGCACCGGTCGCGCCGGTCGAGGCGGCCGAACCGGCGGTGGCGGCCGTACCGGTGCTCTATCGGCAAAAGACGCTTGTCAAAGTCGACGGCAAGGCCCAGGCGGACGGCGTGGTCGAGCTGGTGGTTCAGCCCCAGGGAGGGGAGCCGGTCCTGGTTCGGGTCAATGTCCTGGCCAAGTCCAAGCCCAAGGCCATCACCGAGGATCTCTTGAAAGAGCTCGATTTCGCCATCGACGACCACTACAAGGTGAGTCGGTCGGGCGACCAGAAGATCGTCGTCAAGGCACTGAAGAAGAACCCGCCTATCGCCATCACCGTCACGACCCAGAGTCTCTCCGGGGTGTCGGTGACCGTGTCGAACGGCTGACACCATGCGGACCATCACAACACTTGCAGTGCTGGCAGCCGGGTTGTCCTGCATGGGGTGCGCTCCGTCAGAGCCTCCCAAGGAGAAAGCCGATGCGGTTGCCGTGACCGTGGTTGCCGAGACGCCCGCCGAACGGGTTCCCGAAGCCGCGGAACTCGTCGGGGCTTGGGTCCTCGAAGACCTCGGCGGCAGCGGCGTCGTGGACATGGTGCAGACGACCATCGAGTTCGACGGCGAGGGACGGGTCTTCGGCAGCGGTGGATGCAACCGGTTCACCGGCAGCTACGAATTCGAAGGCGGAGAACTCGAGATCGGCCCTCTGGCGGGAACCAAGATGATGTGTCCCGAGGCGGTCATGGATCAAGAGGATCGATTCCTCCAGGCGCTCGGCGAGGTCGAACGCGTGGCCGCCAACGAACCCTTCCTGCTGATCTATTTCGAGGGTGGGGAGCAGCCGCTGAAGTTCATCCGCGGAGATGTGGTCGAGCTCTGATCGAGGGGCGCAGGCTACGCGGTCGATTGCCTGTTGAACCGCGATGAGGGCGGATGCATCGTCGGCCGCAGCGGAGAGTTCATGAATCGTCCGGGTTAGAGGCGCACCAGCATCTTGCCGATGTTGGCGCCGCTGAACAGCCCGATCAAGGCGGCCGGAGCGTTTTCGAGGCCGTCAACGACGGTTTCGGTCCAGCGGATCTGCTTGCTGGCGATGAGTCCCGCCATCTCGGCCTGGAATCTCGGCTCGAGTTCGGCGTGGTCGAAGGCGATGAAACCGCGCATGGTCAGTCGCTTTGTGATCGTCACGATGAGCGAGCTCGGGCCCGCCGGCGGGTGTTCGGCGTTGTACTGGCCGATCATCCCGCACATCACAACCCGGCCGTGATTGCGCATGTTCATCAGCGCCGCCTCGAGGTGATCGCCGCCGACGTTGTCGAAGTAGACGTGGAAGCCGTCCCTGCAGATCTTGACCAGTTGGCGATAGAGGTGCTTGGTCTTCTTGTAGTCGAAGGCCTCGACCCCGGCCTTGTCCTCCAGCCAGCGCACCTTGTCGGCGGAGCCGGCGCTGGCGACGACCCTGGCGCCCAGCCTGCGCGCGAGCTGGCACGCTACCGAGCCCACCGCGCCGGCGCCCCCCGAGACGAAAATCGTCTCGCCCGCCTCGAGTCGGGCGATCTCGTGAATCCCGAGCCATGCGGTAAAACCGGGCATTCCCATGACCCCGAGGTAGGCCTGGGGGGGGGCGAGGTTGGGGTCGATGGGGTGGACCCCGTTTCCGTTGGCGACGAAACGGTCGCGCCAGCCGTGGTTGCTGAGCACGAGGTCGCCTTCCGAGAGTTTTGGGTGATGGGAGACCTCGACGGTTCCGATAGCGCCGCCGGTCATGACCTCGCCGAGGTGGTAGGGGTCGATATAGGTCCGGGTGGTACCCATGAGACCGCGCATGTAGGGATCGACTGAGAGCCACAGGTTGCGGACCTGAACCTCGTTTCGACCGGGTTCGTCGAGGGATGTTTCGACGACGGCGAAATCACTCGGTTTTGGCGGACCTTCGGGCCGGTTGACGAGGTGGATCTCGCGCGATCTGGTGGGAACCATGACACTCCCTTTCGTCGCAGCCGCCGGTTTTCTCAGCTGCCGGGCACCAGGTCGACCGGCACCGGCATGATATTCCAGGTGAACCCGGAGAGCCCTTCAGGATGAGTGTACAGAGTTTCCTTGACCGGGTGACCATCCTGCCAGCGGTAGCGGTTGATCTCGCCGGCGTCGTCGTTGGCGACATAGAGTTCATCCACCCCATCGTCGTCGAGGTCGGTGAGGATCGCGGCGTGCTCGAAACCGCCGGAGTTGCGATCGATGGAGGTGATGGACCAGGCGCTGCGTGGGTCGTCGCCCGGTCGCAGGAGCCACAGCCCGCTCTTGTGGGCCGCGGCCACCATCTCCTTGCGGCCGTCGCCGTCGATGTCGCCGGTGGTGAGGAAGCGGCAGAGCTTGTCCTCGAGGCTGGCCACGAGCATGCCCCCGGCGGGATCGGTGCCGGCGTCGTAGCGGCGGATCTCGACCCGTCCGCCGGCAACCGCCTCGATGGCGACGTAGAGCTCGTCGGTGCCGTCGCCGTCGACATCATCGACCAGGATCTCCTTGGCGTGGCGGTCGCCGAGGTCGGCGACCTCGACCCGACCCTCGCCGGCGGCGGGGACGTAGCGGACGACCGACCCCGGCTGTTCGGAGCCGTCGAGCTTGTTGGGCAGGCTCGGGGTGGCGTAAATCTCGACCACGCCGTCACCGTTGAGGTCGCCGACCTCGATCTCGTGAACGAAGGTGTTCGGTTCGCCGTCGATCTCGACGACCTCCCAGCCGTCACCCGAAGGCCGGACCACCGCGACCACTCCCTGGTCGTGGGTGGCCACGGCAAGCGTCGGGGTGCCGTCGCCGAAGATGTCGGCGATCTCGACATCGCGCATCCGGCTGAATCTGCCGCCGAAATCGGCCTGCCACAGCTTCTCGGGCTCGACGCCGTTACGCCAGAGTTTGAGGAAGGCGCCGCTCCCGCCCGCGGTGAGGATACCGGCCTCGCCGGGTCGCGGCTCGTAGACCATCGCCTTGTGGAAGACGTTGGAGTCGGCGTCGGAGATGGCGGTGTAGCTCCAGCCCGAGCCGGTGTCGGTGAGGATGCCGAGCTGCGCGGGCTGCGGGACCGGTTTGCCGTCGGCCCCCTTTTCGAGGACCGCGAGCGCGAGCAGGAGCCCTTTGCCGAGCGGCGCGGGAGCGGGTGTCGGGGGAGCGCACCCCAGCACGAGAGTGAGAAGCGGAATCAGGGCGATGAGCGAACGAGGCATTCGATTGTCTCCATACCGAGGAATTCCGCCGTCGGCGGACCGCGACATGGTACCGGATCGGTGTGGCCGCTGGCCACCCCTGGAGGAGCTTCCTTCAGCCCCGGCCTTCCGGGCCGCCGATTGTGGTGCGGGCGTCCCGCCCGCAGGAAGTCGTTGGGGTTTGCCACCATCGCGTGATGGGGCGGACAGGGTAAGCGCTTCCTTCGGCGCCGGCCTTCCGGGCCGCCTTCGGCGTCCCGGCGTCGCCTGGGCAGCGCGGTCGAGGGAGCTGAGGGGAGGTGTGACCGCGCTGCCCGCGCGAGCGGCGGCCTGTTTCGCTGCGGGGAGAGATGCACCGGGAGGTTGTGCCGCGGGGGTTGCCCGGCGTCGGCATTGTGCTCGGGGTACCGGGTTGCCGGAGGGGTCGTGGTTGTGCACAATGCCGCGCCCGGCACGCCCCGGTGGAGGGTGGCCGCTGCCCCGGTCGCTGCCCCTGCCCCTGCCCCTGTTACGGACTCGCATGGTAGACTCCCACGGTTTCTGGAGGGTGTTGCACAGATGAAACAGCTCGCAGTCCTGTCGCTTGTCGTTGCTGCCCTGGTTCTCCATCTCTCCTGCGGTGGCGGGGACGTCGCGGAAGAAGGCGCCGCCGCTCTTCCGTCGGGACCGCACCCGGTGGTGATCATCGCCGTCGACGGACTCCGCGCCGATGCCCTCGGCGCCTACGGCGGACCGGCGGCGACCCCCGCCTTCGACGCGCTCGCGGCGGAGTCGGTGCGTTTTGAATGGGCCTTCGCCCAGGCGCCCGAGATGGCGCCGTCGCTGGCCTGCCTGGTGTCGGGCCTGTACCCGACCACCAACGGACTGCGGGCTTCGGGAGACTCGCTTCAGGCCGACGCCGTGACGCTGGCCGAAATCCTCGGAGGAGCCGGTGTCGCCACCGCGGCGTTTGTCGAGGGGGCGCCGGGCGGGTCCGACTACGGGCTCGCCCAGGGTTTTGACTCCTACCAGGTGGTTGCGACCCCGGGCAGGGACGGCGTGACCTGGATGGCGCAGCATGCCGACGGGAACTTCCTCCTGCTCATCGCCGGTTGGGGATCGAGCGCGTTGGACGAGATCGATCGCGTTCTCGATGCGGAGAAGGCGATCGGCAGCCAGCGGGTGATGGAGGTTCTGGCTTCCCGCGACGGTGACAAGCCGCTGCTCTTCGACGACGACGAGATGGTGCGGATCGACGACTGGTACGGCGCTCGAGTCCAGGTCATCGATGCCTTCATCGGCGAGTTCATGACCGAGTTCAAGGCCCTCGGTCTTGACGAGAGGGCGACGCTGGTCGTCCTCGGCTCGAATGGACTCGCCCTTCAGGAGCACGGCGATCTCTTCGGCGAAACGGTCTATTCGCCGGTGACCCGTGTTCCCCTGATGATCCGTCTTCCGGGCGGCCGGATGGCGGGCGCCAACTCGAAGATCGTCGAAATCGTGGATCTCATGCCGACTCTGGTCGAGCTCTCGGGCGCTCAGCCCCCGGCGGGTGTCCAGGGTGCGAGCCTGGTCCCGGTCATCAACGGGACCGCGACCCCGCCCTATGTTGCCTTCGGCGAGGGCCAGGCGGGAGACGGCCAACGATTCGTGGCCCTGGCGGGCTTCAGGGTCGTCGCCACGGGAGATCAGGGGACGGTGGAACTGTTCAACACCGCCGCCGATCCGCTCGAGCTCACCGACATCGCCGCGACGGAAGCCGACAAGCTCGCCAAGCTCACCGGGGATCTCGAGGCGTGGTCAAAAATGGTCGCCGCCGCTTCGCTCGACCCGGAGCTCCGGATCGACGCCGAGCTCGATGACGAAACCCTCAATCAGCTCAAGAGCCTGGGTTACATCCAGTAGACGCTACTTGTAGAGCAACCCGTTGACGAGGGCCAGGAACTCGGTGGCGAGCGCTTCCTTGCGGTCCGGACTCATGGAGGGTTCGCCCGTTCCGGCGGCCGAGCGGACATAGACCTTGACCTCGTTGCCGCGCATGATCTGATCGATGAAAAGAAGTTCGGTCGAGCCTTGGCCACTGCCGCCGCGAACGGCGCGGACAACGCCCTCGTCGCGGTTCTCGGACTCGACGTCGTAGTCCAGGTCGATCAGGGCAAGGTGGATCGCCGCCCAGACATCATCGGGCGAACCGACGTAGTGGGTCGTCCACGGGTCACTCGACGGCTGCGTGGCGGCACACCCGAAGACGCCGAACAGTAACAGTGCCAAACTCACGATCGTCCTCGCCGATCCGAATCGCATGCTCCACTCCTACCCTCTCAACCGCCACCGCTCATTCAAAATTCATAATTCAAAATTGAGAACTTATTGTCCTGCCGTCTGATCCTTGGCGTGCATCTCCTGCCACTTCCTGACCATCTTTTCGATGCCCTTGTCGACCTTTTTTGTGGCCTTCTGAGGGTTCTCGGGGATGGTGCCCGTCATTGTTCCGCGCCAGACGATCTTCTGGGTCCTGGCGTCCCAGAGATCGATGACGAGCGTGCCCGCCTGCTGGACGATGGGGGTCGTCGAGGTCATTCCGACGTTGCTTCCACCCCACTCTGAGTTCCACGTCCATCCCGGGCCGTAGGCATAGCCGGCGGACGAGACCGTGTTGACCTGGAACTGTTCATCCGACTCGCCATAGTAGGTGGCGTAGATATCGGGGTCGTCGGTGTTTTCGACCATCCCGCCCTTCCCCAGGTAGTACTCGATGGCGTTCTTGATCCGCGAGTGAAGCAGGGGGTTGTTGTCGTAGAGCGATACGCTGGGCGTCGGTCCCCAGGCAAAGGTCTTGTAGCTCTTCATGTCGACGTTCCGGTCGTAGTCGATGATGACCTTCTGCGCGGCCGCTGGGGCGGCGGTGATCAATGCGATGGCGATGGCGAGGCCGAGTGCCTTGTGCATGCGAATCCTCCGGGGACTACTTGGTGTTCTTGGCGCGCATCTTGCGGTAGGTGTCGACCACCTTGTCGATCCCGTCGTCGATCTTCTTGATCGCCTTCAGGGGGTTGTCGATATAGATCTTGGTGATCGTCCCGCGGAACAGCGCCTCCTTCTTGCGCGCATCCCAGATGTCGATGATCATGGTCCCTTTCTTGAACTCGGTGACCATGGTTCCGGAGGTCATCATCGGCCCCCAGTACGGTCCCCAGGCCCAACCGGCGCCGTAAGAGTAGCCGAAAGTGGAGGTCATGAACTGGGTCTGGTTCGTGGTCGACGCGTGGTAGGTGACCTTGACGTCCGGGTTCTCGAGGTCCTCCACCATCCCGGCCTTGACCAGGTAGTACTCGATGTTGTTCTTGATCATCGAGTCGACCTCGGGATAGTTCATCTTGAGCGAGGTGGTGTCGGTGTCGACCCAGGCAAAGCTCTTGTACGAGCCGAAATCGGCGTAGGTGTCGTAGTCGACGTAGACCTTCTGCGCCGCAACGGGCGACGCGGCGAGCAGAAGGAGCAAGGTGGCACAGAGGTTGAAGGTTCTCATTCGGCCTCCTAGAGAACAACGGACGCGTTGAGGGTGAGCGAAGTTTGGCGGAGATCGACCTTGATCCGGTCTTCTCTACCGTTGTACTTGTAGACGACATCGGAGCCCGCCAGACCGAGACCGGCCGAGATCCCGGCCTCGGTCCTCTTGGTGTTGGTGAAGGAGTACTGGTAGTTGAAGGTGCCGACCTGGTTGCCGAAGCTTCTGCGGATTTCACCGAGGAACTCGACATCGAAGATCGGGACGGTGCCCTGAACCAGCTTGTAGGCATCTCTGGAGTAGTCGGCGTATGAGATTCGGATGGTGTGCCTTCTGTCCCTTGTGAAGCGGTAGAACGCATCGAAGTTCCAGGTCGTCATCTGGTCGTCGAAGCCGAGCAATTCCTCGAGGTCGATGAGGGCGCCGAGCTCTTTGCCGGCGGAGACGTCGCTTCCGAGCTCGCTGAGATTGCCGAAGACCCGGACGTTCCAACGGTCTCCGAGATACCGGTGGGTTTGGGGTGCGTCGGGCGCGTCGTCGGCGGACGCGATCACCGGGGCCAGGAGCGCCGCTGCAACCACAGCGATGAGTCTGAGTTTCGAGGGTTTCATCCGTGCCTCCCCAAGAAAATGTGGCGCGGCAAAGTTAGCACACGACGACCGGGTTGGTCGGCCGGTCGGCTCCGAATGGTGGGTGCCGCCGCGCGGATCAGCCTCGGAGGATCGAACTCCCTTCCATCTGGCTGGGTTTCTCGATCCCGAACCAGTCGAGAATGGTCACCGGGAGGTCGATGATGTTGGGGTCCTTTGCCGCGACCCGACGGCTCGAGAAGAGCGTGCCCGGAACCAGATCCTTGGCCATCGAGTGGTCTCCCGACCAGGCCCACGGGTTGAGGTTGATGATCTCGGATCCGGTGGCCCCCATGAACGAGGTCGAGGAGTTGCGGTAACCGGGCGTGTAGCCGACCAACATCTCCGCCATTTCGCCGACCTTGGGTCCGGTGTACATCTCGTCCCGGTCGTAGACCTTGGCGATGGGTCTCTTGCCGGTCGAGTCGTCGACCACTGAGTGGAGCTCGTTCTTGAGCCTGGCCGTCATTGCGCCCGCCTTGTCGGGCTCGACGATCCCTTCTCCCTCGCGCCCCTTGAGGTTGAGGTAGAGGGCGTTGAAGCCGATGCCGTAGGCCGCGGTCCGGCTCCAGTCGATGTCGAAGATCGAGGTTTCGGGCTTTTTCTCGGCGCCCGGTTTGACCGCGAGCCAGCCGTTGTCGCGGAGCCAGGTGTTGAGGTGGAACTGACGGCCGAACTGGGTGAAACCGTGGTCCGAACAGATCAGCAGCAGCGTCTTGTCATCGACCGCGGGCAGGACCTTGCCGACCAGCTTATCCATCTCGGCGTAGAGATCCATGATGTAACCGGCGAAGCGCGGATCGGCTTCCGAGTGGAGAGGGTGGGTCTCGTCCATGTTGCGCCACATCATGTGGGCGTCCTGATCGGTGGACGAAACGTAGAAGTAGAAGAGACCCGTGTCGAAACGCGACCACAGGTGATCGAAGAGCGCCATCCGCTCCTTGAGCACCAGCTCTGCCTGGCCGACGTAGGCCTCGTCGTCGAGCACCTTGTAGTCGAAGGCCTTGGTGTCGCAGGGCAGGCCCTTGGTCCAGAAGGCGCCGATGTCGCGGGCGATCTCGGCGCCGAGCTCGGCGGGATAGACCACCCCCTCGGGCTGGTGGACGGGGTCGATGTTGATCGGCGTCGCGTAGAGCTTGAAGTGCGGGCCGATCTCCCTGAGGAGGAAGCGGGTGTTGCCGCGGACCGTCCCGACGACGGGCAGGAGCTCGAACTCGACCGCGACCCAGGGCGAATACTGACCGCGTTTGAGAAGGATGCTCGAGCCCTGAATGTCGAGACGGACACCGTCGGCATCCCGGTCGATGTAGACCGTGAATGGGATCTTGGTGGTATTGATGTAGGGGTCGCGGCTGTCGTCCTGGAGCGTTTTGAAACCGTTGACCGGCCCGAGCAGGTTGGCATGGACGACATCGTCGTTGACGTCGACGTACTGAACGGTGCCGCCTTCCATCCCGGCGTAGTCTTCGAACGGGTCCGAGGTGAAATAGCTGAACACACCGTAGGCATCCGCGAGGTCGGGCGTCCCCATGCCGGAGATCGCCACGGTAGCGGTGTCATCGACGGGATAGTTGGTCGGGATTTTGGACACCCAGGCAGGAATGCCGCGTTCGGTGAGATAGCTCCAAAACGGCGTTCCGCGGCGCCGGTTGACCGGCCCGCCGCCCTTGATCGGCAGGTGGATGTCGCCGATCGAGAAGACCACGTCGGGTTCGGTGTTCTCGAAGATCGAGAAGACCGGCAGGTAGGTTTTCGGGTCGCGCACCACGAAATCCGTGATCCCGTGGCCGCCCGGGGACATCCCGGTGATGAAGGTCGACCAGGCGACCGGGCTCAGTGCCGGCATGGTCGTCCCGAGTTTCGAGAAGCTGCCCATCTCGGCGAGCTTTTTGAAGTTCGGCGCCCGGCCCAGGTCGATGAGGGCGCGAATCAGGTTCGGGTCCATGCCGTCGAGACCGAGGACGATGACCCGTTTGTCGGTGGTGGAGCCGCCGCCGCAACCTGCGGAAACGCCTGTCAACCCGGCGGCGGCGGCGCTGCCGGAAAGCAGACGGACGAAATCGCGGCGGTCGATGCCGCTGGGCTGGTTCTTTCGGTTCACTCGGGAGTCTCCCCTGACACCGGCGTGCTGTCTCGATATCCGGTGTCACTACTACGACACGCGAGAAGTGAAGGATATTCCTCGGCGAGGTTGGTTGCAATGCGGGAACGGGACAGAAAGCCCCGGCCCGCGAGGCCGCCTCCGGCGTCCCGGCGTCGCAGATTGTGGTGCGGGCGTCTCGCGCGTGCTCCGAGCGCTGCCGCTGACGCGGTCGCTGCCGCCGACGCTGCCGCGGCCTCGGACCCGGCGACGGACGCGGTCTCGGTTGAATGGGCTAGAATACGCCGCGTCGCCCCGGGCGACGAGAACAACGGAGCCCAATAGATGTCAGCCGAGAAGAAGAAAGACCGTTACCGCGAGACCCTGCAGCTGCCGAAGACCGCATTCAGCATGCGTGCCGGGCTTCTCGACAAGGAACCCCGCTTTCAGCGGCGCTGGGAAGCCATCGACCTCTACCGCCGGCAGCAGGAACAGCCGCACCCGGCCGGGGCCTTCGTCTTCCACGACGGACCGCCGTACGCCAACGGCAACATCCACATGGGCCACCTGATCAACAAGATCCTCAAGGACCTGGTGGTGCGGAGCCGGCAGATGGCGGGGCACGAGGTCCAGTTCGTGCCCGGCTGGGACTGCCACGGCCTGCCCATCGAGCACAAGGTCATGAAGGAGCTCGGTGCCCGGGCCGCGGAGCTCGGGACCATGGAGATCCGGCACCGCTGCCGCGACTACGCCGCCGGTTTTCAGAAGGTCCAGGCCGAGCAGATGATCCGGCTCGGCACCACCGGCGACTACGAGCACCCGTACATGACCATGCTCCCCGCTTACGAAGGTGCGGTCCTGGAGGTCTTTGCAGCGCTCGTCAAACAGGGGCTCGTCTACCGCGATCTCAAACCGGTCCACTGGTCCATCGAGAACCGCACCGCTCTGGCCGAGGCCGAGCTCGAGTACCACGACCGCCGGGACACCTCGGTCTTCGTCTTCTTCGAGATCGACGACCCCGCGGTTCTTCCCGGATCGTTGGCCGCACCGGCCGGCGAGCGCGTCGATCTCATGATCTGGACGACCACGCCGTGGACGCTTCCCGCGAACCTGGCGGTGGCGGTGGGGCCGGTGGCCGAATACGGGCTCTATCGGGTCCGGCAGGGCGGCCCCGTTCGCCTGACGGTGGTGGCGATCGATCTGGCGGCGAAGGTGCTCGGTGAGGACGCCGAGCTCCTCGGCCGGTGCCGCGGCGCCGAGCTTGCCGATACCGGCGTGCGCTATCGCCATCCCTTCATCGAGCGCGTGTCTCCGGTGTTGCCGGCGGACTACGTCACCCTGGAAGACGGCACCGGGCTCGTCCACACCGCCCCCGGTCACGGCCAGGAAGACTACGAGACCGGTCTCAGAGCGGGCCTCGAGATCTACTGTCCGGTGCTCGAGGACGGGACGTTTGACGAGACCGCCCCCGAGTGGCTCCAGGGCCTCGATGTCTGGAGCGCCAACCCCGTGGTGGTCGCGACCCTCGAGAGCTCCGGCCACCTCTACCGGCAGCACACCATCCTGCACAGCTACCCGCACGACTGGCGATCCAAGACCCCGACCATCTTCCGCGCCACCGAGCAGTGGTTCGTCGGCGTCGACCGGCCCTTCGGCGACGAAGCGACGAGTCTTCGCGAGCGCGCCCTGGACGCGGCGGGAAACCACATCACCTTCGTGCCCGAGTGGGGTCAGAAACGGTTTGCCGGGATGCTCGAGACCCGGCCCGACTGGTGCATCTCGCGCCAGCGCTCCTGGGGCCTGCCGATCCCCGCCTTTCTCTCCGACCGCGGTCCGGTGCTCACCGAGGCGACGGTCCGCGCTGTCGCGCTCTTCGTCCGCGCCAACGGCTCCGACGCCTGGTTCACCGAAGATCCGCAGACCATCCTCGCAGACTACGATCCGGCGGTCGACGAGGCGGCGCCCGAGTGGCTGCGCCGGGCGGGTCGTGACGGCATCGCCGATCTCGCCAAGGGCAACGACATCTTCGATGTCTGGTTCGAGTCGGGTTCGTCGTGGAACGCCGTCATGCGCGAACGCGGGATCGGCTACCCGTGCGATCTCTATCTCGAGGGCTCCGACCAGCACCGCGGCTGGTTTCAGCTGTCCTTGTTGCCGGCGTTGGGGATGACGGGCCGTTCGCCCTTTGAAACCGTGCTCACCCACGGCTTCATGGTCACCGCCGAGGGCGAGAAGATGTCCAAGAGTCTGGGCAACGCCATCGATGTCGAGGACCTGCTCAAGGAGCACGGCGCCGACATCTGCCGCTGGTGGACCGCCTCGCTCAACTACACCCACGACATGAAGGTCGACTGGGAGTTCTTCCGGGTCGCCTCGGACGAGTACCGCAAGGTGCGCAACACCCTGCGGTTCATGATCGGCAATCTGTCGGACTTCGATCCCGAGAAGGACCGGGTCGAGCTCACCGAAGACGATCGGACGAGCCTCGACTGGTGGGCCCACGCCAAGCTCGCCGAACTCACCCGGAAGGTCCACGCGGGTTATGAGAACTACCAGTTCAAGCGGGTCGTCGAGGCGATCTTCGAGTACTGCAACGACACCATGAGCTCGGTCTTCATGGCCGCGGTCAAGGACCGGCTGTACTGCGACCCGGTGGCGAGCCGGCGACGGCGGCTGACCCAGACCGTGCTCTGGGACGCCGCGACCTCGTTGATCCGGATGGTGGCGCCGGTGCTCGTCCACACCGCCGACGAGGCCTGGTTGGCGCTCCACGGCCTCGAGGAGGATGCGGCTGACTGCGTCCACGTCGAAGCGCTGCCGGACGCGTTTGACTCCGAGATGGGAGCGGGCTGGCCGGCGGTGATGGAACTCCGCGCCCTTGTCCTCAAGAGCCTCGAGGATGCCAAGGAGGCCCAGGGAATCAAGAACACCCTCGATGCCGGGATCGAAGCAACGCTGCCGGCGGACGCGGCTGCGGTTATCGAACCCTTCATGGCGGAACTCGCCGATCTCTTCGGGGTCAGCCGCTTCTCGATGGTCGCGGCGGCCGAATCGCAGGTGAGGATCGTCGATCTCCGCGCCGAGCCCCGCTGCGAGCGGTCGTGGAAGAGAGACGGCACCGTCAGGGAGCGCTCGGACGGTGGGATGCTCTCCGATCGCGATGCGGCGGCGGTCGGCGTGTCGTGAGCCTCTTCTGGCGGATCGTCGCGTATCCGATCCGTCTCTACAAGCGGTTCATCTCGCCCTTCATGCCGCCGGCGTGCCGGTTCGAGCCGACCTGTTCGGTCTACGCCGCCGAGGCCATCGAGACCCACGGGCTCTACGGCGTCTGGCTCGCCGTCGTGCGGGTCTTCAAGTGTCATCCCTTCCATCCGGGGGGCTATGACCCCGTACCTCCCGGAAAAACTGGAGCGGAGCCGGAGGAGTGATCGTCGCCGACCCGAACACGGCGAGGAGCGAGTGCCCGCTCTTGCGATGATCGGCGAGACTCTGAGATAATCTCGTCGGTCATGGATGGGTAGTGGCGTCTTTCTCGTAGAGATTCGGTGTTTGGAGAAGGAAGAGGGAGGATCTGATGAAACGTCTGATGTTGATTGTAGTGATGATAACCGCCGTGGGTGTTGCGAGCGCAGGTGTCGTCGGGAAGGACGGCAGCACTCTGCCCAACAACCCGAACCCCGTCGCCAACATTGAGAGCCCGCTGCAGGCCGCTTGGGAGTGGAGCACTGCGGGTTCCATGGATTTTGTCCCCACGCTGGGCGGCAGTTCGGATGGTTGGGGCACCCACTTCCTGGCGACGACGGTGAACACCAGCGGCCAGGACATGCGGATTCTCGAGTTCGGTTGGCCGTGCGGCGGCACCATCGCCGGTGAATGGTTGGTGTGGCTCGGCGCCTCGATGCCTCCCAACTACTCGAACCCCGATTTTTCGGGGCCCTTCACGGCGACCAGCCCCGACCCCACAACACTTCCTCCGACCATCTACACCTACGTCGACGTGAGCGGTGCGAACGTCGTGGTTCCGGCCGGTGAGACCGTCTGGTTTGCCTATGTGAACCCGGGTATCGGCGGCCAGGTCGCCTTCAACGGTGTGGATACCTGGTCATGGTACGGCGGTGTCTGGGATCCCGATCAGGCTTGGGGCCGCACCGCGGTGATGCAGCTCAGAGCCGATCCCGCGGCGCAGCCGACGCCGACCCCGGGGCCCGGAGGAACCAACGCGCCGGTGCCGACCCTGTCGCCGATCGGCCTTGTCGCGCTGATTTTGGTGCTGGCCGGGATCGGCGCTGCAATCTTGATGCGCCGCCGCTAGTAGATGATTTGACCAGAGCAGGGTCGGTCCCGCGCGCGGGACCGACCTTTTTTCTTTGCGTTGAGAAACGGCAGGTCTGATGGAGTCCCTGAGGTAGGGTTTTCCGGTCACCCAAGCTGTGCTAGTGCGCCTCCAACCACGTCTCCATCTTGTCGAAGACCCTGCGCCGCTCGAGGATCGGCTCGTTGAAGAGCTCGTGGTAGTAGCCCTTCCACTCGATGTATTCGACGAGGTCGGCGGGCGCCGATGCGACCCAGTTCCGGGTCGTGTCGGGATCCACGAGCCGATCCTCGCCGGCCTGCATGACGAGCGCGGGAATCGTCATCAACGGCGCCTCGGCGAGGGCGGTGCGCTGGGCGGCCATGACCGACGTGGCCCAACGCGCCGAGACCTGGTTGCTGACCAGCGGATCGGCGACATAGTCCTTCGCGACCTCGGGGTCCCGGCTGAGATAGGCCGGGTTGGCGACCTGGGAGAACATCATCTTCGGGGTGATGCGTGAGATGAACTTCGATGCTCCCATGACGACGGGTGACGGTTTGGAATCGGGGTGGATGCCGAGAAACGGCGACGAGACCACGACTCCGTCGAGATTGTCGGGGCTGGTCTCGGCGTAGAGCAGGGAGAGGAGTCCCCCCTGGGAGTGGCCGACGAGAAAGATCTTTTTCCGCGGGTGGCGGATTCTGACCAGACGGTGGGCTTCGGCGAGGTCCGAGAGGTAGTCGTCGAAACCGTCGACGTGAACTCGCGGTCCGGGGCTCTTGCCGTGGCCGCGATAGTCGAAGCCGAAACACGTCCATCCCCGGGCGACGAAGTGCCGGACCGGGTTCAGATACCGCCCCGAATGCTCCGCCAACCCGTGAACGAAGAGCAGGACACCCTCAGGTTCGCCGGGCGGCTGCCACGACTGCCAGTAGAGGGCGAGTCCGTCATCGGTTGTGAGGGCGCCTTCCTCGTGGTTCATTGCAGCGTGTCTCCCCTGGGTACGATTCTATCCAAGTCTCGGCGGAAATTGAGAGATTTGGCCACCGGTCGATGCCGGACTGGTGGAGCCGTCGCGGATCGAGGCCGGAAGTTCCTCGAGAAACCGGGCTCCGGCCTCAGCCCGCGGACAGAACCTGCCGCACCGCCCGTTGCCAGCCCCCGTAGAGTTCGTCACGACGGTCGTCGTCCATGACCGGTTCGAACAGCCGCTCCCGCCGCCAGGACCGTTCCAGCTCCTGCGGGTCGCTCCAGAATCCGACCCCGAGCCCGGCCAGGAAGGCGGCGCCGGCGGCGGTGGTCTCCACCAGGTTGGGACGGACCACGGGGATCCCGAGAATGTCGGCCTGGAACTGCATGAGGACGTTGTTGGCGGCGGCGCCGCCGTCGACCCTGAGCTCGCTGATCTCGATGCCCGACTCACGGTTCATGATGTCGACGACGTCGCGGGTCTGGTAGGCGATGCTGTCGAGGGTGGCGCGGATGATCTGGTCACGGCCGCTGCCCCGGGTCAGACCGACGACGGCGCCCCTGGCGTGCATGTCCCAGTGCGGCGCGCCGAGACCGGCGAAGGCGGGGACGACGTAGACGCCCATGGTGTCGGTGACCCGCTCTCCGATGGTCTCGGTTTCGGCCGCTGTTTCAATCAAACCCATCTCGTCGCGCAGCCACTGGACCGCCGCGCCGGTGGTGAAGATCGAGCCCTCGAGAGCGTAGGCGGGAGAGCCGTTCTCGTCGCAGCAGACCGTGGTCACCAGACCGCCGTCGGACAGCGTCGCCCGATCGCCGGTGTGGAGCACGACGAAGCTGCCGGTGCCGTAGGTCGCCTTGACCATCCCCGGACGCCAGCACGCCTGGCCGTAGAGCGCGGCCTGCTGGTCGCCGGCGATGCCCGCGACCGGGATTCCGGCCGGGATGGAGCCGAGCGCCCGGGTGGTCCCGAAGATCCCCGAGCTCGGTCGGATCTTCGGCAACATCAGACGGGGAACTTCGAAGAGCTCGAGCAGATCGGACGCCCAGCGCCGGCGGTGGATGTCGTAGAGCAGGGTGCGCGAGGCGTTGGTCGGATCGGTGGCGTGGACCTCGCCGCCGGTGAGCTTCCACAGCAGCCAGGTGTCGATGGTGCCGAAGAGAAGATCGCCCGATTCGGCGAGGGCCTGGCCGTCGGGCACCCGGTCGAGGATCCAGCGGATCTTCGACGCCGAGAAGTAGGCGTCGAGGACGAGCCCGGTGCGCTCGTGGATCCACTTCTCGTGACCGCCGGCGCGCAGGCGATCGCAGATCTCGGCGGTCTGCCGGCTCTGCCAGACGACGGCGCGGTGGACTGGGCGGCCGCTCCTCCGGTCCCAGATGACTGTGGTCTCGCGCTGGTTGGTGATGCCGATCGCCGCGAGATCGGTGCCGGCGACATCCGAGGCCTCGATCGCGCGCTCGGCGACCTCGAGCGAGACCCGCCAGATCTCGTCGGCGTCGTGCTCGACCCAGCCCGGTTTCGGGTAGTACTGGGTGAACTCGGAGTAGGCCCTGCCGAGCACTGAGCAGTCGCGGCCGATGACCAACGCGGTGGTGCCGGTGGTTCCCTGGTCGATGGCAAGCACGGCTCGCGGCATGTCGCGTCTCCCCTCGGTCATCGATTCTCGCCGAGATGAAGGGAAAGTCCAACCACCCGCGTCCGCGTCCGCGTCCGTGCCCGACTCCGCTCCCGCTACCGCTCCCGATCCCGATGTTCAGTGTCAGCGTCCGCGACAGCGTCCGAAACAGCGACAGCGTCCGGGACAGCGGCAGCAACCTTGTCCGGGACAGCGGCAGGGACCGCGACAGCGGCAGTGGCAGCGGCAGGCAGGGTCCGCGACCGGCGTCAGCTTCAACGGCGGTCGCTCAGTTCGAACGACCCCGCAGGCACTGCTGCCGCCGTCCGAGCCACAACCCGACGCCCAACCAGGCTCCGGCGAGGGGAATCGCTGCGAAAGCGATCCCGGTCATCCCGAGACCGAGCCAACCCATGGCGGCGTAGGACCAGGCGCCGACCTGGTCGCCGGCGCGGTAGACGAAGGTGTCGACGAAGTTCTTGGCCTTGTACTTGGTCTCGCGCGGCAGCACGGTGTAGAGCATCTCGCGGCAGGGGCGGGCGATGGCGTAGTTCGAGGCGCGGCGGATGATCTGGAAGGCCGCGATGACACCCAGGGTCGGCGCCAACCCGAGCCCGAAGAAGCCGACGACCGAGATCAGCGGCAGCCAGGCCAGGGACATGGCGATACCGATGAAGCGGACGATCCGGCCGGTGAGGAAGATCTGGGTGACGATGGTGAGGATGTTGACCGCGAGATCGAGCCTGGCGAAGAACACGGTTCGGGCCGCGCTGTCGGCAAAGACCTCGGCGACGATCTCGGCCTGCTCGAAGTAGAGGAAGGTCGACGTCACCGTGTAGAGCGACATGTAGGCGACGATCCCGAGCAGGTAGGGCGAGCGGAACACCGCGGCGATGCCGGCCATGACGCCGCCGCCGATGACTTCGTTGCCGGCGGAATTGTTGTCGCCGGCCGCCGCCGGTGAGAGATCGGAGCTGCCGCCGCGGAGCAGGCTCAGCGCGACGATCACCGCGACTTCGATCATCGCGATGGAGGCCAGGAGGAGAAAACGCGGCGCGATGTGGGTTGCCAGGCTGGCGGTGACGGCCGATCCGACGATGGCGCCGGCGCTGCCGCCGACGGCGATGAAGCCGAAGATGCGCGCCCCCTGGCCGGGCTTGAAGAGGTCCGCCATTACCGACCAGAAGATCGAGACGACAAAGAGGTTGAAGACCGAGGTCCAGATGTAGAAGACCCGCCCCACCCAGACGGTCTGGGTTTCGTTGACGGTGCTGAGCAGGACGAGGAAAACCAGCATGCAGGCGGCGAAGAGGGTGTAGCTCAGCGGGATGAAACGGCGGCGCGGGAGGCGGGAGACCATGGCGGTGTAGATCGGGTGGGCGAGCAGCATTCCGACGAGGGTGCCGGTGAAGAGCCACGGCAGGTTGCGGATTCCGCCGGCGATCCCCATCTCGTCGCGCAGCGGCCGGATGATGAAGTAGCTCGCCATGACGAGAAAGAAGTAGAGCGCGGACAGGAGCATCGGACGGACCTCGTCGGCCTCGACCGCGACAATTCGTTGGAGCACTTTGTTCAGCATTCTCGTACGTCAACCTGTGTTGGGGCGCGTCGATTCCGGGGTGCTCCGGGGCTCCAGGCTGAAGCCAGACACTCATTCCGCCCAACCCGGGCGGCCTGAGGTGCCGATGAGTACGAGATGAGAACGCTCGGCGGCGGTGCCTGGCTCCAATTTTGTTCGCCGCGAACAAAGTTGCGTGCCTGGCATCCGCACGGGAAACAAGATGAGAGCATCATGTACGGGAACGCGTTCCGGGAAGCGCGACACCAAACCTGATTCTCCCATCGTTGGTGGCCGAGGGAGCCACCTTTAGCATTGTTCGGCATCGAGGTTGGGCCGACGAAGAGACGATACGAATCCGAACAATGCAAAAGATGGCACCCCGTTCGATGCCGGAAACGCGTTCCGTCTACGATCCGCTTTCTTCGGCGGCCTCACCCCGAGCATGCCAGGCGGCGAGGACCTGCTTCTCTTTCTCGGCGGACAGTCCCGCCTTCGGCTTGGCGCGGCGCTCTTCCGGCAGCGAGTTCCAGTAGTCCATGGTGGTCTTGGCGGTGTCGGCGAGGGGCCGGAAGGTCAGACCGGCGTCCAGTGCGCGCCGGATGCTCGACGCCGAGAAACCGGCGTACTCGCCGACCGGGGGAACCCACACCGTCATCTCCATCCAGGGTTGGACCTCGTGCTTTTCGAGGAAATCGGCCTCCACCCAGGTGAAGGAGATCTCGTTGTCGACGGCGGCCCGGATGCCGTGGAGCATCCCGGCGATGCTCATGGGCGAGCGTGGGCCGGTTCCGTTGTAGGTGCCGACGGCCTTGTTCTCGACCAGCCGGATGTACCACTCGCCGAGGTCGCGGCAGTCGATGAACTGGACCGGGTCGTCGGGGTTGCCCGGGGCCATGACCTCGCCGCCGCGGAAGATCCGGATCGGCCAGTAGGAGAATCGATCCGAGTAGTCGCCGGGGCCGACGATGAGCCCGGGTCGGACGACGACGGCCCTGTCGGGGAAGGCCTTGCGGGTCTCCTCCTCACAGCGCGCCTTGAGCGGGCCGTAGTTTTCCCCGGTGATGTCCTTGGTGGTCAGAACCCCGGCCTCGTCCTCGGCGGAGATCCGCCCGACCGCGGCGGTCTCGTCGGCGCCCGGAATCGACGAGTCGGCATAGGCCGAGATCGACGAGGTGTAGAGATAGAGATCGGCGGCGCCGGCGAGCAGGCCGGCCGACTCGCTGACCCACCGGGGGATGGATGCGGTGTTGTCGATGACGACGTCCCAACGCCGGCCGTCGGCGACGGCCTTTTCGAGGGCCGAGATGTCGTCGTTGCGGTCGCCGGTGATGCGCTCGACCTCGGGGAAGAGATGGGAGTTGGTCTTGCCGCGGTTGAAGAGGGTCAGCTTGTGGCCGCGGGCAAGGGCGTACTCCACCATGGGTGGCCCGATCAATCCAGTTCCGCCGAGGACGAGGATCTCGAGCGGCTTTGCGGCTGCTTCCGCAGCTGCTTTTGTGGTGTGGGCGGCGGCGAGACCGGCGGCGCCGGCGGCGAGGACGGACAGCTGGACGAACTCACGTCGGTTGGTGGGCATCTCCTGAACTCCTTACCGGCACGATCGCGTGCCGGATGAGTATACGAGCGCCCGGGGGACGGGTTTGAAGCGGACCGGGTAGGATGAGGTGTCAATTTTGGATTGTGAATCGGGAGTGAGGAGAGAGAAGGTTAGAAAGTGAGGAAGTGAAGAAGTATCTGGTGAGACAGGGTTGTGATCCATCTCACGTCTCACCTTGAAATCCTCACCTTCTCACCTTCTAACCTCCTGACTTCCTCACTCCCTCGAGAAGGGAATCTGCATGGCCAAGCGGCTCGATGGCAAGGTGGCGTTCATCACCGGGGCCTCGTCGGGGATCGGTGCGGCGATGGCGCGCGACTTCGCCCGCCGCGGCGCCGATGTCGTGCTCACGGCCCGGCGTTGGGAACGGCTCGAAGCGCTCGCGCTCGAGATCCGCGCCCAGGGCCGGCGGGCGGTCGTGGTGCAGTGCGACGTCACGGTCGACGGCGATCTCGAAGCGGCGGCGGCCGAAGCCGTGGACAAGCTCGGCCGCATCGACTGGGTTGTCGCCAACGCGGGTTTCGGCGTCGCCGGCTGGTTCCACCGTCGCGATCTTGCAGATTACCGGCGGCAGTTCGAGACCAATGTCTTCGGCGTGCTCCGGGCGGCGTTCGCCACCTTCGATGCCCTGCAGGCTTCGCACGGCTGCTTCGCCGTGATGGGGTCGGTCATGGGGCACGTCGCCACGCCGGGAAGCTCACCCTACGCCATGAGCAAGCACGCGGTTCGCGCGCTCGCCACGGCGCTGCGCCACGAGTGGCGGCCGCGGGGGGTCTCGGTCACCCTGCTCTCACCGGGGTTCATCGATTCGGAGATCCGTCAGGTCGACAACGAGGGCCGGCGCAACCCCGAGGCGCGGGACACCATCCCGAGGTGGATCCGCATGCGCACCGACACCGCCGCCCGCAAGATGGTGTCGGCGGTTGTGCGGCGGAAACGCGAAGCGGTGGTCACCTTTCACGGCAAGGTCGCCGTCTTTCTCTCCCGCTACGCACCGGGCCTCTTCGATTCCCTGGTCCGGGTATTCGGAGTGAGGAGCTCGCGGACCAAGAACTCCACGTGACGGGCCGCGGGCGCGGCTTTGTTGAACACTCGTCTCGATTTCCGACCCCCGAAGTTGACATGACGTTGACGATCGAGAGCTTGACGGTCGCGGGCGGTTTGCTACGCTCCAATCAAGCCTTGGATGGTCAATGTGGAAAACGAACGGGAAAAGGCGCCCTCGCAACGGCATTTGAGTGCCCTTGCGAGACCTGCGGACGGGGCTCGGCCGGAACGGGCCGATGCGGCTCCCGACGGGGTGGAGGATCGTCTGGTGGTCCTCACGGTGCTGCCGAGCGCAGCCGAAACCGATCTGATTCGTTCCCAGCTCTCCGAGGCGTTTGACGCCGTCGTCATCACGTCCACGCTGACCCTCTCCGGTGCCGTGGATCGGGTCGCGGCCGGTGGGATCGACATCGTTTTGCTCGGTCTCGACCTTCCCGACAGCTCGGGGCTGTCCACCTTTCAACGAATGTTCGACTGCGCCCCCGATCTCCCGATCGTCGTCATGGTCGATCGGGAAGGCGAAGACCTCGCGCTGAGGGCCATTTCCCAGGGTTGCCAGGGTTTTCTGACCCGTTTCGAGATCGGCCCGAAACAATTGCGGCGCAGCATCGTGGCCTCGGTGGAACGGCAGCGGGCGCTTCGCACGATCCGCCGCGACGCCGAGCGGTACTCGTTGGCCATCAACGGGACGAGCGACGGGCTGTGGGACTGGGACCTGGAAAGCGATGCCGTGTTCTATTCGGCGCGGTGGAACGGCCTCATGGGCCTTCCCGAGCGCGATGTGGTCGCCGGTCCGTACCACTGGTTCGACCGGGTCCACCCCGACGACCTTTCCGGGTTGAAGGACATGCTCATCGAGCACCTGAGCGGCAACGCCCGCCATTTCGAGCACGAGTACCGGGTCCGCGGCACCGGAGGCGACTATCTCTGGGTGCTGTCGAGGGGCCTCGTGGTGCGGAATCTCGGCGGCGAGACCCGTCGGATCGCCGGGTCGATGACCGACATCACCGAGCGCAAGCTCGCGGAGAAGCTCCTGGCATTCGGCGCCCTCCACGACGAGCTCACCGGGCTCGCCAATCGAACGCTCTTCAAAGACCGGTTGGCGGTGGCCCTCAAAACGATGAAACGCCAGTCGGGACCTCCCTTCGGTGTTCTCTTCCTCGACCTGGATCGTTTCAAGAGGGTCAACGACACCTTCGGACACTCGGTGGGCGATCGTCTCCTGGTGGAGATCTCCCGGCGCCTCGAGACCTTTCTGCGGCCCGGCGACACCCTCGCCCGGCTCGGTGGCGACGAGTTCGGGATCCTGGTGGCCGATGCGCCCAGCGTTTCCGACGCGCTGCATGTGGCCGAACGGGTCCAGGAGCGGCTCAGGCTCCCCTTCGCCGTCGACGATCGCACCCTCGAGGTCTCGGCGAGCATCGGAATCGCCCTGAGCGCCACCGGGTACGACGAACCCGAGGAGATCCTCCACGACGCGGATGTCGCCATGTACCGCGCCAAGGCCGCAGGGCGGGGCCAGACCCAGGTTTTCGACCCGTTGATGCATCGCTCCGCGGTCGCGCTCATGCGCTTGGAAGGCGAGCTCCGCCACGCGGTCGATCACGACGAGTTCGTGATGTACTACCAGCCCGTCGTGTCATTCGATCGCGGCCGGGTGGTCGGTTTCGAGGCGCTGGTTCGGTGGAACCACCCGGAACGGGGCCTGCTCCAACCGGGCCAGTTCTTTGCCATCGCCGAGGAGTCGGGGCTGGCGAACGCCATCGGTTGGTGGGCGATGGAGGACGCGTGCCGCCAGCTCGTCGAGTGGCACCGGCGGTTTCCGGAGAATCCGACGCTGTGGGTCTCGGTCAACATCTCGGATCGGCTCTTCATGCAGGCCGACATGGTGAGCCGCGCCAGGGCCATTCTCGCCGACACCGGTCTCGACCCCGCGACCCTGCGCCTCGAGTTCCGCGAAGAGGTGGTGGTCCGTCACGCGGAGCAGGCGATCGCCAAACTCGAAGAGCTCCGCCGGCTCGGGATCCGATTGGCGGTCGACGACTTCGGAAGCGGTCTCTCGCACCTGAGCTTTCTCCAGAGCTTCCGCTACGACACTCTCAAGATCGACCCCTCCTACATCAACGCCCTCGGAGGCGACGCGCCCACCATGATCGAGACCATTCTCTCGATGGCCGACGGATTCGGCATCGGGGTCATCGCCGAGGGGGTGGAGACCGCGGATCAGGCCGACCGCCTGCGCCGGCTTCGCTGCCCCGAGGGCCAGGGGTTCTGGTTCGCGCGCCCGGTGATGCCGACCGACGCCGAGCACCTCATCGTCAATACCCCGGAGTGGTGGGCGATGGGCGGGCAGGCGCACTAGCGATTTTCCGGGCTTGATGCTCCCAACGAGGGTGGCCGATGGAGCCACCTTTAGCATTGTTCGGAATCATGGTTGGTTTGACCTTCGGCGGTTCAGCCCCGAACAATGCAAAAGATGGCACCCCGTTCGAGGCCGGAACCGCGCGCCTTCGATGCGACGCATCCTGCATCTTGCCCTTCATCATTTGCCCTGCGGCCCCCGTTGGGCTACCGTCACAGTTCATGAGCGACGCACTTCCCTCCGTCACCATCTACACCGACGGCGGCTGCCGACCCAACCCGGGACCCGGCGGCTGGGGCGCGATCATTCTGCGGCCGGGCGGCGATCCCCTCGAAATGAACGGCGCCGATCCGAAGGCCACCAACAACCGGATGGAGCTCATGGCCGCCATCGAGGCGCTGCGGTCCCTCGCCGAGCCGCACCGGATCGAGCTCATGACCGACTCCGAGTACGTCCGCAAGGGCGTCACCGAGTGGATGACCAAGTGGCGCGCCACCGGGTGGAAGACCGCCGGCAAGAAGGATGTCGCCAACCGTGACCTCTGGGAAGCGCTCAACGAGGAGATCAAACGGCACAAGATCATCTGGCGGTGGGTGCGCGGCCACACCGGCGACGCGTGGAACGAACGCGCCGATGAGCTGGCGTCGGCGGCCATTCCCCGCGCACCGCTGCCGGTGGACGATCCCGATGCGGTCCATCTCTTCACCGCCGTCGCCCATTCGGGAAAGCTCGACGCCGGCGCCTGGGCGGTGCTCTTCCGGTTCCGCGGTCAGGAGCGGGAGCTGAGCGGCCGCGCGGCGGGGGCTTCGGCCAACCGGATGCACATCACCGGAGCGGGCATGGGTCTCGCCGAGCTCAACCGGCGGGTCAAGGTCCACCTCTACACCGCCTCGGACTACCTCAAGGACGGCGCCACCGCCTGGATCAAGGGCTGGCAGGCAAGGGACTGGACCACCCGCGATGGCAAGGCGGTGGCGAACCGCGATCTCTGGCAGCGGCTGGCGACCCTTCTCGGCCGCCACGATGTCCGCTGGCACGTGGTCTCACGCGAGAGTCTCCCGGAGGAGATGGAGCGCGCCAAGGCGCTTGCCAAGGAAGCCCTTGCCGATCGGGGGCCGAACGACGGTGAGTAGCCTCAGCCGGCGCATCGGCGTTGTCGGTCCGCTGGTGCTCGTGGCAATCGGGGTGGCGGCGTATTGGGGCACGCTCGACGCGCCTTTCATCTTCGATGACACCAACGCGATCGTCGACAACCCGAACATCCGTGAGCTCCTGCCCCTGAGCCGATCCCTGAGCGCTCCCGACCAGGCCACCGTCGCCGGCCGTCCGGTGGCCGCCCTTTCGCTTGCGCTCAACTACGCCGTCAGCGGGCTCGAACCCTGGAGTTACCACCTCGTCAACATCGGCATTCACATTCTGGCAGGGCTGCTGATCTTCGGGATCGTCCGCCGCACGCTCGCCGGCCTCGCCGCGAAGGCCGGTGAGGCCCCCGGGCACCCGGGCCGTGCCGGCCCGCCGGGTTCGCTGTTCGCCCTGGCGGTGGCGGCGATCTGGCTTGTCCACCCGCTCCAGACCGAGGTGGTGACCTACGTCTCGACGCGCACCGAGTCGCTGATGGCGCTGTTCTTTCTGCTCTCTCTGTATGCGCTGATCCGCTGCGGCGACTCTCGCCGACCGCTCGCCTGGGCGCTCGCATGCATCGCGGCGTCGGCGCTCGCCATGGCCACCAAGGAGGTGGCGGTGGCCTTGCCGGTCGTCCTGCTGGCATATGACGCGGTCTTTCTCAGCGACGGCCCGGCGGCCGGTCTCCGCCGCCGGCCCGCGTTGTGGGCCGGGCTCGCCGCGACGTGGCTGATTCTCCTCGCCCTGGTGGCCGGCGGCGCGCGCAGCGAGACCGTGGGTATCGCCTTCGCCGATCTGACGCCGCTGGACTACGCCCGCACCCAGGTCGAGGTGATCTGGCACTACCTTCGCCTTTCGCTGTGGCCGCATCCGTTGGTGCTGGATTACTTTGACTGGCCGATCGCCCGACAGGGCTCACCGTCGCTCTGGCTCGCGGCGGCGGTCCTGGTCGCGGCCGGCCTCGGGTCGTTGTGGTTGGTTTGGCGAAGGCGCTGGCTCGGCTTCATCGGCGTCTGGTTCTTCGCCATCCTGGCCCCGACCTCGAGCGTGGTGCCGATCGTCAGCGAGGTTGCGGCCGAACGCCGGATGTACCTGCCCCTGGCCGCAGTGGTGGTTGTGGTCGCAAGCGCGGTGTGGTGGTCGTCGCGACGCCTGGCCCCCGGCCGCCGGCGCGCGATCCTGGCGGCGGCGGCCGTCGCGGCCTGTGTCGTCCTCGGCTCGTTGACCATGGCGCGGAACCGGCTGTACGGCACCGAGGTCGGTATCTGGCAGGACACGATCAAACATCGTCCCGGGAACGCGCGCGCCCTCGAAAACCTGGCCGTGGTCCATGTCAGGCGCGGCGAAATCGAGCGCGCCGCCGAGCTGTTTCGGCGGGCCATCGAGGCCGCGCCGGGTTTTGCCGACGCTCTCGAAGGTCTCGGCGGCTCGCTCATCGATCTCGGTCGACGCGACGAGGGCATCGCACGGCTGCAGCAGGCGCTGGCGATCAACCCGGCCGCGTACCACGCGCTGGAAAACCTCGGTCTGATCGCGCTCGACGAAGGGCGCTTCGGCGAGGCTCTCGAAATGCTCGGACGTTGCGCGGTCTTGAAACCCGGCGACCCTTTGACGCGGCTCAATCTCGCCAAGGCCCACCTCGTTGCGGGCGACCTTCAGAAGGCCCTGGCCGAGCTCGAGGCCGCGGTCCGGCTGGCGCCCGACAACGCGCTTGCCCAGGCGCGGCTGGCTCTCGTGCTTGCGGCGAACGGACGGACGAAAGAGGCGAACGAGCACGGTCGTCGGGCCCTCGATCTGGCACCCGGCGACGCCGAAGTGCTGCGTACCGTAGAACAGGCGGCGGCTCAGGCATCCCCGGTCGCCCGACCGGATTCGCCCGAGGCGACCCTGGTCGCCGCTGTCGCCCTGAACCGCGAGGGCAAGACGGCCGAGGCGAAACAGGCTCTTGATGACCTGGTGGCGCGGACCACCGACAACGCCGTGCTCGTGTCGCTGGCGCAACGCTGTTCCATGGGTCTCGACCGGGCGACGGCCGTGGGGCTGATGCGGGCGGCGGTCGGGGCGCGGCCCTCGGAGCCCGAGCTCTACCTCGGTCTCGGTCGCGTGCTGGCCGCGTCGCAGTCGGACGCCGAGGCGCTCGCGGCGTACCGGACCGCGCTCAGGCTGCGGCCGCAGTGGACCGATGCCGCCAACAACCTCGCGCTGTTGATGGCCACCGCGGCCGACCCCGCAATCCGCAACCCGGAGGAGGCGCTTCGCATCGCCCGCGAGGTGGTGGCCGGCTCGGCCGCACCGCACCCGTTGCTCCTGAGCACCCTCGGCGTCGCCCTGGCCTCGACCGGTGATCGAGGACAGGCGGACGTCGTGCTCCGGCAGGCGATCGCCGCCGCAACCATCGGCAACGAGCGGGAGATGGCAGCCCGCCTCGAGCGCACCCGGACCCTGATCGCAGGCGGTTGGCCGCCGGCTCCGGGTGGGGCCCCGCGGCAGGACATTCCCTAGGAGCGTGTAGTGAATAGAATTGGCGGCGCCTTTCGGGTGCCGTTTGGCCCGATTTCCGGCGTATTCT
>JAHECW010000307.1 GCA_024641545.1 Acidobacteriota bacterium
GTCGCACCCGGCCGCCCAAGAACAGGCGGTTGTCCCGTTGGTCGAGGAAGAAACCGGTCTTTTGGCCGCCGACGAGATCGGCGACAACCCGCACTCCGTGTTCGTCCACGGTCGCCTGGGTAAGGCGCTCCCGGTCTCCAATGCACACCCGGCTGAACATCTCGACCGCCTCCAGCCGGCGGACAGCCGTATCGCAGCGCAGTACCAGCCCCTGCAGCTTATGGCCGAACACCTCTTCGATCAGGCGCGGCACGCAGCCCTCCAGGACCGGCAGCAGCAGATCCATGCCGGCGGTCCCGCTCTGCAGGACGACGTCGGGCGGGTAGAAGTCGAGCACGAGCCCGGGGAGCAAGTCCGCCTCCGAGAAGACCAGCCGTGCTGCGCCGCCGGCAACGCCCGGCGCCCGCCGCGCAAAGGCCTCCCGCAGCCGCCGGGTGAGCAGGCGCTCGGGGTCCGGCACATCGCCGAGAGCGAGCACCCGGCCGGCGATCAGGGAGTGCTTGTTGAAGTAGCCGGCCGCAACCGCCCGCCCGTTGCGCATGAAGCGGCACAAGTAGGCGGCGGCCGGCTGCTCGTCCCGGCGCTCGACCTCGTTCGAATAGATCCACAAAACGCCGGAGGCTATCTTCTTGGCGGCACGCGGGGATATCTCAACCGCGGGCCAGTCGGCGGATGACGGTTCAACGGGTTCTGTCATGGGTTTTTACTCGCTCATCATGAGGGTTGAGAATCCTTGTCCTGCGGGGTCATCTTAGATCATATCGCCCCCCCGCACAACCGGATTCGGACCGTAAAAATTTGACTCTCCGCCATCACCATGATAAAATTTTCCTTTGAGAATGACCTCTTATCCTTAACAGGGTGTTGCAAAACAAGCATCAGGCCGTCAGCCAAGGCGTGCGGCGTTTTGGAAAGCGCAGCCTATTCAGCGATAGGTGAGCATTTACAAAAGCCGCACAACGCCGGATCACGGCCTCAGGCGCGGTTTTTCAACACCCTGTCAATGCCCTTCCCGAGGCATCACTCTGATCAGAGACAGCGACCCCATCGTTTCTGCGATTCAAGGAGATTTTAATGAAAAAGAGCAAACTCTTCCAGTCGTGGGGCACCTTCCGCAAAGGGTTGGACGCTCAGAGCATTCAGCTCTCCTTCGCCAGCCACCTGGAATATTCGCTGTCCAAGGACCAGCACACCTCCACCAACCGCGATCTCTACCTGTCCCTGGCCCTCTCCGCCCGCGACCGGCTGATCGAACGCTGGATCAAGACCCAGCAGAAATACTACACCGACAACGTCAAGCGGGTGTACTACCTGTCCGCCGAATACCTCATGGGCCGTGTGCTCATCAACAACCTCATCAATTTGGACATGTACGCGGAAAGCCGCAAGGCCATGGAGGAACTCTCCATCGATCTGGAGGAGCTTGCGGCCGAGGAGCCGGACATGGGGCTCGGCAACGGCGGCCTGGGCCGCCTGGCCGCCTGCTTCCTGGACTCCCTGGCGACCCTGGAGATCCCGGCCATCGGCTATGGCATCCGCTACGAGTTCGGGATCTTCGACCAGGAGATCCGCAACCTGGGCCAGGTGGAGTTGCCCGAAAACTGGCTCCGCTATGCCAACCCCTGGGAGATCTCGCACCCCGAGATCATCTACACCGCCCACTTTTACGGACGGGTCAAGCAGACCAAGTTACCGGATGGAAGTCTCAAAAGCGAGTGGGTCGACACGAGCGACGTCGTGGGCATCCCCTATGACATACCGATTGCCGGCTACGGCAACAACACGGTGAATACCCTGAGGTTGTGGTCGGCCCGCGCCTCCAACGAGTTCGATTTGAACTATTTTCAGCACGGGGACTACCTCAAGGCCGTGGAGGAGAAAAACATCTCCGAAAATATCTCCAAAGTGCTCTACCCCAGCGATGAATTCTACGAGGGCCGCGAACTGCGGCTGAAACAACAGTACTTCTTCGTGTCCTGCTCGATCAAAGACATCATCCGGCGCTACCTCGTGAACCACCAGGGCTTCGACGCCTTCCCCGACAAGGTCGCGCTCCAGATGAACGACACGCACCCTTCGCTCGCTGTCAGCGAGCTCATGCGTCTTTTTCTGGACAGCTACGGCCTCACCTGGGAGAAGGCCTGGGACCTCACCACCCGCACCTGCGCCTACACGAATCACACCCTCTTGTCGGAGGCCATGGAAAAATGGCCGGTCTCGATGTTCGGCCGGCTCCTGCCCCGGAACCTGGAGATCATTTTCGAAATCAACCGGCGCTTTATGAAGGATGTCTCCATCCGCTTCATGCACGACGGCGACCGCAAGCGCGACATGTCGATCATCGAGGAGGGACCTGAAAAACGCGTCCGCATGGCCCACCTCGCCATTGTCGGGTCACACTCGGTCAACGGGGTCGCCGCCCTGCACACCCGTCTGCTGCGGGAAAAGGAACT
>JAHECW010000040.1:0-1477 GCA_024641545.1 Acidobacteriota bacterium
GAATAGGACCTTTTCTTCCCGACGGCTCGAACCCAAGACTGATTCGTGCGCCTGTGGTCAGACCGGAACTGCCTGTTGTTGTGCCGGGCACCTCTTTGCCGGATCGCCTCGTTCGAGGTGTCTCTCTGGTCGCGTGCTCAAGGGCCTTGGATACTGCCGCCGAACCCGCGTTCTCGGATCGCATCGCCGTCCCCCGGCGATACCGATGGCTTACGCCACCCCGCGATTTCCCCGGCTCGGCGGCCGGTTCCGACGCCGTCCTGAAGATCGAGATCGGCCCGTTCCCGGGGTGGGCGATCGTGCCGAAATCGCAGCCGTGAACGGCGTCCGCTAGTCGATCGACAGCCGTTCCAGCATCACCGGGACCGAGCCCGGGTCGTACTCGAGCGACACGGCGCTGGTTCCGGCCGGCAGCTCCTGGGCGGTCGCGGACCCGTCGGTGGTGTCGACCGTGAACACGCTCAAGTTGCCGCCGTTGGGCGTGCCGACGAAAAACAGCTCGTTGGTGGATTCGGAGAGCGCGATGGTGTCGCTGCTCGTGGAGATCGACGCGCCGCCGTTGATCAGATTGGGCGCGAGGACAACCGCGCCGGTCGCGGGATCGATGGTGCCCAGCCGGCGGCCTCCGCCGATGTTGAACAGCGCCCGCAGCACCCCCGCGGTCTGATCGTAGATCATGAGTGCGACCGCGGTGTCGGGCGTGATTGCCGCGCCGGTCGCAACCCCGGTGGCCGTGTTGACGGAGTAGATCGTGTTGGTGTTCGAAGGCGACGGTGAACCGGCGAAGTACAACCGTCCGCCGGCGATGTTGATCGTGCTGTTGGCGCTGGTGGACAGGTTGCCGCCGTTGATCGGCGACCCGAGCAGGGTCACGGTGCCGTCTGCGGCGTTGACCGTGCCGATCTGGCGATCGCCCGACACCGAAAAGAAGCCGACCAGGAGCGCACCGTCGTACTCGAGGCCCAGGGCGCCGGTCGTCGTCATGACGTGGGTGGTGATGGCTGGCGTGGGGAGCGCTGCGGTGTAGAGCGTCTGGCCGGCGACGTTGGCGACGAAGTACAGCGTGTTGGCCGCCGGGTCGTACGCGGAGCCGCCGGAGGTCGACAGGCTGCCGCCGTTGATGGGGGAACCCATGAGGCTGACGCTGCCGTCGGTGGGGTTGATCGTGCCGATCTGCCGGTCCCCGGATACCGAGAAGAGGGCGACCAGGTTCTGTGCGTGAGTTGTCGAAGCGACTCCCATGATCGAGGTCAGGATGACGGCGAAGACGATCAATGATCCGCGGTGCATGACTCCCCTCCAGTTCATGACGGTTCAGGGTTTCGATTCCGAAGCAGATCCTCCACGGTGCCAACGGAGATCTACGAGAGATCCCAATCCCGGTTTCCTCCGGTGGACACCGAGCAACCACGCCGGGTGGGCGAACAACGAGTGGCTGCCTGGTAATTCGTCTATTCTAAATGGTGCCGGAGGCGGG
>JAHECW010000040.1:1577-34971 GCA_024641545.1 Acidobacteriota bacterium
GAGATCTACGAGAGATCCCAATCCCGGTTTCCTCCGGTGGACACCGAGCAACCACGCCGGGTGGGCGAACAACGAGTGGCTGCCTGGTAATTCGTCTATTCTAAATGGTGCCGGAGGCGGGAGTCGAACCCGCATGGGCATACACCCAGGGGATTTTAAGTCCCCGGCGTCTACCATTCCGCCACTCCGGCAGGGTGGGACCATCATAGCCCGCCACCGGGCTCGGGTTCGAGTCGAGACGGATTCTCGAAGCGTGAACATCCGCGAAACAGGCGCGTAGTTCTCTTCAAGGACGGAGGACGCCATGAAGCCCTTGAGCGCGTTTGTGATGTCGCTGCTGGTTCTCGGTGGTGCGGGCCCCGCGGTCTCGAGCGACACCGCGGCCGAGACGAGGCAGGGGCCCGCCTCGAGGGTCGCCACCTTCGTGCCCGGACCCCCCGTGTGGCTTCCCGCAGAATTGCGACTAATACCGGTGGTCAAGTCCACGAGTCTCGAGGATGTGGTCGATCAGTGCGTCCTGGACGCCATGGCCGCCGCGGACACCCCGGGCGCGTCGGTGGCGGTCATCGTCGATGGTGAGCTGGTGGTCGAGAAGGGATATGGCGTCAAACGTCGCGGCGGCGGCGCCGCGGTCAACGCCCAAACCCAGTTCCGCATCGGGTCGGTGACCAAGATGCTGACCGCCGCGGCGGTGATGCAGCAGGTGGAGGCCGGCACGGTCTTCCTTGACGACCGGGTGACCCGCCATGTTCCCGAGGCCGAGTTTCTCGGTCAGTGGCCCGCTCAAGCCATGACCGTGGAGCACCTCCTGACCCACGCCACCGGGATCCCGGATCTGATCTTTAACGCGAACGGTGCAACCGGTCCGGACGCGCTCGCCGACTGGGCGCTCTCGCTCAACGGCGTCGCGCTGCACGCTCCTCCGGGCGCTTTCTGGAACTACTCGAACCCGAACTTCAATCTCGCCGGCCTGGTCGTCGAGCGGGCGAGCGGGATCGACTACCGCTCGTACATGAAGACCCGGGTCTTCGGCCCGGCCGGGATGAGCCGAACGACCTTCGACACGACCGAGGTCGCCGACGGCGGCAACTTCGCCTACGGTCATTTGCCGGATGGTGACGGCGGTGAAACGATCTACGCACCCGACGACTACGACAACGGCGTCTATGCCCCTGCCGGCTATGCCTTCTCCACTGCGGGCGATCTCGCACGCTGGGCGCTGCTGCTCTCCGACGGCGGGGGCGGCGTGCTGTCGGCCGAATCCGCAGCGGCGATGCAGGCGATTCAGCAGAACATGGATACCATCCCCGGCAACGGCTACGGCTACGGGATCTTCGTCGAACCCTTCTACGATCTGACCCTCCGCCAGCACGGCGGCAATATCTGGGGCTGGGGAACTTTCCTGCTGTGGCATCCGCAACGCCGGTTTGCCGTCGCGGTGCTTGCCAACACCTTCCAGTCGCTCCCCGGCGCCGCCTACTGCATCGCGGATGCGGTGCTCGAGCCCGACCATGCGGCGGCGCAGAGGTACCCGTTGGATCCCGATCGCCTGGAGATCTTCGAGGGCAACTACGATCTCAGCCTCCGATCCAGCAGCAGGCCCAACCTCTATCCGGTGAGCGGCGAGGTCTGGGTCGAGGACGGCGGCCGCCTCCTACTCCACCTCTGGGATCCGAACTCGGCGTGGAGCCAGGTCTGGATCCTCGACCACGCGGCGCTCGATGTCTTCGTGGTCGATATCGAAGGCGACGGGATCTACGACCTCGACCTCAGCTTTCTCACCAGCGGCGGAACGCCGGAGCGCGTGCGTTGGATGCGGATGCGCCCCGCGGTGGGAAATTCGCAGGTTGTCCCGAGGGAAAGCAGACGGGTGACTCCCTGAACCCGGGAAGCCGGGAAACCGGATTCAGGAAATTCGAGTTCTCTGCCGGCACGCGCTCATGAAGATGACCCGAATCGGTAGGGTTTTCGCTTGAGCGACGATCGTCTCGCCTGCCGAAGCTTTCGATCGCGGTCTGGTGCGCCCCCCTCCAGCTGGGCGTCCGAACAACCCGCAAAACCACCGACGCCGACCTGGGGGTCGGCGCGACAACGCGGCGATGGATTCAAGATTGCGGGACCTGCGTGAGACCCGTTTGACAGGAGAAGGCGATGTCGCCATGCTCAGCCGATGAACCCCTCCGCCGAGGTCGTGATCTGCGGCGCCGGCATCGCCGGGATCTCGCTCGCCCATGAGCTGGCCCGGGTGCACGGCATGCGGCGGGTGGTCCTCATCGACGAGCGCCCGCCGCTGACCCTGACCTCGGACAAGTCGTCGGAGGCCTACCGCAACTGGTGGCCCGGCCCGGACGACGCGATGATCCGGCTGATGAACCGCTCCATCGATCTCCTCGAGGACCTGTCCCGGGCCTCGGGAAATCGCTTTCTCATGAATCGCCGGGGCTATCTCTGGTGCACCGCCGATCCCATCCGCGCCGAGGATTACCGCGAGCACGGGCTCAAGGCGGCGGCCGAGGGCGCCGGGGAGCTGCGGATCCACACCGGCAGGATGAGCGACCCCGATTACCGGCCGCACACGGCGCACGGCTGGGTGGACCAGCCCGAGGGCGCCGACCTCATCCTCGAGGACATGCTGCTGCAGCAGGCGTTCCCCTGGCTCGGGCGCGAGGTCTTCGCCGCCCTCCACACCCGCCGCTGCGGTTGGCTGTCGGGACAGCAGCTCGGGATGGAGCTCCTCGAGCGGGCGCGCGCCGCGGGCGTCGAGCTCATCGAGGGGCGGGTCGAGGCGGTGGAAACCGCCGGCGGCAGGGTCGCGGGTGTGCGGATCAGCGGCAGGAGCGGCAATCGCGCCTTTGCAACGGGCCGTTTCGTCAACGCCGCCGGGCCCATGCTCGCTCCGGTCGCGCGGTTGCTCGGCATCGAGCTCCCGGTCTTCTCGGAGCTCCACCTCAAGACGAGCTTCGAGGACCACCTGGGGGTCGTGCCCCGCGATCTCCCGCTCTTGATCTGGGACGACCCGCAGCGTCTCGACTGGACACCCGAGGAGCGAGCAGCGCTCGCCGAGAGCGCGGCCACCCGCCGGTTGACCGAGACCCTGCCCGCGGGGGCTCACATGCGGCCCGAGGGCCGGCGTCACGTGCTGCTGCTCTGGCCGTACCACACCGCTGCGGCGCCCGAGACGTTCCCGTTGGCGATCCCTGACGAGTACACCGAGATCTGCCTCCGGGGCCTGACTCGGGTGCTCCCGGGTCTCGAGGCCTATCTCGACCGGCTCCCCAAACCCTACGTCGACGGCGGCTACTACACCAGGACCCGCGAAAACCGGCCGCTGGCCTGCCCGCTGCCGGTCGAGGGCGCCTTTGTCCACGGCGCGCTGTCGGGCTTCGGGCTCATGGCCTCGGCGGCGACCGCGGAGCTCTGCGCGGCGCACATCACCGGCGGGGCTCTGCCCGACCACGCTCCCGCCTTCGATCTCACGCGCTACGACGACCCAGCGTATCTCACGCGGCTCGAGGCCTGGGGCGAGGACGGGCAGCTGTGACTCCGGCGAGCTGACCGGGCCGGCCGAGAACGTCGTCGCGAGATCCCCACAAAAACACCACCTTTCCCCCACGACACTGCGCCCGCCGGGAACCACATTGTGGGAATCCAACGGAAAGGGGACGCAGACGATGAAAGCGGCAAACAGGGTCGTGTTGACGGCGGTTGTGATGACCGTGTTCTGGACGGGAACCGGCGTCGCCCAGGAAACAGCGGGCCAACCCGGTCGGAGATGGTGCGGCCCGGTCGGGACCTGGTTCGGCTCCAACGAGACCTTCGGCATCGAGTACGTGGTGACGATCGCACACATCGGCGGCGGCTGCTACTCGGTCGTGGCCGAGGGTGTTGAGGTCGCGCCTCCGTGGGAGCGCTCGACGCCGTGGCGGGGCGTGATCCACAAGACCGGCCGCGACACCTACCGATGGCAGCAGATCGCCTACGCGGGGCCGAGCCAGCTCACCGATCCGGGTGAAGGCGTCCCCGACATCGCCGGGATTCGCGGTGAAATGACGATGTTGGACTGTGATCACTTCGAGGTCGACTTCGGACCGACCGCGCTCTACGCCTGGGGTCAGACCCCGTTCGAGGACATTCCCACGGCGACCTGGCCCCCTTCGATTGCGACCTACACCCGGGTTCCCTTCGACTGCGGGTCCGAAACCGAGTGATCACCGGCGCTCGACGGCCCGGACCGGCGGGCGCGCACTCGGTCTCAAGCCCGCTCTTCGCGATCGGAGCGGGGTCAGGGAGTCGGGGTCGGAGCTGATCCCACCAAACACCGGCTACGGCCGGCGGTTAGGCGCCGGGGCCTCGTGTGGGCCGGTCGGGAACCGGCTGGAGCATCGCTCGAGCCCCGGTCATCCGGTCTCGGCCCGGCGCCTGGATGAGTTCTCCGGGGTGTCCGAGGTGCGGGTCGGCTCGACGGAGAGCCAACGGTAGATCATCGTGGTCGGACCGATGCCGACGGTGTCTCCCGAAAAGAGCCGGTGAGGTTGATCGATGACCCGGCTGTTGACCGTGGTTCCGTTCTTGCTCCCGAGGTCTTCGATCACGGCCTCGCTCGCCGCGACCGTCACCCTGGCGTGCCGCCTCGAGACCTCCGATACGAGAAACTGGATGTCCGCCTCCTGGCCGCGCCCGAAGACGATCGTCGGTTCGATCAACGGGATCTCCTGGTCGCCGAGACAGAGCACGTGGTCGCTGAACGTCGACCCGGCGCGACTCCCGAGCTGCACCTTCTCGCCGACGATGACGGCGAGGGGTTCGCGGCCCAGGTCCGACCCTCGGTCGGTGGGCTCGTTCCGCGGCCCACCCCCGGTCTTAGCGATCAGGCGGTAACCCCGTTTCGGAATCGTCTCGATGAATCGCGGCGCGCGGGCATCATCGGCCAGCGCCCTTCGCAGATCGGCCACGGCGTGGGTCAGGGTCGAGTCGGTGATGAACTCGGTGGACCAGACACGGTCGACGAGCACCCGGCGCGGGACGACCTCGCCGGCGTGGTCCGCAAGACACAGAAGCACTTCCATGGCCTTCGGCTCGAGGTGGACCGTAGTGCGGCCGTTGGTGACCCGGTTGAGCTGCGGTTCCACGAGCCAATCCTCGAGGCTGAAGGCGCCCACGGCCGCGCTCCGATTGATTGTCTCTGCGAACATTGTGTTAATTATACGCGTAAATGTACTTATGTGTTCAAGACCTCTATCGAAGATCGACGTTCATCGGGGTGAGGGGGTCACCGATCCAGGAAAGGACGCCGAAGGCGTTGAACCGATCGCTCTCCGGTTCGCCGGTGGGTTGGGCCAGACCCTTCGGCGCCAGTCCGCCATCGCGATAGACGGCGACGCTGGCGGCGGCCCAGCGACGGACGAGCTCTCCGACGGTGACGTCGGGCCGGACCGCGTCGGACCACCAGGAAGGATCGCCGGACCCGGCGGCGAGGATCTCGACCGCCATCAGCGAACCGTAGGCGAGCCGGCTCTGGAGGCCGACGAGCAGGGTCTGGTCCGCGATCCAGTCGTCCATGTCGGGCTTGCCGGTCGAACATGCGTGGACGAACCAGAAGGCCGGCCGACCCGTCGATTTCCGATTCATGAGGTGGCGACCTGAGAGCGACTCGTTGAACGGGTTCCCATCCGGGCTGAGGAAATCGGGGTGACCGTGGCCGTGGACAACCACCACATCGGATCGGTCGGCACGGTCGAAGAAGGCGCCTCGGTCGAGGCGGAAGCCGGGATCGTAGGGATCGGGACCCATGGTGCTCCAGCTCTGCTGCGGGAACGCGTCTCGCCACCGGGCGGCCGTGTCGTCGCGGAGACCCCCCCGCGGTCCGAGGAGGTCGAGAACGACGCCGTCGGTGGCTGCGGCGAATGCGCCGTTCTCGCGCCAGATTCCGACGACGCTCTGGATGGCGAGCAGGTCCCGAACCGGGCTCATGAGCCGCCCCACCGGGACGTCGGGCTCGCCCCACGGATCACCGTCGAGGTTGGCGTACTCGAGATCGGCGGAGTACTCGAAGACCCCGTTGTCGCAGCCGGCGCACGGGTTCGGATTGTCCCGCGGGAAACGGAAGGGGATCTGGTGCCAGTCGCCGGCGATGACGAGGGCTTCGGGCATCTCGCCATCGAGGAGCCGGGGCAGTGCGCCGCGGATCCGGTCGCGGACCGCCTCGACCGCCGCGACCTCGCTCGCGGCGTCGTAGATGGTGTAGGGCGGGACCGCGACCTCGAGGATGACGGCGTCGCGTTGGAAGGCCCAGAGAATGTACTCGGGCAGGAGCTCGCCGGCCCGAACAACCATCACCACCGGCCGCCGGGAGAGCTGGTTGGCGTAGGCGACGGCCTCCTCCGGGGTCGGGAGGTAGACGTCGAGGCCCTCGACCTGCGCCGGCTGACCGCCGACGCCGACAAAAACCGAGGGGCGGCCCGCGGCGGGCATCTCCGCGGTGAGCACACCGTCGAGCCGCATGGCGATGAGGGCGGCGATGGGGTCGAAAGAAGCATCGGCCGAGTACACCGACGGGCCGTGGGAAGGGTCGAGACCGGCCACCCGATCGGGGCTCGTCCACCGGTCGACATCGAAGATCGTCCCGGCCTGCGACACCCAGACGCTGTCGCCCTGAGGCAGCGACCGGAGGAGGTGCTGGAGACTCGCCGTCCACCGGGGATTCTCTCCTCCGTGGAGAACGACGGGCTGGAAGCCCCCGCTCGCGGTCACGTGAACCAGGGTCTGCCACACGGCGAGCTCCTCCATGGTGCGGTCGATGACCCAGACGGTCGCAAACGGCCGGTCGGGAGTCACCGCCTGGCCGCCGTGCCGGACCTGCGCCGCTGCCGGGATCGAGATCGCCAGCGCACACGCCATGGCGAGGGTCCTCGTCCAGGACTGTCGAGAAGTTGCGTTCTGCCGGGCCGCGGGTTGAGATGTTTGTTTGTCCATGCACCCACAGTCGGGCGCGGACCGATCTAAGTAATGAGATAAAGGTGGTTAAGGTGTGAGGAAGATGTGGGATTCCTGTGGTAGCGCCGGGAGCCCGCCCGATGCCGCCTCCGTCAGCGGCGGTGGCCGCGCCTCGGGGTGTTCTCAACGCAGGCGGTGTTGTGGGCGCCGTCGCCCGGGAGACCGACCTCGTCTCGAGATGGACTCGGGTTGGTCCGATACCCGGTGCGCGGCGTCGACTCAGTCCGCGGTCGCGACCTGCGCTCTCAGCCGGTCGATCGCCCCGGCGGAGACCCACCAGATGTTGTCGCGGCCGTTGGCCGGGCCGGTCATGATCCCCTCGAGCTCGGCATAGGTGGTCGGCTCGGTTTCGTTCTCGGGAACCCGGCTCGAGGTGAAGAAGAAGACGGAGCCGTCGGGGGACAGGGCCGGGCAGTAGTCGAGGGCGGCCGAGTTGATCGGCTCGCCCATGTTGACCGCGGGGAGAAACTCGCCGCCGGGCCCGCGGAAGGCGATGTGCAGGTCGCCGCCGCCGACGTCGCCCTCGCGCATCGACCCGAAGATGAGCCACGACCCGTCGGGGGCGACGAGCGAGTTGAACTCGGGGCCGGGAGAGTTGACGGCGGGACCGAGGTTCTCGGGCCCGGCCCAGCCGGCGCCGGTCCATGCGGCGCGCCAGATGTCCTCGCCGCCGAGGCCGCCGGGGCGGTCGGAGGTGAAATAGAGATCGCCGGTGGTGGTGAGCGACGGGTAGAACTCCTTGTGCTCGTCGTTGACCGGTGCGGGCAGGATCTCGGGTTCGCCCCACCCGGCGTCGGTCCGGGGCGCCCGCCAGATGTCCCACTCGCCGGGCTCGGTCTCGCCGGGCGCCGGTCTCTTGGAAATGAAGTAGAGCCAGGCGCCGTCGTGGGTGATAAAGGGCTCGAGCTCGGAGAACTCGCCCGAAAAGGACGCGAACTCGGAATCCGACCACCCACCGGGAGCTTCGCTCCGACTCAGGATGGTGCCGCGCTGGCGTTCGAAAACCGAGTAGAAGAGTTGCTTCCCGTCGGGGGTCCAGGCGGTGTCTCGCTCGGCCAGCGCGGTGGCGAGGAAAAGCTCGGGGGTAGTTCCTGGGGGCTGCATACCGAGGAAGGGGCCGGTGACCGGAAGCGGCGCGTCGACGGTTTCGGTCTCTTCTTTGCAGGTACAACCGATCATCAGGAGCACCACGGTCAGAACGAGAGCAACGGCTGAACGCATGGGGGAACCTCCATTGATGAATGCTACGCGAGTCGGAGGGTCGGGTTTCGACGAAGTTCGGCCTGAGTTCCAAACGAACGATGGCCTCTTTGCAGCGCCGACATCTCATCGGCGATGGTCCTCTGTCGCTGCAGGTTCGTTCCATCGCCGGCGGGACGCCGGCGCTACAACGGTTCCTCGGTTCCTGGGAGCGCCTGTTCCGGGCAGGTCTAAGCCTTCCCAAAAATCCGAAACGAAAGGCCCGGCGTCAAACCGGGCCGATTCGTTTCGCCGCAATTCGTCTGACGAATTGCTAGTCTTCGTCTTCGTCTTCCCTGAGGGCGGCGGCCGCGATCTTCTCCTGCAGCTGCTTGGGCACCTCGGAGTAGTGGCTGAACTCCATGTGGAAGTCGCCGCGACCGCCGGTGATGGAGCGCAGGGTCGGAGCGTAGGTCAGCAGCTCGGCGAGCGGCACGGCGGCCTTGACCGTGGTCATGCCGTCCTCCGAGTCCATGCCCTGGACCCGGCCGCGGCGGGAGTTGAGGTCGCCCATGACATCGCCCATGGCGTCCTCGGGGGTGAAGACCTCGACCTGCATGATGGGCTCGAGCAGGGTCGGATTGCAGCGCGAAGCGCAGTCCTTGAACGCCTTGCGGCCGGCAGCCTTGAAGGCCATTTCGGACGAGTCGACCGCGTGCTCCTTGCCGTCGAGCAGGGTGATCTTGAAGTCGACCATGGGGAAGCCGGCGATGACGCCCCGCTCCGCGGCCTCCTGGATACCCTTGTCGACCGCGGGCCGGTAGCCGTGGGAGATCGAACCGCCGAAGATCTTGTCGATGAACTCGTAGCCCTTGCCCTTGTTGGGCTCCATGAGGATCTTGCACTCCGCGAACTGGCCCGAGCCCCCGGTCTGCTTCTTGTGCCGCGTCGTCGACTCGGCCGAGCCGGTAACGGTCTCGCGGTACGGGACCTTGGGTTGGTGGAGCATCACATCCACGCCGTAGCGCTTCTTGAGCCGGCCGACCACGACCTCGACGTGGAGCTGGCCGGTGCCCGAGATCAGCTGCTCCTTGGTCTGCGGATCGCGGCCGAAGCTGACCGTCGGATCCTCGTCGCGGATCTTTGCGAGCGCCGCGGCGAGCTTGTCCTCATCGCCCTTCGACGCGGGCTCGAGGGCGAAACTGATGGCCGCCTCGGGGATCGGAACCGGTTCGAAGATGATCTCCCGTTTGGCCGCACAGAGGGTGTCGCCGGTTTGCGTGTGTTTGAGCTTGGGCACTGCGATGAGATCACCCGCAGCGGCGCCTTCAACGTGCTCGAGCTCCTTGCCCTGAATCACCGACAGCGCTCCAAGCCGCTCGGGACTGCGTTTTTGCGGGTTGGTGACGTTGGCGTCCGACTCGATCCCGCCGGAGAAGACCCGCATCAGCGAGATGCGGCCGGTGTAGGGGTCGGAAATCGTCTTGAAGACATAGGCGGCGAAGGGGCTGTCGGCGGACGCCGTGAGGTCCTGCTCCTCGCCGCTGACCATGGCCTTCGTGGGCCGCCAGTCGGGCGCGGGGACGAGATCGACGAGGGCGTCCATGACCGGCTGGACGGCGATGTTCTTGCCGCCCGACGCCGCGAGGACCGGGAAGACCGATCTCGAGGCCACGGCCTTCTTGAGTCCGCGGATAAAGGTTTCGGTGTCGAGCTCGCCGGCGTCGAGGTAGGCCTCCATGAGCGTCTCGTCCTGCTCGGCGACCATTTCCATCAGGGCCTCTCGGGCCGAGCTGACCTCGGCGGCAAGATTGTCGGGGATGTCGATCTCGGTGGGCGCGCCGTTCTCGTTGGATTCCCAGGTGAAGGCCTTGCCCGAGATCAGATCGACGACTCCGTTGAACCCAGCCTCTTCCCCGATGGGAACTTGAATCGGGGTGACTTCACGGCCGAACTTCTTCTGCAGGGTGTCGACGGTCCGCTGGAACGACGCCCGATCGCGATCCATCAGGTTGATGCCGAAGAGCACCGGAAGCTCGCTTGCCGCGGCCGCTTTCCACAGCTTGTCGGTCTGAACCTCGACTCCCGCCACCGCCGAGATCAGCAACAGGCAGGCGTCGGCCACCCGCATGCCTTGAAGGGCGTCGGTGGTGTAGATCGAGTAGCCCGGGGTGTCGATGAGGTTGATCTTGGTGTTGCGGTGTTCGAAGTGAGCGATTGCCGTGTTGATCGTGATCTTCCGCTCGTGCTCGTCCTCATCGAAATCGGTGACGGTGTTGCCGTCATCGACCTTGAGCAGCCGGTTGACCGATCCGCCGTTGAAGAGCATCGCTGATACCAGCGAGGTCTTGCCGGTGTGGGAATGGCCGGTCACGGCGACATTGCGGATTGAATCTGTGGTGAAGGTCGTACTCATCGATGCTCCTCCGGTACTGGGGCTGGAAATCAGGTGGGTTTCTCTCCGAAGTCAATGTCGGCGCCGGTCAGCAGGCGGAAGGCCTCGGCGTAGCGCTCGAGGGTTCCTTCGACGACCTCGGGTGGCAGGGTTGGCGCCGGCGGCTCCTTGTTCCAACCGCTGCCGACCAACCAGTCGCGAAGAAACTGCTTGTCGAACGAGGGCTGGGCGCCTCCGGGCCGGTACTGATCGACGGGCCAGAAGCGGGAAGAGTCGGGAGTCAGGGCCTCATCCATCCAGATGACGACGCCATCATCAGTCAGGCCGAACTCGAATTTCGTATCGGCGATGATGATGCCGCGTTCGAGTGCGTAATCGGCCGCCCTGCGGTAGAGCTCGAGGGTGAGAAAGCGCAACCGCTCGGCGATCTCACCGCCGACGATCGAGACCATTCGATCGAAGCTGATGTTCTCGTCGTGGCCTTCGGTCTCCTTGGTCGCGGGCGTGAAGATCGGCTCCGGCAAGCGGTCCGACTCGACGAGCCCCGGCGGCAGAGAGATGCCGCAGACCCGGCCCGACGATCCGTACTCCTTCCACCCGGAGCCGGAGAGATACCCCCGCGCCACGCACTCCACCGGGATCGGCCGGAGCCTTCGTGCCAGGACGCTTCGCCCCGCAAGCTCCGGGTGGCCGCGGTAGGGCTCGGGGAAATCCACCAACTCGGTGGCGAGCAGGTGGTTGGGCACCAGATCGGAAAACCGGTGAAACCAGAAGGACGACAACCGGGTCAGGATGATGCCGCGACCGGGGACGCCCGGCGACAGTACACAGTCAAACGCGCTGATCCGGTCGGTGGCGACCAGAACCAGCGCGGCGTCGTGGGCGTAGATGTCCCGGACCTTGCCGCGGCTCACCAGTTCTCCCCCGGGAATGGAGGTGGTGAGCAGCGCGTCGATCATCTCAGGCTTCCTTGCCGCTCATCACTGCCTGGGCCTGGCGGGCCATGCGGGACTTGTAACGCGACGCGGTGTTGCGGTGCAACACACCCTTGCGCCAGCCCACATCGATCACGGTAAAGGTCTCGGGCAGGAGTTCCTTCACCTTGTCGGCATCGCCTTCCGATATGGCAGCGCGCATGATCCGCATCTGCCTGCGCACACGGGTGCGAACCGCCCGGTTGCGCATTCGGCGCTCGAGCGACTGCCGGTGGCGCTTGCGCGCCTGCTTCTTCGTTCCCTTGATCGTCATTTCGCCTTCTCCTCAACTACGACACCGCAGTCCACGGTATCGGGTCGCACATGATAGCCGATGAAACGCGTTTCGGCTAGTAGGGCCGCCGGGACCGGGGCCGGGGATTTCGCTCGCGCACCCTACCGGATCGTCAGACCGAGCGATCGGAGCCTCTCGCGCGCGAGATCGGCCTCGCGCGTTCCCGGATATTCGTAAACCACATACTGCAGGTGGACAACGCCTTGGGCCTGGTCGCCCAGCTTGAGGTAGAGCAGCCCCTTCTTGAGTTGGGCCGCGGCCGCCTTGTCCGAGGTCGGAAAGTCTTCGAGCACCTGGGTGAAGACCTCGATCGCCTTCTCGACATCATCTTGAGCGTCGTAGCACTCACCGATCCAGTAGAGCGCGTTGTCGGTGAGCTCGGTTGCAGGCCACCGCACCATGTAGTCGCGGAATCCCTGCGAGGCGAGGTCGTAGTTGCCGCGCATGTAATCTTCGTAGGCTGAGCGATAGAGCGCCTCGGGAGTCGAGCCCCCGCCGGCCGCCGCCGCTGCCGCCGCGGCTTCTTCGCCGGCCTCGACGGCGGGGTTCCCGGACGCTGCTCTCGCCTCGCCGGCGGCGAAACCCTCAGCGGCCGCCGTTACCGGCGGCAGCACGGCCCCGGTCGCCAGCCGGGCGCGCGACGCGGCGAGCTCCTGCGATATCGTCTGCAACTGGCCGGTGGTCATATCCAGGCTCGCGTGGAGCGCCTCGATCTGTTCCTGAAGCCGTTTGACCTCGGCGGCAAGATCGGCGTTGGATCGCATGGATTGCGAACTCAGCTCCTGCATGCGGGATTCCATCGACTGGAGATCCTTCTTGTCCAGGCTGTCGGCCTGCATCGCCTTCAGCTCGCGCTGGACATCGGTGATCTCGCGGTGGATCAGGACCATGTCCTCCGAGCCCGTCGAGCAGGCAGCGAGGGGTATCAACATGACCGCAAAAACCAGCAGCAGGCGGACGCGCATTCTTGCCTCCTCGAACGTCATCGGGCGGTGATCACAAAGTGGGTTCGGCGATTGAGGCGGAACGCCTCCTCGGTGTGGCCGAGCGCAAACGGGCGTTCCTCACCGTACGAGATGGTGCGAATCCGGTCGCCGCCCACGCCGAGAGAGATGAGGTAGTCGCGGACCGCATTGGCCCGCCGGTCACCCAGTGCGAGGTTGTACTCCCGGGTGTTTCGTTCGTCGCAGTGGCCCTCGACGAGGACCAGGACCGTCGAGTACCGGAGCATCCAGTTCGCGTTCTTGGCGAGCGTCCCTCTCGCCTCGGGGCTGAGGTCGAAGCGATCGGTATCGAAGAAAACATCCTCGAGGTAACCGCGAGCGTTGAGCAGGGCCAGATCTTCAGGCAGCTCCGAGGTCACCTCTTCGGTGGACAGGGTCTCGGTGACGGGCTCGCTGACCTCTTCCTCGACGACGCCCTCCTCCGCTTCATCGGCGGGTTCGAAAGTCGGTTCCGGCGGCGGCGCCTGAGCTTTCGGACCGCCGGAACAAGCCACCATGCCCAGAGCGACGACGAGCAACACTCCAACGGCCAGATACCGTGTCTCGATTTTCATGAGCGCCTCCTTGATCGCCTCACTTTAGCCCGGTTTCCAAACCAGGTCCACTGCCGTCGTCGGGTACCGCAGTTGATGTGACCCGGCTCACCCATCGGGGTTCCCGACGGTTCCATCGACCGCTTCCGCGAGGCCCCCTTCGGGCCGCGAAAGACCTCCCGTCCGGTGACGCTTGGCCAGGTAGTCATAGACCACAATCGAACCCGCGACCGCGAGATTGAGACACGGAACCAGGCCCCACTGGGGAATCTGCACGATGAGCCCGGCGTCTTCGAGAAGTTCCGGCGGAAGGCCCCCGACCTCCGCACCGAGGATGAAGCACGGACGATCCGGGTACTCGGCGTCGAAGAGATTGGTCGAATCCTCGGTGAGCTCCACAGCCACCAGATTCCACCCATGCGCCTTGATGTGGGCCCGAAGGGCGTCGGTTTGTGCGGGCAACTGGACGATCTCGGTAAAGAGCTCGGCCGTTCGCGCCGCCTCGACATTCCACTCGCGTTCGCCGAGAAGGATCACCTGTTCGGCCGCCGCCGCGTGCGCCGTTCGAACCAGGGTACCGACGTTGTGTTCCTTCGAGATCTCCCACGCCGCGATCGCGAACGGGCGCAACCCCAGACGGTACTGCTCGAGCCTCCGGGCCCGCCGCTCGGCGCGGCGTCGAGCCACATAGTCATTCTTGACCTCGTTCATGACCTTAATCTAACACTCGAATGTGACGAAATCTGCGACCACCGCATGACGTATCGATGGCGGCGACTCCGGGTGACGGTGTGAAGCCCCCTCCCCACGGGTCAGCCACAGCTCGCCCACTGCGACGTTTCGAGCAGTTTTCGAACCTGAGCTCAGTGCCTCGGCCGGTTGAGATGTGCCTGAATTTATGGCTCCACTTCGTTCCGCGATCACACAAATTGATACCCGCCACCTCTCCCGGCACTCGAATCCTAGATGGGTCCTTCGGCCGGATGAGATGTGCCTGGCTCTTGATGCTCTGGCTCGTTAAAAATGCGGAGGCATACCCTGGGGTATGTTGAGCATTTTTGAACGGGCAGGAGCGCAAGAGACAGGCGCAGATCACCGGTGAGAAGGGCCGATCTAGGATTCAATAAATACGAAATCCCGCTCCTGCGGGATTTCGCTTCGGCGGATGACCGCCCGGACCTTTTCAGTGGGTATCGCGGCTGTGTGGTCCGTTAAACACCCGCGGTTCCTGTGAACACTCTTAATATGGAGTTCGGGATCGCCGATTGTCAAGGGGTCCGGCCGGGGTCCTCTTCCGAGGCCGCCGCCAGCGTCGCCGGATCGAAGGCGCGCGGCAGCAGATCGCGCACGCTGGTGGTCTGCAGATTCCCGTCGAGACCGGCCAGAATCACCGGAAAATCGCCGAACTCGGCAAGAACCTGGCGGCAGGCGCCACAGGGAGCGGCGGGCGGATTCGATTGCGTGACCACCGCAATTCCGGTGAAATCGCGACATCCCGCCGCAACCGCGACGGCGACCGCATTCCGTTCAGCGCACACGCTGAGACCGTACGACGCGTTCTCGACATTGCAGCCGGCGAACACACGGCCGTCGGCCGTCAGCACCGCCGCCCCGACGAGGTAGCCTGAATAAGGTGCGTGCGCCCGATGCCGAACCTCGGTCGCAGCCGCCACGAGCTCATCGATCTGCCGCTGATCCATCCTCATCATCATATCCGGTCCCTCGGGTCGAGGCGCACGGGCCTCGGGGTTTGAGCGCGTGACCCTGGGTCACGCCCCCACGCCTTCCTCCCCGCAACAAGAAAACGGCCGCCGGGTGGCGGCCGTGGCGACCTTGAAGGGTCGGGAATCGTCGTCAGAAGCTGCGCGTGCCGCCTGACGAGGTCGAGGGCTTCGATCCCGAGGAGGACCCTGAGCTCGGGCGGCTCGCGCCTGAGGAAGATCCCGAGCTCGGGCGGCTCGCTCCCGATGACCGGGTTCCGGACGAACCGGAGGGTGACGGGGACGGCGCTCGTACCGACGACGATGACGATCTCCCCGGTGACGGTGCGCCCCGAACAGAAGGAGCGCCCGTGTACGGGGATCCCGACCCCATGTACCGGCTCGGCCGCGTCGGCGAGGTGCGGGGGACGATGACCGGTCGCGACAATCCCGAAATCGGGCTTGAGCGACCACCGCCGAGACGAGGCGTAACCGGTTGTCGCACGAGGGGGGAGGACGAACTCCGAGTGCTCGGAAGCGAGGGTGTCGTCCGAGCTGTCGGAAGGGAGGACGAGTTTCGAGTGGTCGGGAGGCTCCGGCCGCCGGGCGGCAGCGTTCCCACGCTTGATGACGACCGCCCGCCGTTGCGGCTGAACGAGCCGGCGCCGGGTTGGACGAGGGGGCGGGTGTTTCCGCCGGGATCTGCGCCGGCGCCGCCGCCGGCTGCGCTGACACCACCGCCGCCGCCGGGGCGGTAGAAGTTGCTCCCCGAGTCGTGCCGGCCGGCGGACCGCGAGGTCGCCGGCGTCGCGAACGGCGATTGGTTGCGAACGTTGAGATCCGCTCCGCCGCCGCCACCCGCATTCGACCGGGCCGGGGCGGTGGAATCGGAGTGCGTCGCCACCACCGACTGGGCCGAGCTCCTGCCGAGGGTCGTCAACGAGGTCGGCTGCACTAAGCGTGAGATGTCTTCACTTCGGAGACTGTTGTCGCGGGCCATCACCCGGGTGATGTCGCGGTCGGTCCGTTCGCCGACATCGGTGAAGGTGCGGGCGATTTCATCGGCCGTGCTCGCTCGAGCCGGCGAGCGGGTGGTCAACGGCCCGGTGACCACGACTCCCGTGGAGTCTCCCTGACCGGGCATGACCCGGCTGCCGGGTTGAACCACCCGGGAGAGATGCTCGCTGGCGAAATCATCCGCCGCCACGACATTCCAGCCGACCCGATCCATCTCGGCCACCCGCACCCGACCGGTGAAGTCGGCGGCCGCCCGGCGGTCGGACGAGGCCCGGAGGTTGTCGCCGCCGCCGGGCGTGACGCGGCGCGACCCGCCTCCCGCATCGGCTGCTGCTCGTTCGCGGGCGTCCGGCGTTTGGCGTCGGCCGGCATCACCGGGGGCCACACCACCCCGCGGCGGAATCACGTCGCCCCGCGGCGGTCGCGGCTGGCCGGCGATGGGCGGCGCCGGATGACCAGGATAGTAGCCTCCATCCCATCCCCAGCCCGGGTAGCGGCCCCAGCACCATGAGTTGTAATAACCCCACGGACACCAACTGACATACCCCGGCCACCAGCACCAGCTGACCCAGGCCGGGCTCCACACCGAACCCCAACCCCAGGTCCACCCGAAACCCACGGAGTAGGACCACGAGCCGTAGTGGTAGGGCAGCCAGCCCCAGGGCTCGTAGGACACCCAGGACCACCCGGTGGCGGTCCAGTACCAACGTCCCGCCGTGTACGGCTGCCAGTCCGGGCCCACCGCGGGTTGCCACGCCCAGCTCTGGTTGGCGTCGACATAGACCCAGGTGCCGTAGCTGTCGAGAATCCCGGCCTCGCGGCCGTAGCGGTCGTCGACGTACTGGGCGCTCTCGTTTTCATAGCTGAGCCGCCGCTGCTCGACCCAGCGCGCGAAATCGTCGCCCCAGGTGAGGTGGGGCTCGACACCGGTGACCTCGCCGCTGCGCACCTCGGCAGCCGTCGCCGGCTGGACCAACACGCCCCCGGCGGTGGTTGCGGCTTCCGCCAACCCTTCCCAAACCTCGACCCGAAGACCCCCGGAACGGAGAACCTCGACCCGGTAGGTGCCCGGCTGGTTGAGATAGGCGGTGGCGCCCGAGCTGTCGATGCGCAGGGGCTCTCCGCTCAGCACGTGTTCGGGGACCTGGACCATGATCGAGCCGTCGACGAGATAGAGAACGGTTCGGTCGCCGCCGAGGTCCCGGCTGAAGGCGACCGCATCGAAGCTCACGGTCGTGTACTGATCGAGCCACATGATGTTGCCGTCGGCAAGGATGACTTCCATCCGCGCCTCGCGTGCGGTATCGACACGGTCACCGACAACCAGCGGCATGTTGATGGCCGCTTCGATGGCCTCGTCGTCGGTGGCGGGCTGGATGGTGGCGTAGCGCTCGAGGTAGGAAATGTAGCTCAGCGAGGTCAGATCGTCCTCCTCAGAGGCCATGAGAGGGGCCGCCATCACGAGGATCATTGCTGCCGTCGCTAGGGTCTTCATATCGAACCTCCCTGTCGGACGGGGAGATTGCAACCGTCGTGCCAACCGATTCAGCCCTGCGTCAGAATTCCCCTCATCGCCTCGACAAACTGACCCGGTGGGAGATAGCCGTTGATCCGGCCCCGCTCGACGCCGTCAGGCGAGAAGACCAGCACCGTCGGCAGACTCTCGACCCCGTGTTCGTCTGAGAGCTCGCGTCCCGCGTTGTCGACATCCAGGGTCAACGGCACCAGCGAGTCGGCGATCAGCGACCTGACCGTGTTGTCCCGGTAGGTGGTGGACTCGAGTTTCTTGCACCAGACACACCACTCGGCTTCAAAGCTGACCAGGACCGGCTTGCCTTCGGTCTTGGCGCGGGTGAACGCGGAGTCCCAGCTCTTCTCCCAATTCAAATCGGCGGTGTGGGACGACACCGGCTCGAAGGAGGCGGTCGCCGGCACCTCGTCGACCCCTCCGGCGCCGCAGGCCGTCAACGATCCCATCACCGTGAGCGCGACGATGACCACACAAGTTTTCGGTCCGCAGGTTCTCATGACGCCTCCAACCGGCGGCGGGGATTGTATCACCGCCTGGCTATACAGTATGAACATCACCGCTCGTTGGTAACATCGGGTGTCCCACTCTTCTTGCGAACAGTCCCCTGCAGTGACATCATCCGCCCATGTCGAGTCAGACGCTCTCACTGTTCCGCCGAATTGAAAGCGCCCTCGAGACCATCGCTCTGGCCTCGACCCCGCTCGAGATCATCCACGACACCGCGGAGTTCCTGGCGGCGCACTTCGCCGAGGACCTCGGGATCACGGGCGGACGGATCTATGTCCACGCGGATGGCAGCTACGAGCTGGTCAAGGGCTTCGGCGAGGCGATCAACGCCCCGATCGGGCGGCGAATCTGGAAGACCTATCCGCCCTTCGAGAAGATGTTGGACACGGGCATCGTCGTGATGAGTCGCGACGATGAACGCCTCGACCCGCATCTCGAGCACGAACTCGGTACGCGCAGGTGGTTTGCCGCCATCGCCGTCTCGGACGGCCAGTACGTCCTCTCCTTCGACGTCGATACACCCAGCGAAGACCACGAAAAGCTCCACCGGACCCTCAACATCATCCGTCTCGCCGTCAACCAGAAGCTGCGCGAGGACCGGATGATCACCATCATGGAGGACGCCCGGCAGATCCAGAACTCGATCCTGCCGCGCCACCTCCCCAAACCGGGGGACTTCGAGATCGCCGCCCGCAGCGTCGCCGCCGAGATCGTCGGCGGCGACTTCTACGATGTCATCGTTCTCGACGACGACATCTTCAATGTCGTCATCGCCGACGCCACCGGCCACGGCTTGCCCGCCGCGCTCCAGGTTCGCGACGTCTTCACCGGTCTCCGCATGGCGTTGTCGCGCGAGTTCAAGCTCACACGAACCCTGGAGAGACTCAACAACATCATCCACCGCAGCCGCCTCGCCACCAAGTTCGTCTCCCTGGTCTTAGTCGAGCTCAACCTCACCGGCACCGTGATCTACTGCAACGCGGGACACCCGCGGCCGATCCTCATCCGCGACGACGGGTCGCTGGTCCGGCTCGACGTCGGCGGACCGCTCCTCGGACCGGTCCCCGATGCGGTCTACTCCATCGGGATCCAGTCCATGGAACCGGGCGACTCGCTGATCCTCTTCACCGACGGCGTCACCGAGGCGAGCGAGGACGGGGAAGAGGAGTACGGCATCGATCGCCTGATCCACATCGCCCGCACCAGCCGCCATCTCGACCCACCGGCCATGGTCGACCGCATCTTCACCGATGTCGCCGAGTTCTCCCAGCGCACCCCGCCCGAAGACGACCAGACCGTCGTGGTCGTCAAACGAATGCTCCCGGAACCCGAAGAGGCCCTTGCATGATCGACTTCACCCCACACTCGTTTTTCGATCTCGCCGACTTCGCCCATCGCGATCTGTTTGCCGAAGACGAGGCGGTGTGGACCGCCCTGGGCCGGCGCCTCGCCGCCTATCTCGAGGCATGGACCCAATGGGGCATCGCCTGCGACCTGCCGGCGGGAGTCCACCTGCTCGGCGAGAGGATCTCCATGGCGGCCGACTGCACGGTGGAGCCGGGCGCGGTCATCGTCGGACCGGCGATCATCGGCAGCGGCGTGTCGATCCGAACCGGCGCCTATGTCCGCCAGAACGTGATCCTCGGGGCCGGGTCGCTGGTGGGCGCCCACTCGGAGGTCAAGGGATCGGTGCTGCTGCCCGGCGCCAAAGCGCCCCATCAGGCCTATGTCGGCGACTCGATCCTCGGCCGCAACGTCAATCTCGGCGCCGGCACCATCTGCTCCAACGTCAAGAACATCGGCAGCGAGGTCACGTTCCGGGCCGGCGGCGAAATCGTCAAGACGGGTCTGAGGAAGTTCGGCGCGGTGCTCGGGGACGAGTGCAAGACCGGGTGCAACACCGTGTTGAACCCCGGGGTGGTCATGGGTCCGGGTTCGGTGACCTACACCAACGCGAGCCTCCGCGGCGGCTACTATCCGGCAGGCACGCTGGTGAAGGTGCGGCAGGAGCAGCGGCTGGTAGAGATGGATCGTCTGCGACGCGAGTAACGGCGGCTGCGGAGCCTGTTTTCACGCGGTTCCGGCCCTACCGCTCTCCCTCTCCTTGGCCGACGCCTGCCGCTTCTTCGGCGGCGATGGCCGCCCCTTCCGCCTCGGTCGGTGTCGGCTTCAGTCGGTCATCGGCGGCGGAAATGGCCATGGAGTCGGGCATGGGCTCGCCCGGTTTGGGCTCGTAGAACGGAAGCTGGAACGGCCACGGCAGCTCGCGCAGGGAAATCTCCTGCTCCTTGCACGGCTCTGTCGGCTCGGTGCCGTCGAGAAACGCCTCGAGCACCACCGTCGTCATTTGGCTGCACGGCGGCACCGCCCGCTCGCCGGTTTCGGCATCGACCGGTGTGAAGACCACGCCCGCCGGCACCGAGAAGTCCTCCGCCCGGGTCGCCTCGTCGAGGGACTCGAGATAGCCCTTCATGAACTCGTTCCAGATCGGCTGCGCCGCCTTGGCGCCGGTCATCTTCCTGCCGATGGGTGCCTTGCGGTCGCGGCCGACCCAGACCCCCACCGTGAGCCGGGGCGAGAACCCGACGAACCACGCATCGGAGTAGTCATCGGTGGTACCGGTCTTGCCGGCGAGATTGGCGTCGAGAAAACGAGCCGAGTTCCCGGTTCCGCGCTCGATCACCCCGCGCAGAACGTGCAGCGCGAGATAGGTGACCGGCGCCGACATGATGGGTTCGAGCCGCGGATAGAACCGCTCCAGGGGGCGGCTGTCGCGGTCGTTGACCTCGGAGATGAAATAGGGCTCGGGCAGCTCGCCGAGGTTGGCGATGGCGGAGTACGCTCGAACCAGATCGATGAGCCTGACCCCGAGGGAACCCAGGGCGAGCGAAGGATAGGGGTGGAGATCGGTGGAGATCCCGAATCGACGCGCCGTCGCCACCACCTGTTCGGAACCGACCAGTTGTTGGAGCTTGACCGCCGTCGCGTTGTAACTGAGCTCCAGGGCTTTGCGCAGAGTCGTGATGCCGTAGTAGATGTTGTAGTAGTTCTTCGGACAATAGGTCAGTTCACCCGTCCCGTCCGGGAGCAGAAAAGGTCCGTCGAACAGGGTGTCCGCCGGCGAGTAGCCCTGTTGAAAGGCGGTGAGATAGACAAAGGGCTTGAAGGCCGATCCGCACTGGAGGCTCGACTGCACCGCCCGGTTGAACTCCGAGCGCTCGAAGTCGAAACCGCCGACCATGGCGAGGATGGCGCCGGTCTGGTTGTCCATGGCGATGAGGGCGCCCTCGACCTCGGGCTCCAGGAGCAGGGCGACGGGAATCACCGCCTCGGCCTCCCCGGGAAGTTCCTCGGGCAGACGGACCAGAATCAGATCGCCGACATCGAGCAGTCGATTCATCGACACGGCGCCGGTCCACTTGACGGCCTCCATGTCGAGCCGCGCGCGATGGTCGCCGATCCTCAGCGCCGCTTCTCGCCGATCGACCTCGACGACCACTGCGTGGACCATGGCGCCCGGCGCAAGCTCGAGCTGGCGCCATGACCGGTGTTGGTATTCCGCCAGATCTTCGACGCCTTCGGTCTCGAGGACGTTCGGCGGCGGCCGCCAGCCGAGGTAGATCATCTCGAGCTTGACCAGCCACTCGCGAACGGAGCGCTCGGCCAGCTCCTGAAGAAACGGGTCCATCGTGAGGTGGACCTGAAGACCCTCTTTGTACAGGGTATTGGTGCCGTAGCGCCGTTCGATCTCCTTGCGCGCCTCCTCGAGGAAGTACGCCCCCGATGCCACGCGGTCGCGATGGAGCGCGACTTCGAGCGGCTGGGCGACCGCCTCGGCGTGCTGTTCGGCATCGATGAACCCCTGCTCGAGCATCCGGTCGAGCACCTTGTTGCGCCGGGCGAGGGCGTTCTCGGGTCGTTTGATGGGGTTGTAGAGATTGTTGGCGCTGGGAATCATCCCGGCGAGCAGCGCCGCCTCGGCCAGCGAGATCTCCACCGCCGGCTTGTTGAAGTAGAGCTGCGATGCGGCCTCGACGCCATACGCCCCGTGACCGAAGAAGACCTGGTTGGCGTACATCGTCAGAATCTGGTCTTTTGAGAAACGCTTTTCGATATCGATCGCGAGCAGCGCCTCTTTCGCCTTGCGGCCGATGGTCCGCTCGCGTTCGAGAAAGAGGTTGAGGGCGAGCTGCTGGGTCAGGGTCGAGGCCCCGCCGCGCGAGCCGAACTTGCGGTCACGCAGGCTGTACCAGACGGCTCGCATCACCGCCTGGGGATCGACCCCCCCGTGTTCGTAGAAGTCGGCATCCTCGATGGCGACGATGGCCTTCTTCAAGTGGTCGGGGATGTCCTCCGGCTCGAGTTCGACCCGTTGCTCGACGGCCCACGAAGCGACCTCGCTGCCATCCTCGGCATAGACATGGGTCGCGGTGGCGGGTCGGAAATTCTCCATGGCGTCGACCAGGGGAACGTGGAGGAACTGGGCCACGACCCAGCCCGCCAGGGCCCCTGCGAGGACGCCGGCAACGATGCCGATCGAGACGAACTTGAGCAGCCGGAGAAGCTTCTCGCGCATGCCGACAGGGTAGCAGAGGAGATGCGGCAATGGTGTGGCCGGGCGATGACCGGTGCGTGGCTTCGCCCGATCAGTTCACGACCGAACTCCAGGCGTCCGAGGTCCCGTCTTCGAATCCATCCTCGAAGACGCCGCCCCAGTCACCGTACCCGACCTTGACGGTGTAGCCCTCGGTGGTGACGGACTCGACGCAGATGAGAATCTCGTTGGCGACGTCCTCGAAACACTCGCCCGGCAGCCACATGGCGCCGGCATCGGCGCCGTTGGCCGGATCGTCCGCATCCACCAGCCACGCCGGCTCCTGTCGTCCGAAGTCGACCTCGTGGAGGATCACCGCAAAACCGGGAAGACTGCCGTCGTATCCGAATCGATCGCGGACCTCGATGGTGTAGAAACGCGATGACCCGGGTATCTGCACCTTGGCCATGTGAAGGCCGGTCGGGTCCGCCAGCGTCAGATGGTCGATATCGAACCGGTAGAGCCCGGCGGACGAGACCGCGGCCTTTCGTCCGGCCGGGATCCAGCCGAGGGAGTCCTTGTGGTAGGAAATCGTGTGCTTGCCGACGGTGCCGTAGGTGGAGTGGTGCTCGGCATAGCCCCAGGAGTCGCTCATCACATCCCACGGGTTGTCATAGGGGTTGCCGTCGTCGTCCGCGTTGTTGGAGTGCGGCAGACCGAAGGCGTGGCCCATCTCGTGGCCGATCACGGCGACGTTCCGCCAGCCCCACGGCGGCTCCCAGGTCACCCCGCCCCACCCGCCCCAGGCATAGGGGCCGAAGGTCTCGTTGAACATCAGGTTGATGCCCACGAAATTGCTGAGGTTGACGGCGCCCGAGGCGGCGCCGGTGCAGTCGTTGTAGAGCGCGCTCAGCATGGCGCTGTAGTTGCTTCCGCTGATGAGATCGGTGTAGTACGAACGGATGTGGGGCATGGTGAACCAACCCGCGGCCGTCGACCCGACGACGTTGACCATGCCGTACGACTGCCGACGCCAGTAGTGATCCAACCCCGGCCAGGCGTTGGCGTACATGTTCTGGAAGTAGCTCAGACCCTCCGGCGGCAGCCCGATGTCGGGAAACCTGCACATGAGCGAAACATAGGGGTACGACCCGGAGGCGACATCGGGACCTGGGGATTCCCCCGCCAGCACCTCGAGGGCCAACGGACGAAAGGGAGAGAAATCAACACCCCCGTCATCGGTCGGAAGCTGGACCCGGACCCGCCTTCCATTGACCGACATGGGGCCGCCAACCGCCGACAAGAGCTCTGAATCGAGCTCGAGACTGACCATCGAGCCGTCCGCACGACGAAGGCTCGCAGCCGTGGCCGTCGATTCGACTCCACCCGGGCTCGGGTTTCCCCAGGCAATCAGGAGGGCGCCCTCGACCCACTCGGCGCCGTTCGCCGAATCACCCGCGGATGCGGGGAGGAGCGCGATTCCGAGGGCAAGAACGGACACGGCAGCCGACAGCTTCCAGCGTTGAACAGGCATCGCACGCTCCTTGTACAGTCTGCCCCCCATTCAAGGCTAAATCCGATCGATCTGCGGGTTGGTGATCTGTATCATGCTCAATCATGGTTCAGGTGGTCATCGGGCTCGGTGCGAATCTCGGCGATCCGGCGGCAGCGTTCACGACCGCGCTCGGCGAGATCGCCCGGAGGGGCGACGTCGTCTCCGTCTCCCGACTGTGGCGGACGCGCCCCCTTGGACCGGACCAGCCGGACTACTGCAACGCCGCGGTTCTCATTGGTTGGCCGGGTGATCTCACGACCCTGCTTCAAACCTGTCGTGACCTCGAGCTCACCGCCGGCAGGGATCGCTCGAGCGAGCGGCGCTGGGGGCCGCGGGTCCTCGATCTCGATCTCCTCCTCGCCCGCGATCTCGTCTGGCGCGGACCCGAGCTCGTGGTGCCCCACTCCGGTTTCCACCAGCGCGCCTTCGCCCTGGTCCCGGCCGCCGAGCTCGTCCCCGACTGGGTCCACCCCCTCGTCGGTCGGACCATCGCCGAGCTCGCCCGAGAGGTTCTGCGGGACGATCCCGGTGCGCTCATCGCGAGCGAACCGTTCCCGGTCGTACCGAGTTCTCTTCACGTATAGAGAGTCTGTTCGATTCCCGTGAGACCTGATCGCCTTCGGTCGTCAACTGTGGCAGCCGAAGCGGCGCGTTGAAACCCAAGGAACACGAGGACCCACGAGGGTTCCACGAAGCATCGCATGACTGACCCTGGCCCCCTCCGATCTTGAAGAATCGGAAAACCCCGCTGGTGACTTCTTTGTGGTTCTTTGTGGCCTTTGTGTTTCAAAACACGGGTCACGACGACCCGAAGAAATCCCCTCGAGCACGACCGCTTCCTTACGTCTTCTTGATGGGTCGCGATCCGGGTTTGGCGATGGGGACGCCGTCGGCGCAGAGCGGGCAATCATCCGCGCTCCAGGTCGGGAAGCTCACCCCGAGCAAGGCACGGTACGGCTTCGGATCGAAGGGGTTGGGGTTCGCCGACCGGTTGACCATCGAGGCCAGACCGACGACCACGGCGCCGTCGGCCTCGAGGATCTCGATGACCTCACGGGTCGACTTGCCGGTCGTCACCACATCCTCGACGATGACGATCCGCTGGCCGGGCGTGACCGCGAACCCGCGTCTGAGCACCATCTCACCGTCGGCGCGCTCGGTGAAGAGAAACGGCAGACCGAGGGCTCGCGCCGTCTCGTGGCCGATGATGAGACCGCCCATGGCCGGCGAAACCACCAGGTCGATCGCAGGAACCGCGTCGGCAATCGCCGCGGCGATCAGCGCCCCGGCGCGGGCCGCACGACGCGGCTCGGCAAGGTAGAGAGCGCACTGCAGGTAGTCACCGGAATGGAGGCCCGACGAGAGCAGGAAGTGGCCGTGCTGATGCGAGCCGCAGGCGGTGAAGTCGTCAAGACCGAGGGCGTCGCTCACGGTTCCTCCCTGGATATCCCATAGGCCTGCATCTTCTTGTAGAGGTTGGATCTTGGGGTTTCGACGGCGCGCGCGGTGGCGGCGATGTTCCAGTTGTTGGCCGCCAGGTGGTGGCGCAGGAAAGCGATCTCGGAGGCGCGCTGGAAATCCTGCAGGGTGGGTTCCGCCAGCAGCCGTTGCAGCTCGTCCCCCGCGGCGGTCGAATCAAACAGGTCGACGCCCTCGATGGTGTCGTCGAGCTCCATGATCACCGCCCGCTCGACGACATTCTTGAGCTCGCGGACGTTGCCGCGCCAAGGGTGGCGCGCCAGCCGTGCGAGCGCGCCCGGGCTCCACTTCTTCGCCCGCCGGCTGTACTCGACGCAGTAGCGCTCGGTGAGGTGTTCCACCAGGGGCGCGATGTCTTCCGGATGGTCGCGCAGGGGTGGCGTCTTGAGCACCAGCACCGCGAGGCGGAAGAAGAGATCTTCGCGGAAACTCCCATCGCCGACCGCGCCGGTCAGATCCTTGTTGGTCGCCGCAATCACCCGGACATCGACGGTGAACGGCCGCTCGGCCCCGACCGGCTCGACTTCACCATCCTGCAGGACCCGAAGCACCTTGGCCTGGGTCTTGAGACTCATGTCGCCGACCTCGTCGAGAAAGATGGTCCCCCCGTCCGCCTGGACGAACTTGCCCACCTGTCGCTGATGCGCGCCGGTGAAGGACCCCTTCTCGTGGCCGAAGAGCTCGGATTCGATGAGCTCCTCGGGAATCGCGGCGCAGTTGACCCGGATGAACGGCTTGCGCGCCCGGTCCGAAAGGTGGTGCAGCCGGCGGGCCACCAACTCCTTGCCGGTGCCGGACTCGCCGAGGATGAGGACGGTGGCGTGGGTCGGCGCCGCACGCGTGATCTCCTCGCGCAGGCGGGCCATGGCGGCGCTCGACCCGAGCAGCGGCGGCGGTTCGTCCACCCCGTTGAGCTCCCGCGCCACCCGGCCCTGGGCGACCGCGCCGCGGACGGTGAGCAGCAGATCGGCGCGGTCGGGAGGCTTGGTGAGGTAGGCGGCGGCGCCGGCGTCGAGACACTGCTGCGCGGTGAATTGATCACCGTGGCCGGTGAGGATCACCACCGGAATCTCGAGGCCCCTGCGAGCGAGATTGTCGAGCAGGCCAAAGCCGTCCATGCCCGGCATCTTGATATCGAGCAGCGCCGCGTCGGGCTGCCGCGAGTCAAGCAGATCGAGGGCTTGGAACGCGTCCTTCGCCTGTTCGACCTCGTACCCCGCCGAGCTGAGGATTCGATCGAGCACGCGACGGACACCGGGATCGTCGTCGATGATGAGGATTCGGCCATCCATGCCGACATGGTAGCAGCCGGGAGCACAGGCTGGAATCCGGCGGTGTTGGTGAGGCGCGTCACCCCCACTCTCCGCTTCGGTTTCGCTCACATGAACCGGCTGTCGACTCCCACGATAGAGTGGAGGTGGAGTCGTGCCATGAGTCGATTGTGTTTCCCCTCCCGCGTTGCATCCGTCTGCCTCGGGACCACGCTCCTGTGCGGTCCATCCGGGGGGTTCGACCTGTTGCGACCCCTCGATGCGTCCTTTCCGCCGGGCATCGGGATCAGCGATGCCACTGCGACCGAGGAGGGATTTCCCGAGGTCGATGACCCGAGCTTCGAGGACCAGCTCATCGCCCTCGTCAACCAGGAGCGCTGGACCAACGGTCAGCTCGCCCCGCTCAAACGGGTCGATCTGCTCGACACCTCGTCGGAGACCCACAGCACCAACATGGCGGTGCGGAACTTCGTGATGCACTGCGACCCGGACACCGGCACCATGCCGTGGGATCGGATGGTCGCCGCCGGCTACCTCTACTCGAACGCCGGCGAGAACATCGCCTGGGGATACCCCGATCCGACCGCGGTCATGGCCGGCTGGATGGCGAGCTCGGGCCACCGCGCGAACATCCTCTCGACAACGTTCCGAGAAATGGGAAACGGCTTCTTCAACCAGCCCGGAGACCAGGGCAACGTCCGCCGCACGACCACGACGGGGTGCACACCGAACGTCTTCAACGAGGGGCCCTTCACCCGATACTGGACCCAGAATTTCGGCAAACGCAGCTCGGTCTATCCCGTGGTCATCAATCGCGAGGCCTCGCTCACCGACAGCCGCGACGTCTCCCTCTTCCTCTACGGCAGCTGGACCGAGATGCGGCTGCGCAACGACAACGGCGCCTGGACCGCCTGGATGGCGTTTGCCAACAACACGTCGTGGCAGCTCGGCTACGGCAACGGCACCAAGACCGTCAGCGCCGAGATGCGAACCGGATCCACCGTGGTCTCGGCATCCGACACGATCATTCTCGAGGACACCGGCGAGGTCATCTTCTTCGACGGTTTCGAGTCGGCAAGCACGTCGGCGTGGAGTGCGGTCTCGCCCTGACCGTGGGAATCCACCGCCGACCGCTCGTCTCACCGCCGCCCAAACGGCGGCCGAAAGTCTCCCCGAAGGACCTCGCGCCTCCGGCGGCGGAAATCGTGAGGGATTTCACATAAACCGGATCTCAGAGTAGAATCCCCGGCGCAGCGATCGACTGCGGGAGGAAACGATGAGCAACGTTCAAAAGATTCTCGATGACCTCGGACTCAAAGCAACCAACCCCGGCGCCTGCACCGGTGAGTGGATCACACCCGCAGCCGGCCGCGAGCTCGTCAGCATCAACCCGACCACCGGCGAACCCATCGCCAAAGTGATCCAGGCCGATGAGGCAGCCTACGAAAAGGTCATGCAGACCGCCGCCGACAACTTCACCGAGTGGCGGATGGTTCCCGCGCCGGTGCGCGGCGAGGTCGTGCGCGACCTCGGCAATGAACTGAGAAAATTCAAAGATCCCCTGGGCCGGTTGGTCTCCCTCGAAATGGGCAAGATCAAATCCGAAGGTCTCGGCGAGGTTCAGGAGATGATCGACATGTGCGACTTCGCGGTCGGGCTGTCGCGCCAGCTCTATGGTCCGACCATGATGTCCGAACGGCCCCGCCACCGGATGTACGAGCAGTGGCACCCGCTCGGCGTGGTCGGCGTCATCTCCGCGTTCAACTTCCCGGTCGCGGTGTGGGCGTGGAACGCGGCCCTGGCCGCCGTCTGCGGCGACACCACGGTGTGGAAGCCCTCGTCATCGACTCCGCTCACCGCGATTGCGGTTCAGAACATCTGCAACACGGTGATGAAGCGGCACGGGCTCACCGGCATCTTCAACGTCGCCATCGGGCCGGGCTCGGTGGTCGGCGAGCGTCTGATCAACGACCCGCGGGTTCCCTTGATCTCCTTCACCGGCTCGACCAAGATGGGCCGGCACGTCTCGGAAGCCTGCGCCAAGCGTTTCGGCCGCAGCATCCTCGAGCTCGGCGGCAACAACGCGATCATCGTCGAGCCCGACGCCAATCTCGATCTCGCCCTGCGGGCGATCCTCTTCGCCGCGGTGGGCACCGCCGGTCAGCGCTGCACCAGCCTGCGCCGTCTCTTCCTCCACTCGTCCATCGCCGACGACGTGGTGGCCAAGCTGGTCAAAGCCTACGGCAGCATCACCATCGGCAACCCCCTCGATGACGGCATCCTGATGGGCCCGCTCGTCAACGAGGGCGCCATCAAGGACTATGAGAACGCGCTCGAAAAGGTGCGTGAGCAGGGCGGCGAGATCGTCACCGGCGGCCACCGGGTCGACCGTCCGGGCTACTACGTCGAACCGACGATCGTCCGGCTGAAGAGTCAGATCCCGATCTCCTGCGACGAGACCTTCGCGCCGATCCTCTACGTGCTCACCTACGACACCCTCGACGAGGCGGTCCGGACCCACAACTCGGTGCCACAGGGTCTGTCGTCGGCAATCTTCACCTCGAGCATGTACTCGGCCGAGCGGTTCCTGTCGCACGAGGGCTCCGACTGCGGCATCGCCAACGTCAACATCGGCACCTCGGGCGCCGAGATCGGCGGCGCCTTCGGCGGCGAGAAGGAGACCGGCGGCGGCCGCGAGGCCGGGTCCGACTCGTGGAAGGCCTACATGCGGCGCCAGACCTGCACCATCAACTGGTCCACCGAGCTGCCGCTGGCGCAGGGTGTGAGCTTCGACATCGACTGAACCGAATCCGGTCCGATTCCACGCCCCGCGTCGGCAGCGACGCGGGGCGTTTTCTTGTCCTGCAACGCGTTCCGAGCTTGATTCTCCCGTCGCAGGTGGCCGAGAGTGCCCCCTCAAACGATATTCGGGCCAGAAACGCGCGACCTTCTGGTTGGGCAGTGGTACCCAAAATCGTTTGAGACGGCACGTCCGTTCAGCGCCGGAACCTTGTTTCCTCCGGGCAATGACCCGACGAAGCCTACTCGTTGTCCGGTTCACCCCCGGCAAAGAAGGCTTCCCAGTCGGCGATGTCGTGGCTCGAGAGCTTGGACTCGAAGGTGGTCGGCCGCGGCTGCTGTTCTCTCCGCACCCGCCAGTCGGCGAGGCGCCGGACCTCGGCGCCGCGCGCACGGACGCGATCGGCGAGACCACGGTCATCGGTGATCACCGACCACTGTCTGGCAGCGGGGCCATCGGGCAGCATGCCGATGATGACATCGTCCGCGGTCCGAGAGCCGGCATAGACAACCGTCGCCTTGCCCAGGCTCTCCCGAACCGGGACGCCCGCCGGCGGCGGGCCGTCGAAGACGACGGTCACCGACATGGTCTCGTGGCGGGCGCGGTCCAGAACCTGCCTGCGGACGGCGGATCTGCTGCGCAGGTGCCCCGGCAACCGGTGGAGAAGGTTGTTGCCGTCGATCACGAGAGGCATCAGGCTCGCCCCGCGGTCTTCCGGCGGGCTATCTCACGCGGCGCAGCAGCCGGTCGAGTTCGCGCCCCCCGACGAGCTTCTTGTACATCTCGGCCGCGGTCTCGTTCCACGGATCGGCGCCGACCGCCCGCTCGAGAGCCTTCCGCTGGCGCTCTTTGTGCCCGCGCGCCTTCCAGAAGTTCGCGATCTCGATCCACCCCTGGACAAAGGTGGGGTCGACCTCGACGGCGATCCGCAGACGCTCGAGGGCGCGGCCGATCCAGAGCGGGTTCCGCATCTGGAGCCTGGCCAGCTTGAGCAGCTCCGCGGGCTGGGGATCCAGGGCGCACGCCTGCTCGAGCAGTTGGATGGCAAGATAGGTCTCGCCGGACGCGATCAACTGGTCGGCACGCGCGACGTTCGCTTTGACCATGGACGCCCGCGCCGCCGGATCGGTTCGGGGTTTTTTCGATAGACTCTCCGCCTGCGCCTCCTCGACCGAGGCGAGAACCTTGTCGTAGCGGCGGCGGGCCTTGGGATCGGACAGCAGCTCGTAAGCCTCACGGGCGCGGTCCACGATGGCGGACAGGTTCGCCCTCTGATCGACCAGGTGCGGCTCGTCCACCCGCTTGGGCGAGTAGCGCTTGCGGATCACCGTGAAGGCCTTCTCGATCTGGTCCGACCCGGCGCCGTGCTGGAGACCGAGGGCGCGATAATGATCGATCCGGGTGACCCTCGCCGCCAACTCCATGATTCTGTGCCGCTCTTCTCGATGGTGCTCTTCGAAACCGCTGTCGTCGATGCCGGCATCGACCTCGACACCGGCCGGTTCCTGGACCAGCACTTGATCCGGAACCGAGACCGCTTTCGGACTACCGGGGCCGGCCGCGGGGTCGATCGCGACGACCCCGGCGACCACCAGCGCATAGAGACTGGTCACCACCTCCTGCTCGGGCATGGTCGAGAGGTGCTTGAGGGCCGAGAGGTTCTTGGCGGAATCGAGGCGGGACAGGATGAATCCCTCGCTCGGAGTGAGCTCGAGCTGGCCGAGCACGCTTTCGATGCTGAGCTGGAGCCTCACCTTCTGGTCGAAGGAACCGAGGAGGTCCCACATCGCCACCTGGTCGCGGCATTCACGAGCCGCAGTCAGGATGATCTGAGAGGTCGTGATGTTGGGCAACGTGTCCGGCTGAGGGTCGCCCTGACCTCCCATGAATCCGAACCGGGGTGACGATTCCGATGCCGCCCGACGAATGATCTCCAGCGTCAGTTCCTGGAGCTCGGCCTCGAGTTCGGATTGGGCGATGCACCCCCGCTTGACCATGATATGACCCAATGTGCCGTCCTCGTCTGCTCCCTGGGCGAGGAGGGTCAGGGCGCGCTCGTCCTCGCTGATCCACTGCCGCTCGACGAGCCACATCCCGAGCATTTCGCTCTCGACGTTCGATCGTGCCGCGCGGATCTCTCCGTTGACGAAGAAGATCTCGCGCCGGGCATCCTCCGAGCCGATGACCAGGGTCCCGGTTGCGTGGTCGGCCGCAAGGCGCGCCATCCGGGCCGGCAGGGGCTGGGCAAAGGTGGGCGACCGTTCGTCTTCGACCACGGTCAATCCTCAACCCCGAGCTCGCCGTCCGCGTCACTACCGGAGACCTCGATGACATGGGGTTGGAAGCCCGCCTCGACCAAGGTCGGCGGGACGTCTCCCATGGCCTTTTCGGCCGCTGTCTGAGTCGGGAAACTCCCCCAGACGAGACGAAAGCACATGTCGCCGTTGGTCGGGTCGGCCTTGATGGTGCGCAGGGCCTTGCGTTCGAGGTTTCGTTTGCGGAGCATGCGCTGGAGATCCTGCGGCTCGCAACCCATCTCGACGACGACACCCCAATCTCCGGAACCCACCGCCGCCGCATCCTCGTTGCTGTCGCCCCGCAACAGGACGAACGCGACAAACACGGCGATGATGAGCAGCAGGCCGGCCCCGGCGCCGATCATCCACCCGGGGATTTTTCGCCACGACGGCTCGTCCTCGTCCAGGTCGGTCCCGGGCCACTCGAGATCGTGGTTGGGGACGACCGGCTCCGACGCTTCCAGAATGCCCGTGGTCACCAGAGCGGCGACGAGCCGAACAACCTCGTCGGGATGGTGCGAGGACTCGGCGGCGATGGTCGCCGCGGTGGCGCTAGCGGTGATGTTCGCGACGATGAGGTCCGCCTCTTCGGTGAGGCGAAGCGGTGCGTAGAGCTCGAGGAAGTTTTTCGAGCGCTGGAGTGTGATGCGGCTGTCGGGAAGAATCGAAGCGGCAACGTTGTGCTTGGTGTCCGCGAGGACCAGCTCGACCAGCGCGTGGGTGATGGAAATGGTCGCTCCGTTCACCTTCGGCGGCTGATCGTTTTCCAAGGTGAACTGCCGGTCGGGATCCAGAAGCCACTGGTGAAGCGCGCGCTGGAGGATCTCCTTGGCGGCGCCCATCGCACGGGTTTCGGGAATGCCGTGCGCCCGCGAGAGGAACCGCGCCTCTGCGAGGAGATCATCCTTGCCTGAACCGTTGCGGCCGAGACGGACCGCCAGTTCATCCGAGTCCAATCCGCCGGCGCTGTGAATTCGTCCCTGGCGCACCCCGAGAACGAGCTCTCCCCCGGTCCAGGAGAGTCTCGCCGACCCCGGATCCCGCTGCGCAATCCAACGCCCGAACTCCCAGATCTGTTTCGGATCCTGCATGGCGCGAGCTTAGTTCATCGCCGTGGAGGTTGTAAAGCACCACCATCGGTACGGGCGAAGATCTCATGTGCTCAAAATGAAAGACTTGTCCCTGATCTCCCGGGTGAAACCACCGCCCGGCGCCGAACCGGAACGCAACCGGATCAACAGGGTTGACAGAAGACCCGTCGAGATCTAGTATGACCGTCCCAACGGTTCACCGTTTGGGAGGTTAGCTCAGGGGTAGAGCACCTGGCTTA
>JAHECW010000041.1 GCA_024641545.1 Acidobacteriota bacterium
ACCACACCGAGGTGCAGGTGCCCGGCACCTGCATGCCGACGGTCTCACCTATGCCGAGCGCGGTGTAGGCCGCGGGGAAACAGTGGGCGTCCGAGTAGTTGCCCTCGTTCATTACGACAATTGAAGGCTTGGTCCAACGCCCCGACGGTTCAATACCCACGACCCGCCCCCGGGGGATCGCGGTGAAGTACACCTCACCGCTGAGGAAGGTGGTCAGGGCCTCGACCAGATTGCCGCCGCCGTTGAAGCGGGTGTCGAGAACGATGGCTTCTTTCTCGGTGTGGCGACCGAAGACCTCTTCGTAGATCTCCCGATACGGCCCGTCACTCATCCCACGAATGTGGGCGTAACCCAGCCGCCCGGCGGACAGTCTTTCGACTTCGGCGCGGCGCGACCGTACCCAACGCGTGTAGAGCAGACCGGCAAGCTCACGTCGCGAAATCGGCTTGACCTTCTCCTGCCACCTCCCGTCGGTCGCCGGATCGTGGAGCGACACGCGCACCAGAGTGTCGGCCTTGTGATTGAGCAGCGGATACCAGTTTTCGCCGGCAGCGATCTTCTTCCCGTCGATGGCTTCGATCACGACCCCCGCCTTGGCCTTGCTCTCGGCCTGATCCAGCGGGCTGCCCTCGATGATCTCGGCGATCCTGATTCCGTCTCCACCGAACCCGGGGTCGGGAAAGAAGGCCAATTCCGCGGTGGCATCGCCATCCGGACGGAGCTGCCGATATCCGCTGCCCAGGTGCGAGGCGTTGAGCTCGCCCTGCATCTCCGAGATCAGCTCGGCGAAATCCCAGTTGTTGTCGATGTACGGCAGGAACACCGCGTACTCGGCCTTGTAGAAATCCCAGTCGACGCCGTTCATGTCTTCGACATAGAATTTCTTCTTGGTCTGCCGCCAGGCGTGTTCGAAGAGATACGCCCGCTCGGCGGCCGCGTCGAGCTCCATCTTGGCGTCGAAGGAGATCGGCTTCACTTTGCCGCCCTCGATCTCCACCGACTGCAGCTGGTTATCGGCAAGGACAAACGCCTTCTTGCCCTCCTTGTCGATGACGAGGCCGTTGGTGGAATCGGCCTTGAGCTTGGCGAGGAGCTTGACCTCCTTCTTCCGCGGCTCGTAGACCCAGAGATCGTAGCCCTCTTCAAAGCTCGCGAGATAGAGGACCTTCTCGCCATCGGGAGTGATGGCGGCGTTCTCCATATCGGCCGAGTGAAACGAAAGCCGGGTCTTGCGGTCGTCGATGCCTTCGAGATCGATCTTCACCGGGTCGGGGAGCTCGACCTCGCCCTTCTTTTCGTCGGATTTTTCGCCTTTCTTGTCGGCGTCCTTCTTCTCATCCGCGTCGTCCTTTTCGGCTTTCTCTTCCTTTTCCTCCTTGGCCTTCAACTGCTCGAACTCGGCCTCGGTCAGGTGGAAACGATCCCACGCCTCGCGGGTGAGGAACGCGCCGTAGATATCGAGCTCGGCCGGCCAACCGGCCTGGAGCCGGGCGCCGTGACGATCCGAGAGCCAGAACACCAGCTCGCCATCCATCGCCCAGCGTGGGACGAAGGAGAAATAGCCGCTCTTGGTGAGGTTGGTGAGTTCGCCTTTGCCCGACGACGGCACCAGACCCGCCTCAAGCGACCACCTGCCGGGGCTGAGAAACTGGACCAGGAACCAGCGGCCGTCGGGCGACCACTCGTACCACTGGTCGTCATCGGTGTAGGAGTAGTTGAGATCTCCCGGGACGATCGTTCGACTCGCTCCGCTCGCCAGATTCAGGACCTTGAGCTCGACGCGTTCTTCGAGGTAGGCGACCTCCTTGCCGTCGGGGCTGAAGTGCGGCTGATAGGTTTCCGCCCCGGTCACGAGCACCGGTTTTTCCTCGAACGCGGTGGCGTTGAAGAAGCTCGGTTCGTCATCGTCCGCGAGATCGGTGCGATAGAGATTCCAGCTGCCGTCGCGCTCGCTCGCATAGAGCAGGCTGCGGCCGTCCGGGCTGAAGCTTACCGAACGTTCCTGCTCCGGGGTGTTCGTGATGCGACGGGTGGCCGAGTGGTCCGCCGAGGTCACAAAGACCTCGCCCCGGGCGATGAAGGCGATCTCCTTTGCGTCGGGGGAGAGGTCGAACTCCGATATGTCCTTTGCCACGTCGATCCAGCGAACGTCATTGTCACGCAGGTCGGTGGCGACCAGGATTTCGAGCTTGGAATCGGTTTCGGATCCGGCCGGCCGGACCCAGATCTCGCCGTCGAATGCATAACACAGATCCCCCTGCCGCGAGGCGCTGAGAAACCGCACCGGGTGGGTGTCGTGATCGGTGATCTGCTCGCTCGCGGTCGGATCATCGAGATCGAGCCGCCAGACGTTGAACGTGCCGTCGCGCTCGGAGAGGTAGTAGAGCGAAGACTCGTCGGGGCTCCAGACCGGCTGCCGGTCGTCGGCGCCGAAATCGGTCAGTCGGGTGTGCTGACCGGATCCGGTGTCATAAATCCAGAGGTCCCGGGCGAAAGACGAGTTATCGTGTTTCCGCCATGGGTCTTCATAGCTCTTTTCATCGGTGTAGGCCAGGGTGGTGGCGTCCGAGTTGAGGACCGCGTAGAGAGCGGGAGTGGTCAGCATCTGGCGGGGCATCCCGCCCCCGACCGAGACTCGATAGAGCTCGGGTTGTGCCCCGGTCGGAAACTGGACGCAGTCCTGTCCATCGAGACGCGCCGAGGAGAACAACACTTCGGCGCCGTCGGGGGTGAAGCTCGTCGGCTGGTCGTTGGCGGAGTGGTAGGTCAGCCGGGTTGCGGCACCGCCCGCGGCATCCATGACGAAGACGTCGAAATTGCCGTATCGATCCGAGGCGAATGCGATCTTCGTCGAGTCGGGGGACCACACGGGCATGGTGTCGTGCGCCGCGTGGACCGTCAGCGGTGTTGCCGTCCCACCTATGGACGGCACCCGATAGAGGTCGCCGCGGTAGCTGAAGACGATGGTCTCACCATCCGGAGAGATCGCCGGATAGCGCAACCACAGCGCCGGCTGGGCGGCGGATGCGACCACCGCAGCGGTCGACAGAACGAGCACACCGATCACGACAAGAGCCGAGGTCCTGAATCGCATACCTTCTCCAAAAAGAAAAATTGAGCGCGACTTCACAGCAGCCACACAATGATGTACGGATATTCCCCTCCGCCGGTTCCGCCGGAGTCGTCGGCCTGCGAAGGCGGTTATAGGGAGGGAGTGAGACGTGAGACGTGAGACGTGAGACGTGAGACGTGAGACGTGAGACGTCAGATGTTAGAAAGTTAGTAGGTAAGGTAGTCAGGAAGTCAGGAAGAAAAAGAGTCAAAAGCCAGGAGTCAGGACCCCTCACCTCCTCACAGCGAGCGAAGCGAGCGCTGACAGCGAGCAACGCGAGCGCTCACCTCCTCACTTCTGCACCCGGGTGATCACGAACGGGTCGTCTCCCTTCATGAAACTGACCTCGACGGTGGTTCGCTGGCCGTCGACGATGAGAACCGTCGTCGTCAGCTTGCGGCCGGGGATCATCACCATCATCGGATACTCACCCGCCGGGATCTTGGAGAGATTGAAACGATCATAGGCCTTGTCGTGGATCTCGTCCCGGAACCAGATCGTGCAGCGGACGGGTTTGGATCTCACCTGCAGCGACCCCAGCCCGAGGTGGACGACCTCGACCTTGGAGGCCTTGAGATCTCCGTGCACGGTGTTCTCGGCCCCGGGCTCGATGGTGATCACCGAGGTCACCGTCTGGTAGCCGTCCTTCTTGAAGCTGATGGTGTGCTCACCGACCGGAATACCGCCGATGGAGAGTTGCGGAGTCGTCTTTTCTTCGACCCGACCGTCGATCTCGACGGTGATGTTCTGCGGCGCCGAGGTCACGACCAGCGAACCGACCTCCTGGACCGACGGAACGGCGGCCTGCGGCGAGGTCGGAAGGGCGACGACAACCGGGATGAACTTCCCGACCTCGACCTCGACCGGCCGATTGAGAACGTCGACCTCGAAACTCTGGGGCTGGAAACCGTCCTTTTCCACCCGAAGGGTGTGACGACCCCGCTTGACGTCGCTGAGGAAGAGTCCGTCTTCCCGGGCGCTCGTGGTTCCCATGAACTCACCGTCGAAGTAGATCTGCAGCCCGGGCTCGGCGGAAACCTGGATCCCGCCGGCCGACGAGACCGCGGTCGCCGCGACCGCGGTGGCGGCACCGGCGGCGGGCGGCTTCGTCGTCGCGCCCGGTTGGGTGTCGGAGCGAGTGGTTTCTCCAGCCGCCGGAATCGCACCGGCGGCAACGGTCGCGCCGGCGGCGGCTGCCGCGGGTGCGACATCCGCGGTTGCGGATGCGATCTCGACCTTCGGCAGCACCAGAGCATCGCCAAGCCGCCAGAAGGGTGCGGCATCCAGTGGTTCCGGCGGCCAGACGAGACGACCGGCGAACTCGACGGCGGCGGCGGCGTCGGCCTCGAGCAGGATGCGATCCGCGGCGAGTCCGTACGCCGCGGCGGAAACCCGATTGACATAGTCCTGATGGCCGTCGTATCGCTCGTCGATGGAGGGCCTGGGATCGGCGGTCGCCGCTCGTTCCTCTTCGCTCGTCGGGAAGAACCAGAAGGAACCGTCAAACCGGCTGAGAAACTCCGGCGCGCCGAACTCGGCCGTCCTCGGGTTCCAACCCTGATAGGTGCCCAGCGGAACCTCGATCTCGGGCAGCCGGATGCCGCCCAGTTCATTTCCATCCGCGTCGAACGCAGGGACCAGGGTCTGGTACGGCTCACCCACCTCGGGCGGAACCCGGGTGAACACCCCGGTTGTCCAGAAATCGGGTCCGTAGTCGACCCGCGGCGGCCGGAGATTTCGCCCCGGGTGGCGCATCCCCGGTATCGCGGGGAAACGTCGCCGGTGTTCCTCGGCGGTAATGAGCCCGCCCCCGTCGATCCGCGGATAGCGGCTCGGGGGCGGTTCCACATCCTCACTCACCCACCGATCCAGATTGACCAACATGGCCCGCTGAACCGGAGCCACGTCGAGGGGATTGCGCTCGTGCTCGGTGATCGTCCGGGCCCGAGTCGCCGCACCGCCGTGGGGGGCGCCGTTGGTCATGTAGTAGCGGACGAGGGGGTGGATCCGAGCATCCGCCCCGCCCTCCGGATCGGTGTGGACCAACGAGGCCGACCGGGTCCAGTACTCGAGGGCGTTGTTGGTCATGATGATCTTCGGCATCCGGCCGAGCCGTTTGGCCTCGGCCAGGACGTCGTTGGCGGCCGGCGCCCCGTCGGGAAGGAAATTGAAGGGCGGGTGATCGGCCGGGAAGTAGTTGCCTTCGAGATCGCTGGGGTGGTGCGTGGTCTGGGCGAAACGGTGGTTGAAGCCACCCTTGCCGGCGCCGGCGACGTGGATCCGCGCGCCCTCGAAGACCATCCGTCCGCGTTCGTCGACGTGGAACCCCTGCCACAACATCTGGACGATGAACCGACCGGACTGCGAGACCCCGAAGATGTAGGCAAGATCCACCGTCGAGGCCGGATCCCCTCCGCCGGCACGAACGGCCAACGGATTCGGGTTGCCGTAGCCGTCCTCGCCCTCGAAGTGGAAGAACGCCACGGCGTCGCGAACCGCCGCCAGCCCGAGGCCCACCACCCGCGGGTTTTCGGCCTCGTAGATGAGCTCGTAGATCTTGCCGGGGAGGAGGCCGCCGTCGACGACGATCTGGGTCGGATCGGGCGCCGACACACCGTTTTCGGAACGGGAAAAGCTCCATTGGTCGTTGGGAATCGCCCGCCGCCGGGCGGTCGGGGCGTCGCGGACGGTCAGCGACGCTCCCGAGTTATCGGTCGGATCGTGGGCCGGATAGCACCGGCTGCCGCCCCAGGCCAGGGGCATCGACGGCGCGGCCTCGCGACCAAAGCTGTTGACGATCTCGGCGGCGATCCTCTGCCGGATGGCGGCCCCGCCTTCGGTGGCGATGGGGAGCTCGATCTGGAGCCGGTCGTCGCCCGACGCGACATCCCAGTTCCACGCCGACCACAACAACGAATACCCCTGCTCCATGAGGAAGCCGTTGCCGGCGTCCTCGGCGGTCGACGGGTCGTTGGTGCGGGTCCCTCCGTTGATGTGGCGCAGCATGTAGAGGTTGCCGCGGTTGTTGACGTCGTAAAGGAGCCGGCCGTTGCCGCGCGCCAGGTCGACCGGCTTGAGCAGGAGGAAGTCGCCCTGAAAGTGAACCCGGCCGTCGGCCCCTCGGGGCGCCAACTCGAGATCGACGATGGCGGCGTTGGCGGGATTCGCCGGGTCAACGGCGTAGAACAACGTGCCGCGGATCTTCTCGTACGGCCCGGTCTCACCGAACGCCATCCCGTCCGCAAAGGTCTCCCGCGAGGCGATCTCGATGCGTTCGACCTCCGCCGGCGCAATGACCGCGACCAACGTCACGATGAAGAATGCCTGTAGGACACGAACAAAACGGCGTCGGTTCGATCGATTGCTCATGGTTCACTCCGATGGCGTCGACGGGTTTCGGACATGGTGACTATAACCCCGCTTTCGCGGACACGTGATTCGGATTCCGGATGCGGGAGACGGAAAATACCGCAGCGTGCCATCGCAATCGTTGCACAGACGCGCACAGCGATCGTCTTGAGAGTGGGCTCCGCGCTGCTCGAACGTCATGGGAGTTCGTGGTGCGTTCTTTTCGGCCGGGAGGTTTCTCGAGGTGGGCCGGGCGCCACCCACCTCACCCAAGAACACGGGACCAAGTCCGACCCGAAGTGTCTTCAGGGCGAAATCCGCGCTACCATTCCCCTCCGATGACAGGGCCCTGCCAACCTTGCAGAGGGCCGAGGTCCCCGTCGTCCACAGCGAACTCCAAGAGATCAACGGCACTGCAGCCGAAATCCCCGATCGGAGTCTGACGGTCATCAAGCACAGTTCTCCCTTCGTCCTTCTCAACTAACCCCCAAGGAGGTCACATGCGGACTCTCGCCGTCGCAGTATTCGTCACGATCATCGCCATCGGGTGCGGAACCCCCGCCCCGCCGCCGCAGGAAACCGCCGAAACCGGGATCCGACTCGAGCTCCCGACCGGATTCGGCCACGCGTCGGAAACCATCGCCGAGGGAAACCTGCTGACCGACGTCGGCATGCTGGCGAGCGATGACTTCGCGGGGCGAGGGCCGGGCAGCGAGGGAGATCGGATGGCCCGCGCCTACCTCGCCAGCCGGCTGGCCGAGATGGGCTTTGAACCCCTCTTCGACGGCGGTTCCTACGAGCAGCCCGTCGAGATCGTCGGACTGACCGCCAACCCGCCGGAGACCTGGACCTTTGACGCCGCCGACGGCTCGACGGTCGGCTATCGTTTCGCCGATGAGTACATGCTCGTCGCCGGCGTTCAGGAACCCGCGGTTTCCATCAAAGACGCTGAGGTGGTATTCGTCGGATACGGCATCGTCGCGCCGGAGGAGGACTGGGATGACTTCAAGGGCGTGGATCTCCACGGCAAGATCCTGCTCATGCTCAACGACGACCCCGACTGGGACCAGGAGCTCTTCGGCGGCGCGCGCAAACTCTCCTACGGCCGTTGGGACTACAAGTACGCCAGCGCCGCCCGCCGGGGCGCCGTCGGCGCCATCATCGTCCACACCACCGAATCGGCGGGCTACCCGTGGACGGTGGTCCGCTCGTCGAACATCGGCGAGCAGTTCGAACTCGTCGCCGGCGACGAACCGCGAACCCTGTTCAACGGTTGGCTGACCTGGGACGGATCGAAGGCCCTCGCCGAGCTCGGCGGCCACAGCCTCGAGGCGCTCATCGAGTCGGCCCGGTCGCGTGACTTCCGGCCGATCCCCCTGGGCGTGACCACCTCCATCGACTTTTCGGTGGATGTCCGTCCCAACTCCACCGCCAACGTCGCCGGCATCCTCCGCGGCGCCGACCCCGAGGTCGGCGGCGAAATCGTGGTCCTGTCCGCCCACCACGATCACTTCGGCATCGGCGAGCCCGACGAGACCGGCGATGTGATCTTCAACGGCGCCCTCGACAACGGCGTCGCCATGGCCCAGACCTTGGCCGTCGCCGGCGCCTTCGCCGCGCTCCCTGAAGGTCCGCGGCGCAGCGTGATGGCCTTCTTCCCCGCGGTCGAGGAGCAGGGCATCCTCGGCTCCAAGTACTTTGCCGGAAGCGGTGTCGTTCAACCGGGCCGGATGGTGGCGGACATCAATTTCGAGCTCGGCAACGTCTGGGGAAAGACCAGCGACGTCATCATATACGGCCTCGGCAAATCCGAGCTCGATGACTGGCTCGCCGCCGCGGCCAAGACCCAGAACCGAACCATTCGCGGCGAACAGGATGTCAAGGCGGGTTGGTTCTACCGCTCCGACCAGATCAGCTTTGCGCGGATCGGCGTCCCGTCGATCTGGTTCAAGTCCGGCGTCGATTTCATCGGCCGCGAGCCCGGCTGGGGAGAACAACAGTACGCCGACTGGATCAGCACCAAGTATCACACTCCGGGCGACGAGGTGGATGAGAACTGGGTGCTCGACGGTCTCGTCGAAGACGCGCAGCTCGGTTTCATGCTCGCCGCCGCCGTCGCCACCGGCGATGTCACGCCGACCTGGTACGCCGGCGACGAGTTCGCGGCGGCGAGGAAGGCGGCGCTGGCGGAGTTGGATCGGTAGGCGGGTCCGCCTTCGGCGCCCTGGCGTCACCCGAACAGCGTGGCCGCGGGGGTGGCGGGGGAGGACTGCAACCACGCTGACCGGGCGGGCGGCGGCCTCCCTCCGACCTGAGCAGCCGTCCGGGATCGTCTCCTCGCGAGAGGGGTCCGGCACCGCTCCCCGGGTGATCGGGCCTATGTGTCGATACGCTGCAGCCGCTCAGGCACTCCCGACGAGAGCACCGACCACATCGACACCACCGCTCCAGCGAAGAGCAGCACCCCCGCGAAGACCATCACCAGAACCCCAGCGATCGGGGTGGCGGCGAAGAGGATGGCGACGTTTTCGCCGACTACGACGGTGTCGTCCGCATCCCGCGCGGTCAGGGTCGCGATGCCGAATCTCGACGGGCTCCAATCGATCCGTCCGTCGGTCGTGAATCGGCCGACCTCCTCTTCGGTCTGGGTTTCGCTGGTCGGCGAATAGATCACCCACAGCGTCAAGGTCGAGGCGTCCTCGACACCAGCGAGGAATACACTCTGAGGCTTCCCGACGACAGGGAAATCCTCGCCGAGGTCGAGATCGGCGGCGACGGGGGCGCCGGCGGCGACAACCAGGAGAACCACGGTGAGCATCAGCGTCTTCATCACGCTCCCCCTCCCCCGTCGCGCCGTTTGAGCATGGTGAAAAGCACCGCCCCTCCAAGAGAAAAGACGATCCAACCGGCGAAAGCCACGAAGTGGAGCCCGCTGTAGCCGCCGGTTTCCATGGCATTGCCGTAGAGCCCACCGGTGATCTCGTCGACCGCCGACAGAACGAGAATGCAGACGATGACAAGCGGCAGGATGTAGCGGACCAGGAACCTGAACTTCGATCCGAGCTTGACGCGGGAGCTCTCGTTGATGAAAACGAGCAGCGCGTCGATGTCGTGGAGCCATCCGAGGATGATGAGCTCGAACAGACCGCAGATCAGCAGACCGTAGCCGAAAGCCCAGTGATCGAAGAGATCGACCAGGGTGAAACCGAGGGTGCCGTCGTCGCTGAGGCCGGGGTCGACAACCTGCGGCAGCACGAAGAGCACCGAGCCGGCGAGACCGACCAGGAAGACCCCGACGAGGACCTTCATCCTCGGCAGGTCGAACTTGTCGATCACCGACAGCACCACCGACTCGACCAGCGAGACCGAGCTCGTCAGCCCGGCCATGAGCAGCAGGGTGAAAAAGAGAAAACCGAAGATCCCGACGAGAACCGGGAACTCGGCGATGCCCTCCGGCACGACAAAGAAGATCATCGACAGGCTGCTCGCCTTGGGCGCGATGGCGAAGGCAAAGAGCAGCGAGAAGATCGCGAGCCCGGCGATGTACTCGAAGCTGCAGTTGAGAAAGCTGATCGTCGTCGCGCTGAGGACGTCGTCGTTCTTGCGCGGAAGATAGCTCGCGTAGGCCATCATGATCCCGAAGCCCAGGCTCAGGGTGAAGAACATCTGCGAGAAGGCGCCCTTCCAGATCCCGACGTCGGCCATCACCGAGAAGTCCGGGGTGAAGAGGTAGAGGATCCCCTCGATCCCGCCGGGAAGGGTGACGCCGCGGATGATGAGCACGACCATCATCACCCACATGAGGGGAACGAAGATCTTGACCACGGCCTCGATGCTCTTGGCGCCGCGGATGATGATCAGGATGTTCGCGGCCCAGATCAGCACCACGTAGAGCAACGGCCTCTGACTCGAGATCATGTTGAAGAAGTAGCTCATGGAGTTGGAGAGCTCGCCGCTCGAGAGCCCGAAGGCCTCCACCGGCGACGCCTGCCACAGCGCGCCCAGCGACCCGACCCACATCCCGAGAATCCACGCCAGGATGGCGATGTAGTACATCGTGATGATGCTCGCGTTGAGGGCCCCGAACCAGCCGGCGACCTCGGCCCGCTTGCCGGCCATCTGGTAGAGCGCGTTGGGCATCGACCGGCGGGCGAACCGGCCCGCGCCGAGCTCGAGGATCATCACCGGGATGCCGATGAGAAAGAGCGCGACCAGGTATGGCACATAAAACGCCCCACCGCCGTACTTGTAGGCGTTGGACGAGAAGAAAACGATGTTGCCGAGGCCGATGGCGCTGCCCGATGCAGCCAGGATGAAACCCAGCTTGCTGCCCCAGCTCCCCCTCACTTCAGACATGAACCCTCCTGTGACCCTGCTTCATCTCATGAACTCGAGCGCGCCGGCGGCGGCCGACGCCAGACCCCTTAGGCCGAGCGCGACGCAGGCCAAGACTACCGCGCCCATGACGAGGTTCTGAATTCTGGTATTGACCCCGCGCTCGCCGAGGAGGTCGCGATCGTTCATGGTCAGCCAGAGGAAGACCGCGATCAACGGGAGCACGAGACCGTTGAAAGCCTGGGCGAGGATGATCACCGGTATCGGCCTCACCCCGGTGGTCCCGAAGACAACGCCGACGAGCAGCACGCCGAGCCAAATCCCGCGATACCGCCAGGAACGCTCCGTCCACCTCTCCCCGCCACCGTCGCCGAGAAGCGTGCGCGCGGTGATGGCTCCGGCCAGGGGAGCCGTGACGGCCGAGGTCAGTCCCGCCCCGAAAAGGCCGACCGCCAGCGACCACTCGCCGCCGGGACCGAGGCGATCGGTGAGGACCGCCGCAAGCCGTTCGTACTCCAGCCCGCCGCCGAGCGCGCTGCCCACGACCAGCACGCCCAACGAGATCAGGCCGCCTCCGACGATGGCCAGGGTCAGACCCCAGCGCATCTCGCCGAGGTCGTGGTCACGCGCGAGAGCCGAACCGAGAAAAAGGTTGTATGGGACCACCGTCGTTCCGACCAGCCCGAGGACCAGAATCATCGATCCCGCCGGCATCCGCGGCACCAGGAGACCGGTCAGGAGGGCGCCGAGATCGGGTCCGAGCCGGACCGCCGTCACCAGGAAGGCGACACCCATGACCGCGACCAGCGCACCCAGACTGCGCGCGATCCAGCGCGTGTTCCCGGTGGCCAACAAGGCCGCAGCGACCGCACCGCACGCGATCGTCGCCGGTACCGGCGAGACGTCGACCAGCAACCGAAGACCCACCACCCCGCCGAGCAGGTTGCCCGCCTCGTAGGCGGCGCAGCCGAGGACCACTCCGGCCGCAAGGGTCGCAGGGACCCATCGCGCCCAGCTCGCGGTCGAGAAACGCACTCGTACAGCCTCACCGAGTTCCTTCCCGGTGAGCACGGTGATCCGTCCCGACGCCTCCTGCAGCACGAGGCACGCAGCGGTCGAAAACAGCAGCGCCCAGGCCAGGACAAAACCGAAGTCGCTGCCCGCCCGCGCTGCGGTTGTCACCGTGCCCGGACCGATGAAAGCCGCAGCGATCACCGACCAGAACAACAGGTTGAGGAGTCGCTTCAAGCCCCGGGCTCCCCGTAGCCGCCGCCGCCGGGAGTTTCGAGGACCAGACGGTCGCCGTTTTCCACCGAACAGCCGTCGACACCGCGGATCTTCATCCGGCTGCCGTCCGCCTTGATGATGGTCTGGCGGCCGACGGCGCCGTCGCGGCCCCCCGCCATACCGAACGGACCGGTCTCACGGTGCTGGCTGAGAATCGAGAACTGGAGCGGTGCGAGGAACTCGATTTCACGAACAACGCCGTTGCCGCCGCGCCACCTGCCGGCGCCGCCGGACCCCCGTCGGATGGCGAACCGTCGCAGCCGAACCGGGTAGCGGTACTCGAGGACCTCGGGGTCGGTGATCCGGGTGTTGGTCATGTGGGTGTGGACGCCATCGGTTCCGTCAAAGCCCTCGCCCGCCCCACTTCCCCCGGCCACGGTTTCGTAGTAACCGAAGCTGTCGTCACCGAAGCTCACGTTGTTCATCGTCCCCTGACTGCATCCGACCAACCGGAGCGCGTGGATCAGGGTGTCGACCAGGCGTTGAGACGTCTCGACATTGCCGCCGACCACCGCCGGACAGTTTTCCGGATCGGCGTCGAAGGACGGATCGAGGATGCTCCCGCCCGGGATTCGAATCTCGATGGGTTCCAGCAGCCCCTCGTTGAGCGGCAGATCGACATCCACAAGCAAACGCATGACATACATGGTCACACTGTGGACGATGGCCGGGGTGGCGTTGAGATTGCCCGGGTGAACGCCCGAGCTACCGGAAAAATCGAGGATGGCGTGATCACCTTCGATGGTGAACGCTGCCGCCAGGGGGGCGCCTCCGTCGAGGACCTGCCGACCTTCGTGGACTCCATCGGGCAGACCCTCGAGCGCCATCCGGACCTGTTCCGCCGCCAACTCCCGCAGCGCATCCATGTGTTCGATCACATGATCGAAACCCACCGTCGCGGCAAGTCTGCGAAGCGCTCCGCGCCCACGAGCGATGGCGGCGAGCTGGGCTCGCAGATCGGCCAGATTGTCGGCGAGCATGCGCGTCGGCCAGAGCCCGCCGGTCAGCAGATCCTCGATTCGCTCCCACTGCGGTTCGCCCCCCTCAACCAGCAGCGTCGGCGGGATGACCACCCCCTCCTCGGCCAGGTTCCTGGCATCAGGAGGCACCGAACCCGGCCGGATGCCGCCGATCTCGGCGTGGTGCGCGCGGCACGCGACAAATCCGAGCAGTCGTCCGTCGACGTGCACCGGAGCAGCCAGGGTGACGTCCGGGAGATGGGAGCCGCCGAACGCGGGGTGATTGGTGACCACCACGTCGCCGGGCTCCATGCGACGAAACTCGTTGAGCTGGCGAACACACAGGCCCATGGCGCCGAGGTGGACCGGAATGTGCGGTGCGTTGACCACCAACCGGCCCTGTGGATCGAGCAGGGTGCAGGAGAAATCCTCCCGCTCCTTGATGTTGGTCGAGACGGCCGTTCTCTGGAGCATCTCGCCCATCTCGCGGGCGATGCCGGCAAACCGGTGGCTCATGAGCTCCAGTTCCACCGCGCGCGACGAATCCGGCCGCGAGGCGCCGGCCCGACCCTCCCTTTCACCTCGTACCGAGCGAACGACGACACCACCGTCCCCCTGCCCGTGGACCCTCCAGTGCGACGGCACCACCAGGGCGCTGTGGGCCTGTTGGATCAGAACCGGGCCGTCGACGACCGCGCCGCAGCCCAACTCGGCCGCGTGATGACACGGCACCTCGCGCCACTCGCCGTCGAGGAAACACCGCTGCACGACGGTCGGCTCGGGGGTAGTCTCCGGCTCCTTCAGCTCGACTCCACCCTCGGCGACGTCCTCGCGACGGCTTCGCATGACGACCCTGAGGGAGACGATCTCGATCTCCCGATCGGACGGGCTGTAGGAAAAGAGCTCGAAGTATTCCTGCTCGAACTCGGCGCCGAGATCGTCTCCGGGCGACGGTTCGATCTCGAGGGACGCGTCCTGACCGAGGTAGCGCAGTTCGACGAACCGGCGCGGCTCATCCATCTCTTCCGCGCCGACACCCTCGGCAGCGAGCTCGGCGGCGGCACTTGCCTCGAGGCTGGTGAACCAACCCTCGATCTTCTTGCCGGCATGTGCCAACGGAAGCAGGACCTCGCGTTGAACGAACCTCTCGATCACCGCATGGCCGAGGCCGTAGGCGCTGAGCAGCCCCGCATCGCTCGGGAGGATGACCTCGGTCATCCCGAGAATCTGCGCGACCTGGCAAGCGTGTTGGCCGCCGGCGCCGCCGAATGCGACCAACGAGTAACCGGCGGGGTCGATGCCCTTGCGCACCGAGATGTGGCGGATGGCTTCCGCCATGCGCTCGTCCGCGATTCGCACGAGCCCCTCGAGAATCTCCTGGTCGCTCCCCTCCTCGGTCGATCCGAGATCGGCGCGAAGCTCCCGCAGGCGATTCCGGGCGGCATCGAGATCGATGGGGATCGCGAACCGCCCAGCCACGAGCCGGCCGAGCAGGAGATTGACATCGGTGATGGTGAGGGGGCCGCCCGCCCCGTACGATGCCGGGCCGGGATCGGCCCCGGCACTCTGCGGTCCTACCGCCAGCCGCCCCTGCTCGACCCGACAGATGGAGCCGCCACCGGCGGCGACGGTCTCGATGGCGAGCGCCGGAGCGGCGAGCTCCACCGGGCCCACGCGGTGGTCGAAGACGTACTCGAAGTCACCGTCGAAACGCGAAACGTCGGTGCTCGTCCCACCCATGTCGAACGCTATCACCCGATCCGAACCCGCTTTCCGGCCGGCCATGGCCGCACCGACCACACCTCCCGCCGGGCCGCTCAAGAGGCTGTCCATGGCCCTGAACTTGTCCGTACTCACCAGTCCCCCGGCGCTGGTCATGACATGAAGGCTGACCGCTCCGGCTCCGAGCCCGTCCCGAACAGACTGCAGATATCCCGAGATCACCGGACCGAGATAGGCATCGGTGGTCGCGGTCTGCGACCGCCGCAGGAGCCCGAGAAACGGGCACAGAACGCTCGATCGCGAGATGTGCTCGAATCCCGCCGTTCGCAGGAGCTTCTCCAGCACCTCTTCGTGTTGCGAGTTTCGGTGGCCGTGGAGCAGGGCGATGCTCGCGCTTTCGAATCCCCGTCGCTTGAGCCGGGCGATCTTTTCGCTGACCGCCTGCCGGCTGAGCCCCTCGATGACAAAGCCACCCGCCGTCAGCCGCTCCTCGCAACCGATGACCTCCTCCGTCAGCGGCGCCGGACGGTCGATGCGCAGGGCAAAGAGGTCCGGGCGGGTCTGGTTGCCGATCAGGAGCAGGTCCTCGAAACCGGCGGTCGTAAAGAGCGCGGTCCGCGCGCCGCGTCGCTCGAGAAGCGCGTTGGTGCCGCGAGTGGTCGCCAGCCGCATGGCCACCGGCGGCAGATCACCGCCGATCGGGGTGCCGGTGACGAGTCGGGTCGCCAGCAGCGGCGCCTCTTCGCCCGAGAACAACTCGACCGGTTGACCGACCTCGAAGGGAACCTCGTGATCAGCCAGCACCAGCGCTCCGGTGAGAGCTTCGTGGTCGAGGACCTCGATCTCGATCCCGCTGCCGAGGGCCGATATCCGGAATCCGGCAAGGAAGCCGTCCGGCAGCCGCGCTCCCCCACGGAGAAAGACCCGACCGTCATCTTCGACAGCGTCGACCAGATCGCGCAGAGCCCCGCTCGAAAGCACCTTGCAGGTGTGAACGGTACCGACCGGATCCTCGGCAATGCAGTCGGTGAAGGTGCCGCCGGTGTCGATCCAGATCTGCCAGAGCCGAGACAATGCCTAGAGCCCCTTCTTCGTCACCAAGTAGGTCGCGAAGGACCCGAGCCAATGACCGCCCTCGTAGTTTTCGCCGGTCACCGAGACCAGCCCGGACGCCCTGTGGGTATCGGCTGCGGCCTCCAGGGCCGCCCGCCTCGGATCGCTCGCGGGAAGACCGGAAGCGATTCCTTCGAGCATCCATGCCCGGGAGATGTTGAGCCCGTCGAGATGGGCGAGCTTGCCGTCGGTGCGGTCGGTGACCACCCCGATGGGCAGCCAGTCGGCGTCCCCGGTGGTCGGGATTCCCGGCAGGAACGAGCTCAGCCAGTCGGCAAACTCGGCGGGGGACAGCACCCGGCGCATGAGATCCGCTTCGGCGATGCACGGCGACAGAAAGTCCTGGCCCGACGGCTCGTAGCTCAACGGACAGTTCACGTCGCCGAGGTAGTAGGCGCGCGACCTCTCCGCGATGAGGTCCGCCATCGCCTCGTCCCCCACCGTCTCGGCCCAGTCCAGGACGAGACCGAACGCAAACGCCGTCTGGCTGTGCTCCCCGGTCCGGATCGGGTAGTAAAGCTTGGGAAGCCACTCGCGGAACCGCTCGGCGGCCAGTTGCTCGAGCGGGGCCAGGGTCCGGCGCCACGCCTGGGCCTGCTCATCGTCCCAGGTCTCGAGCTCGTCGGCGAGGCACAACAGCCAGGCCAGCCCATAGGGCCGTTCGGTGGAGGCTCGCCCTTCACCCTTGAAGTAGCTCACTTCACCGGCGATCCTGGCCTCGGTGAAGCTCTCGCCGAGGGCGGCTCGCGCGGCCGGCGCGAAATCCGCGTCGGGGTAGACCTTGGTGAGCCGGGTCAGAAGCCAGTGGCCATGGACCGAGCTGTGCCAGTCGAAGCAACCGTAGAAGCTCGGCGTCAACTTCCGCGGCGGATCGACGTCGTCGTCCGAGTTCATGACGTGCCCGATCTTGTTCGGGTACTCCTGGTGGACACACGCCAGCGCCAGATTCGCGAAGTTCGATACCGATGCCTCGTCCAGGTTCTGCTCGTCGGCAACCACGGGAATCACCATGCCCATCATCGCGACCGTCAACAGCGCGCGCTTCATTCAACCACCCCGCAGAGCTCAGCGGTGGAAACCACCTTGGCGTAACTCCCGTTCATGGCGGCCAATGCCGCGGCGTGGACCTGGGCGGCAGGAACGGTCGCGCCGTCGAACTCGAGATCCCGCGTGGCGCAGGCGTCGTGGACCACCGTGACCTCGAACCCGTAGTCTGCTGCGGCTCGGACCGCCGCCTCGACGCACATGTGGGTCTGCATTCCCGTGACCACGAGTTTCTTGATCCCGAGCTCTTTCAATCGTGCCATGAGATCGGTATCCCGAAACGAGTTGGCGTGGTGCTTGCCGATCACGATCTCACCCGGCTTCGGGAGGACGTCCGAGTGGATCCGGTACTGGGGCTGGATCCCGGTGGGATCCGGCGTGTCCACGTCCTTCGGCAGATGCTGCACGTGGATCACCGGTCGTCCGGCGGTCCGAAAGGCCGCGATGACCTTCGCCGCCTGCGAAGCCGCCGCCTCGGGTCCGACCAAAGGGACCATCCCGTCGGGGAAATAGAACGCCTGAATATCGATGACGATGAGCGCTGCGTGGTCGAAATCAGCTGCCGCTTCGTCCGTCGATTCGGCCGCGCCGACCATCGTCAATGCGACCACCAGGACTACCGACACCACCACCGATTTCCGGTTTCTGAACATCAGCACCCCCCCGACGGCGCCAGTGTAACCCGGCCGACCGGTCGACGTCAGCAGCGACCACCGAAAGACCGCCTCAGGCGTCCTCCTCCGAACACCGGGTCGGGTTCAGGACGGATCGCCCTCGATCTCGGCGAGCAGGGCCGCGATGGCTGCGTTGTCGGGGCGGAGATCGGCGGCCCTTCGGCACGCCGCCAGCGCCTGCGAAGTCCGACCCAGACCCAGGTTGGCCTTCGCCAGGAGGTAATAGGTGTAGTAGAGGTAGTCGCTCTCGGGATACTCCTCGGCGCTGAGTCGGAGAAAGGCCGCCGCCGGCTCGGGACGGTCCCCGGCCAGGAGCTTGCTGCCCGCGGCGAGGAGATCGAACTCCGTGAAGTCGTAGATGTCCGCCTGATCGGCCTTGAGTTCGCGGTATCGCATCAGGGCGGCCTCGGTTCCGTGGTCGCGGAGGGTGAAGTAGAGCTCGGCGTGGATGTCCTTCTTCGGCGCACCGCCCTTCGGCGACTCGAGGGCATCGGCGATGTAGTCGATCCACTGGTCGGTGCTGACGTACGACCCGGCGTAATCCTTCCACGGGTCCAGGATGCCGGCCTCCTTGAGTTCCTCGGTGGTCCGCCCGTCCTCGAGCCCGGATCGAACCGCCTCCACGGTACCGACGAGCATGTCGTGATAGGGATCGAGATCCTGCCAGCTGCCGTTGGCGTTGTGACCCGAAACGATGACCACGTCCTCCGGCAGCTCATCCATGGCCCGGGTGATCAGCGGAGCGAAAGCGAGCGCATCGCCGTCGGAATCGATCGACGGCAGATTGAAACCGTTGGTCAGCGAGCTCAGGTGGACGACCTTGGCTCCGGTGAAGTGGACCATGATCTCGTTGTCGTCGTGGCCCCCGGCCATGGCCACGAGCTCGATTTCCTCGCCGTTGAAGAAGAGCTTCATCCGATCGGCGAAGCTGAGATCCGGCATGGTGGCGTCGGGAAACTCGTCAAAGAGGTACGAGCCGCTGCGCAGTTTTCCCCGCACCAGGTCGTGGGCGATGATCAACGGTTCCTCACCGAAGATGGCGGCGCCCCCAACGTGCTCGACGTGGCGGTGGCTGAAAACGATGATCTTCGGCACGCCTTGGCGAAACCCGTCGACCAACCGCTTCAAAGCCTCCGCCTCACCCGCGGCCTGGGTGTCGACGAGGAGTACGCCGTCCGAACCGGCGAAGGCGAGCGAGTTGGTGGTGTAGGCTCCCTGGTCGGTGGTCAACCGGTAGAGCCCTTCGGAGAGCCGCGTCACCTCGATGGTGGGCTTCCACCCGACCGCATCCCTACCGACCATTGAGAGGACCCCCTCCCCGGACATCCAGAAGAGATCTGCGTTGTCGTCGTAAACCGGCTCACCGTAGTCATCATATCGCCAGACCGCGGGGGGATTGGCGCCCTGACCCGAGCGCTCGCTGACGAAGAAGAGCCGCTTGCCATCCGGCGAGAGAGCGGCGAACTTCGGCGACTGGCCCTCGAGCCCCGGAATCGGTCGACCCTCGGCCCAACCTCCAACCCCGTCGGGCAGGCTGAGCCGGAGTTCGAGCCCGGCTTCGACCGCGGTCGCGGAGATCAGGAACCGCCGATCCGGATCGATGAACGGCGCCACTTCGCCGGCCTCGGTGTTGATTCCTCCGGCCAGGAGCTCGACCACCGGGTAGGTGCCGTCCACCTGCCGCACCAGGTAGATATCATGGCCGCCGACGCCCTCGTCCGTCTCGATCGACGCAAAGATGTTGCCGTCGCGGTCGAGGCTGAACCCGCCGTTGACGTTGGTCGAATTGACCGGCGAGTCGAGCAGGAACGGTTCTGCCCAGCTCTCGCCCTGCCGCCGGGCGACCCAGATCCGCGACGCCTCGAATCCCTCCGGATCACCCGGCGCCGGTCGCTTGGAGCTGAAGAGGAGGGCCTGCCCACCGGGAGCGAACGCCGCCGCGCCATCCATTGTGCGGCCCGAAAACGGCAGCGGTTGCGGTGCGACCCAACACCCCGAGTCGTCCATCCGGCTGAAAAAGAGGGTGCCGATCCTCACCTCGCCGACATGACCGAGAATCCGTAGAACCACCTCGCGCCCATCCTCGGAAAAGACCGGCGGCCAGTCGTCGTGGTGCTGGGTCGATGCGACTCCCGGCGCAAAGAGCGAAACCTCGTCGGTGGCCTCGGCGCCGAAATACGGCCCGCGAGCGACACACCGTTGTTCGGCAATCCCAGGGTTCGCCCCCATCAACACCAGACCCAGAACCAGGCCTCGCCCGAAGACAACTCGCATCGACCTTCTCCTTCTCGAGATTTCGGCTCTTGACCAACCGAGCAGGAGATACGTCTGGTCGGTGACCCGGTTCCGGAATCCGCCGCTCGACCCGACCGGATCGACGAGCTTTCACGTATTTTGCAATTCCGGCAGGCGAAAAAGAAACGGGCGGGGATCAACCCCGCCCGTGCGATCATTCGTTGAACCAGCCCTTAACGAGCCGATCTCGAGCGCTGGTTGGACGGACGCCTTCCCGGAGGGGGTGTCCCGCGCTGGGCCTTCACCCTGGTTCGAGAGCGGTCGTTGGCGCGCTGTGCGCGGTGGGCCGCAATACGCTCGCCAACCGGAATCTCGAATCGCTCCTGGGCCTGGGCCTTGTAGTCGAATCCGTCCAGCGTCTTCCGCTCCAACCGGTGGCCGACCGCACGCTCGATAGCGTTCACCTTGGACTGCTCGGCCGGCGCGGCGAAGGTCAGCGCATCACCGACCTTGCCGGCCCGGGCGGTCCGTCCGACCCGGTGGATGTAGTCCTCGGGCTGAACCGGCACATCGAAGTTGATCACGTGGGGAAGCGCCTCGACGTCGATTCCACGAGCCGCGATATCGGTGGCGACGAGGACCCGGATCCTCCCGTTCTTGAAATCCGCCAGGGCCTTCTCGCGCTGGGGCTGGCTCCTGTTGCCGTGGATCCGCTCGACCTTGATCCCGGCCCGCTCGAGCTTCTGCCAGAGGCGATTGGCGCGGTGCTTGGTGCGGGTGAAGACGAGCGCGGTCTCGACCTCGCCCCGCTTGATCATCTCCTTCAGGAGATCGGTCTTCAGGTGTTCGGGCACCGGCAGGATGGCCTGGGTGATGCCCACCGCCGGCTTGGACTGGCGCTCGACATCGATCCTGGCCGGATTGTCGAGAAAATCGCGGCTGAGCTGGACGATGGGTCCGGGGAGCGTGGCGGAGAAAAGCATGGTTTGCCTCTTCTTGGGCAGCTGAGCCAGGATTCGGCGAACATCGGGCAGGAAACCCATGTCGAGCATCCGGTCGCCCTCGTCGAGGACGAGGAACTCGAGGCCGCTGAAGTCGGCCCACGGGTACTGCATGAGATCGAGCAGGCGGCCGGGGGTGGCGACGACGATGTCGACGCCGTCCCGAAGCGCGCGCTCCTGCTTGCCGGGTTTGACGCCACCGAACACCGTCGCCGACTTGAGCGGCGTGTGGCGGGCGAGGATCTCGATGTGCTCGTGAATCTGCGACGCCAGTTCACGGGTCGGAGTGAGGATCAGCACGCGGGTCCGCTTGCCGCGGGTGTCGGCCATGCTCTGAAGCATGGGCAGCACGAAGGCCGCGGTCTTGCCGCTGCCGGTCATGGCGCAGGCGAGGACATCGCGGCCCTCGAGGGCAGGCGGGATCGAGTCACGCTGGATGGGGGTCGCTTCGGTAAATCCGAAGTCCTGAATCCCGCGCAGGATGGCGGGGTGGAAGTTCATATCAACAAATTTCAAAACAGTTCTGTCTTTCTGCAGACGCACGCCCGCCGAAGCGGTTGGTCCGCGATTCGCTTTCCGGCTGATTGGGGGAACGAGAGACTTGCCGGGGAGGCTGCCGTCCGGGCCGGGGAGGCCCTGCAATCTGTCTGCTGTCCGCTGTATCGACGGGAACCGTCACGGAGAGCAGTCGAGACACCTTCTCACACTTGCATCGGTTTGGCAAGGACCGGGTGCCGCGTGCCGGCCGGCGCAATGAAGTCCAGGAGCAGGTAAACACCGGAACTCGTTCGTGTATGGGGCTACCGGATACCCCGGGCAATCCCCTTCTCGACGACCCCACGCAACCGCTGGTAGGCGCCGGGGAAACGATCGGCGACCATCCGCATGGGACCGATGGCCTGGAGCCCACAGTCGGCGGCAAGCTGTCCAAATCGGGTGTTGGGGGGCGCGTAACGCGGTCGTTCTACCAGCCGCAAGGCGACGTCGAGGTGGCAGGCCGAGACGCACAGGCCGCAACCGATACAGCTCGGTTCGTCGAGGTTCACCCGCTCGTCGACGATCGTCAGCGCTCCGGTCGGACACCGACCCGCGCACGCTCCACAGCCCTCACACGCCGCCCGGTCGACCGCGGCCATGAAGTGACTCTTGGCGATCATCCACGGGTAGCTGAACCTCGTGATGATCTTCAGGCCGGTGCAGCAGCACGAACAGCAGGAACAAAGGAAGTTCGCCCGCGCCACGTTGTCGGTGAGGTGAACCAGACCCGCTTCGGCGGCGCGCTCGGCAACTTCGAAAAGCTCCGCCTTCTCGGCCTTTCGCGCGAGCCCCCGATCGACCAGAAACTCAGCCAACGAGCCGAAGGCCATACACGTTTCCCTCGGCTTGGAGCACGGCTCACCGCGGAGATCGGCGGCGTGCCGGCAACAGCACGCCGTGAGGCTGAAGGAAGTGTGCGAGTCGATGAGCTCCGACACCCGGTCGGTGGGCAGCACGCCGACCTGAGTGTCGATGTGCTTCTCGACCGGGATGATCTTGATCAGGCCGTTCGGTTTGGCGGAGAAGTAGTCCCGGGTGTAATACCGCTCGTAGAGCTCGGCGAAGCGTCTCGCCTCGGGGTCGGTGCGGCGGCTCCACATCACGACCTCGAAGAGGCCCGGAACGATCGGCAGGAGCATGAATCTGCGCTGCCCGTCGGCCGCATACGAGGCGATCACCCCACGGCCGTCGAGGGCGGCGAGCAGTCGCTCGGCGGCCTCGGCGGAAATGCGTCCTGCGCGCGCGATCGTCGCTGCGGTGGCGGGCCGAACCGGAAACGAAGCCGCCAGATCGGCCTCCTCCTCGGAGAATACAGTGCTCATCATCTCGGTGAGCACCTCGTTGACCGGCGATCGGAACGGGATCCTCCCGTATCGCCGGGCGAGCTTCCAATGCGCGGCAGTGACTGCAGACATTCAGGCTCCCGGACGCAGGTGGCGCCCCGCTGCATCCATCATAGCCCGCATCGCGGCGAGGCCGTCACCGGTTCGGCCCCGTCCGAACCGGGGATCTCGCCGGGATCGCCGCAGGACCGACGACCGGCCGGATCAGCCCGACCCGCTCGCTCGTCGACCGGTCCCGGCAGGGACATCGCTGCCGAGCACCTCGTTGATGGTGACCACGTCGACCAACCCGCTGCAGCCATAGAGCGCGGGCAGGATGACCGCGGGATCGTGGTTTCGCCGCCACGCGGCGACGGCGTCGGTTCCCGCCCGGTACGACGGCAGGTACATCCGCCCGAGGATCGGGTGCTGCGCCCACGGGCCCGAGAGCTTCCCGGCGCGCTCTTCCGAGACGAGAAAGTCGCGGCGCAGGATCTCCGCCACCTCGAGTTGCGGCAGGCCTTCGTTCCAGGTCAGATACGACGACTGGTTCTTGGCGTCGTCCTGGAGCAGCGACAGGATGGTTCCGATCTGGAGATCACGGTCGGGCAGGTCGCCGATCTCGGTCACCCCGTAGGCCATGAGCAGGGCGTTGTTGGCGATGCCCTCGGCCAGGGTCGAGTAGCGCGAGTTCATGGTCAGCACGGTTCCTTCGAACCCCACCTTGCCGAGCCGGTAAAGGTGCTGCACGTACGCGAAGGTCATGACATGGCCCGGAACCACCTCGTGGCTCACCAGGTGCATGAACTCGGGGATTGAAATCTCGAGCGACGCGTTGATCTCGTAGGACGCGTCGTAGAGCGGCCGCCCGTCGGCGGTTCGGGCCCGCCCGAGGTAGTTCATGGACCCCGAGAACCAGGCGTCCTTGATGGGCAGGAACTCGACGTTGGCTCGCGGTACGCCGTGCATCTCCTCCGGCAGGGACGGCATCACATGCGCGCGGGTCCCGGCATCGAGTTCGGCGATGAAGGCGCGGGCCAGTCCACCGATCGACGCGGCTGGAACCATGCGATCGCGCCGCCAGGCATCCGCCGCATCGAGGATCGATTCCTCGGGCGAATAGCCGGCGTCGCCGAGCAAACCGCCGAGGGCTTCGAGCATCGCTCGAGAATCCGACGGTGTCGGTGCGGCGCCCGTCGACGCTTCCACCGAACGCGCATACGGCACCGGTTCACCTCGATCGAGCGCCTCCATGGCGAGATCCCACATGACCTCGAGACAGATCGACAGACCCGCGAGGAACGAGCCCCTGCCGCCGGCCTGCCCCGACCCGTCCGAAGCCACGAGATCGAGGGCCCCGCGAAGATCCACCGCAGCGAGATAGGCCTCGACGGCGGCGTGATCCACCTTCCCGGCCGAGAGCCCGCCCGCGGCGCGCACCGCAGCCGCAGTGGCGTCGGTGTAGCTCTTCGGGAGCGCCTCGTCGGAGAACCACGAATCGGCGATGAACCGCCCCGTGCCCGACGGGTTCATCACATCCCCGCCCCACAAGGTGTCGATGCCGAGAATCGCTTCGGCCAACGCGCGATCGAGAGTCAGGCCCATGTTTCCTCCGGACCAGCAGTGTAACGCGGTGACGGGTCGTTGTTGACGCGGACCGGCGTGCGGCCGGCCGAAACGCCCGATTCCACACAGCTCGCGGTCGCCGGTTGCTCGGCCGGCCGGGGCGCCGGCGCCGCGAGGCATCACGCGGTCATCCTTGTCGGCTTTCGGCCCCTCAACCCAGCGCGGCCTCGTGGACGACGGTCTTCGCCGGATCCGCCGTCCCCAGGCCGTGCGCCTCCGCCATGGCGATCATCGGCACGTCGTGCGGTTGCAGCCCGAGATATCGTGTCCCGTAGGCGTCGATGGCCACCATGTCGACCGAAGCCACCACCGTCTGCGGGGCGGCCAGCTTGCCGGGACCGAAGGGCCCGTTGGTGGTCAGGATCTCACCCGCGTCGAGGATGCAGAGATCGGGTCGCCGAACCAGATTGAGGTCGGCAACGCACTGCGAAAGATGATTCAGATCGGGGTACCAGTCCTCGGAATCGGGGTTGTTCCCGACGTGAAAGAACCGGCACGTGGGATCGTGCGGGCAGGCGCCCATGGTGTTCTTGAGCGCGCCGGTGAACTCGCAGCCCTTGTGGTTCTTGGCGATGGCGACATTGAGGTAGTGGTCGGCTTCGAGCAGGCGACGATCGACATGCGCCTGTCTGAGCGCCACTCCGCCGGCGATCTCCACCACCTTCATGTCGCGCTCGCAGACGTTGACGCTCTCGATCAGCCCCCGGTGCTCCGCCGCCCGACCGCAGCGCTGCCAGAAATCGTCGTTGGCGGCCTTGATGAGCCGGATTTCCTTGGCGCCGGCATCGGCACAGAGGGTGAGGACGGCGAGCAGGACACCCGGATCGACGATGCTCCCGCGGTGCTTGAACGCGATGTTCGCGTTGATCACGACGCTCGATCCCGTGGCAACGAACCGAGCCATCCCACCCACCGCGTTCACAGCGGCGACGGTGTTTGCGAAGCCGTCGGGGCTCGTCACCGCCGCCAGCCCCACCGCCGCGCTCTCGTCGGCCGAAGCCGTGCCGGCAAACCCGGCGAACAGACCGTCTCCGATGCCCACCGTCGCACCCACCGCCGCGCTGCCCTTGATGAAGCGCCGTCGTGTGATTCCGCTCTTCATGATGCTCCCCCGAGCCCCGCTGCCGCCGCGCGGGCGAGCAGCAGGATCCCAGCCGTGGTTTCAGGTTGGCTGTCAAAACCCGTGATCGTTACTAAGAAGCGGCCCGACCGGAAGTTGAGGTAGTAGTCCTCGCCCGCCGCCTCGTCGCCGATCTGAAGCGGTTCGCCCGAGCCCCCGGTCTTGTCCGCGTAGATGCGCTCGGCGCCGTCGATGTCCTTCATCTCGAACACCTCGAGCGAGATCGAGCGGCCGTCGCCGTCGGCGTACTGCGTCGCCAGCGCCTGGACGAAACCGAATCGGTGGTAGACCTCGGCGCCGCCGTTGATGAGTTCGAAGAGCGCGTCGCCGACATAGATTTCGGGCTCGTACTCCTGCTGCCAACCGCTGACGACCGCCGCGGCCGCGCCGATTCCCCGCGACGGCGGATCGACCACGGGTTGGTCGGTGCACTGGATGACCACCAGTAGCATCAATCCCGCGGCGGCGGTTCTGGACCCACTCCGAAGAAAACTCGTCATCTCGGCCTCCGTGCCAATTCTAGCCCGGACCATCCCTCTGCTGTCGGCTGCAGCCGATGATCCATCGGCTGCAGCCGGGCTCCGGATCCTCGACCCCCGCCGCCGGCCGAGAACCAAGTGGAAACATCATCAGAGCCGCGCCGGAAACCCGCCGGACCCGCTTTCGACCGCCGCCCGGACCCCGATCGACGAGGGGACTCACCAAAGAATCCATGCACTTTCGCGCGCGCTGTTGTAGGTTGGAGGTGGTCGATTTCAGGTTGCTCGCCGTTGTGTTCCCCTCTGCCAGCGTCAATGCGATCCCGATCGAGTCGACCCCGACGAACCGTTTGCAGCATCGGAAAGGGAGTGTTTGTGACTGATCAGAAGATCGAGGTGGGGACCATTGTTCATCATCCCAAGCGACCCGCGTGGGGCCCGGCCAAGGCTCTCGCAGTCGGCGCCGGAGGCAACGTGACGCTGTATTTCCGGGATCTCGAGGAGGCCAAACCGAACGATGCGGTCAAGACCATCTCGACAAGCGTCATCGGGCTCGAGATCGCCGAAGATCAGGCCGATTTCATGCTCGACAACCTCCCGGTTTTCGACAACGGAAAGTTCAAGGGTCTGAGAAAACCCAGGCTGAGCCTCGATCAGGCGGTCCAGGCGTTCATCGACAAACAGGCCGCCGCCTTCGACAACCCGAAGTACATCGAGGAACAGCGCGCGCCCAAGCTCAAGGCCCACGAAATGTGGGTCGAGATCCTGGGCGAAGGCCAGGGCGCCGACCTCCTGGATGCGGGCGACGTTGCCGAGGTCCGCAAGCGTCTGCTGAAGATCGACGCCAAACTCGATCTCTTGAGCCCGCAGGAGAAGGCGGTTCTCAAACGGGGCCTCAAGAGCGACGAGGCCGAGCAGTTTCTCCGCGCCCTGATGGGGGTCGCCGCCGAGCCCCAGGTCGAGCAGTCGGCTTTTCAGAAGCTGATCGACGCCGTGGATCTGGTGATGGAGAAGGAACCGGGCAGCCGCAGCACGAACTGGCCCGTTCTGACCCAATTCCCTTTCATCGCCGACCCCGAGCACCACATCGAGTTCAAACCCGCCGTGGTGCAGAAGTGTGCGGCGCGGCTGAACTTCGACCTGCGCTATTCGGCGACGCCCAACTGGTGGGGTTACGAACGGCTCCTGCAGCTGGCAAGAGCGCTGCAGACTCGTTTGGAATCGATCGGAGCGAAGGACCTCATCGATGTGCACTGGTTCATGCAGGTGATCGCGACGGTTTGAGGGTCGCCCCGAGCAACGTCCGCTCGAACCGGGCGCGGGGGTTCGACGGGGGATCCGGATTCGAATCTGCAGGCCGGCCCAAACCGGAGCTGGAGGCTCACGAAGTGAAACCGAACACCTACATCGATCCCGGCCTCGTGGACAATGCCGGCATGTTCGCCGACGACTTCTTCCGGCGGTTCACCCTTCGCCCCGCTCCCACCCCCTTGGAGCTGGACACCGGCCTCTCGAAGACCTATTCCTTCCCCACTTTCTATGCCGATGTGACCTGCGCCATCGCGATCTTTCTCTGCGATTACCGGCGCGCCGAAGCGATGATGCCGCACCCGTTGATGCAACCCCTGAAGATGCCGAGAGGGAGATCGGTGGTTCTCTTCTCGTGCTACGAGTACCGAAACGTGATGAACATCGCCCCGTACAACGAGATCGCCATGACCATCCCGATCATGGTCGGCGGCGGGTGGGCGCCGCCGTTGCTGCCGCTGGCCTTGGATTTCAAGAGGAAAGGCTACTACGTCTTCTCCATGCCGGTGACGTCACTGGAGAATCAGATCCGCGGCACGAGAATCTGGGGTTTGCCCAAAATCGTGGAGGAAATCGACATCTCCACCGACGGCAGCCACTGCACCACCGTTGCCAGAGACTCGAGCGGCGAGATCTACTTCGAGCTCGCGGTGCCCAAGACGGGTTCCGCCAAACACTTCGACGAGACCGGCCGGCTCTTCAGCGTCCGCGACGGGCGGCTTCTCAAGAGTCGGACCAGCTTCAAAGGCGATTTCGCGGTCAACACCAACCCCGGCTTGTTGTGGAAAAAAGGTCTCAAGGCCGAGGTCCCGGCGCTCAGACTCGGGTCGACGGCGCGAGCCGACGATCTCCGGGCGCTGGAGATCGAGGAAACCGCATTCCAGTTCCGCTTCTCGGCGAGCATGAACAGTTGCTTCGAGTTGCCGACGGGAACCGAGTAAGGCGCCCCGGACGCGGCTCAGTCGCCGGCCGCGACATTCGGATGTTCGGCGAGGAATCGGTACAGGGTCGCCCGCGACACATCGAGTCCTCTCGCAGCCTCCGACCGGTTGCCCTCGGCTTTCTCGAGGGCCTCGACAACCGCCTCCTCGGTCAGTGATTTCCTCACTTTCTTCGCCGGTGACAAACCGGCGACCACGCGACTGAAGCTCGGCGGAAGGTGCTCCGGCAGGATGACACCCGCCATGCATTTGATAAAGGCGTACCGAATGGCATTCTGGAGCTCGCGGATATTTCCCGGCCATGCGTAGGCCATGAAAATCTCGAGCACCTCCGGCGAAAGGGAGACCAGCCTCCCGCCGGAGATCGCCGATTCCTTTTCGACGATGAACTCGGAGATCAGCGGCAGGTCGTCGATGCGATCGCGTAACGGCGGCAACGTGATCGGCACCACACAGAGCCGGTAGAACAGATCCTCCCTGAAATTTCCGATCTCGACCTCGTGACGGAGGTCCTTGTTGGTTGCACAAACCACACGCACGTCGACGGTTACGGATTTCTCCCCTCCCACCCTCTCGAAGGACCCTTCCTGCAGGACTCTGAGCAGTTTGACCTGCATCGCCGGACTGAGATCGCCGATCTCGTCGAGGAAAATCGTGCCGCCGTGGGCGAGCTGGAACCTCCCTTTTCGCTCCCGGACCGCACCGGTGAACGCACCCCTCTCGTGGCCGAAAAGCTCGCTCTCCAAGAGGCCGTCGGGGATTGCGCCGCAGTTCACCGGCACGAAAGGTTTCCTCGATCGCGCCCCCTGGCTGTGGATCGCCCCGGCCACCAGTTCCTTACCGGTGCCGCTCTCACCGAGAACCATGGCGGGGACATTCAGATCTGCAATCTCTCTGATGGTGTTGAAGATCTCGACCATCGCGGGGGTCGCTCCCACAATCCCGGCAAAGGACTTTTCTGCCGTCAGGAGCCGACGGAGGCTCGCGAGCTCGGTGATGTCCTCCATGATGAGAATCGCCAGATCCTCGCCCCGATGGTGGAGACCGGCCGAGCTGAGCTGGAGCGTGAGTTGCCGCGAATACCTGGTGTCACGAGAGTCGATCCTGCAATGGACCTTCCTGGTGGTATGGCCTTCGATCGCGGTCTTGATCGCGATGTGGACCTTGCACCCTTCACATCCGTCGAGGTTGCCGCACCGCCCGGGACTTTCCAGGGCGGTCGCACACCCCAGCACGTCCCCGATGCGGCTGCCGAAGCTCTCGTCCTCGGTAACATCGAACGCATCAACGAATTCGCGGTTGACCATTCGGATCCGGTGATCCGAACCGACGACGATGATCGAGCAGGGAACCCCCCCGAAGACCGCGTTCAGGAAGGCCTGCTGATCCCTTAGCGAGCGGTCGAGCTGGTGCTTGTAGAGAGCGATCTCGATCGTCGAGTGGAGATCGCGGTCCGAGAACGGCTTGAGAATGAACCCGAAGGGATCGGCCACCTTGGCTCTCTCCAGGGTGTCGTCGTCGGCGAGGGAAGTGACGAAGACCACCGGGAGGTCGAGCTGCTCTCGGATCGTCTCCGCGGCCTTGATCCCATCGACCGAACCCTTGAGGTGGATATCCATCAACACGAGATCGGGAGAGGATCGTTCGGCCTCTGCGATTGCACTTTCCCCCGAGATGACCCATCCGGCGATTCCGTAGCCCTGCGAGACCAATCGATTCTGTACGTCCTTGGCCACGAGACCCTCGTCCTCGACGATCAGAATCGACTTTTTGGGCAACTCGGGCCTCCCGCTCGCGGAACATCTCGACGGCTGATCGCGACCACTCTAGCAAATGGTTCTAGTGGTCGCCGAGCGGAAAACGCACCCTGACGTCCGCCCCGCCCTCCCAGCGCATCTCGAGATCACCGCCAAGCTGCTTCGCCAGCAGTTCTACCAACTGCAGCCCGATACCTCCTCGTCGATCGGCGCCGGTGTCCCCTCGGCGCCCATCTCCGTTGTCGATCACCGCCAGCTCGACGCGGCCGTCATTGTTCATCTCCAGAGCGACAACGACCTCACCCCTTCCACCGTCGGGGAAGGCGTGCTCGAGGGCATTGCCGATCAGCTCGTTCAGAATCAGGCCACACGGGACGGCCACGTCGATGGTCACGGCCAAGTCCGCGATCTGGAGCCTGAGATCGACCTTGCCGACCCGGCCGGGATGGCTCTGGAAAATCGAATCGGTCAGGCGCCGTGTGTAGTCGCCGAGATCGACTCGCCGGAAGTCCTCCGACCGGTACGCCTGGTCGTGGGCCAACGCCATCGACCTGATCCGGCCCTGGATCTTCTTCATCCCGTCCACGGTCGCTTGATCAACGACGCCCTCGCTCTGGAGACCGATCATGCTCAGGATGACCGCCATGTTGTTCTTGACCCGGTGGTGGACCTCCCTCAGCAACGCATCCTTCTCGCCGAGAGCGCGCTGAAGCGCCTCTTCGGCTTTCAGCCGTTCCTGTTCCCTGAGATCCCTGGCCAACCGCGCATGCAGGATCGGGCCGATGCGGCGGGCTATGGACTCCATCAGGTCCCGGTCCGAATCGACGTAGTCGGTGTCACGGTTCGCCGCCGCAAGCAGACCGATGAGTTCATCCCCGTCAACGATCGGGACGAACACGCACCTCGCGATCTCGATGCGGCCGTCCGGCAAACGGCCCGATGAGTTCGAGAGCATGGTCCGTTTCGTCGTCAAGCACTCGCCCCAGAGCCCGCCCCAGGAGTCCGCCGGGAAGACATTGCTCAGATCGGAAATCCGGCTCTCCTCGAAGATCTCCCGAGTCATTGACGGACACACCAGGCTTCCCTCCGGGTCGATGTAGCCGAAGACGCCGTGCCTGCTGTCAAGCACCTCGAGCACGATGTCCAGCACCCTTTCGTACATCTCATCATCCCCGACGGTCAGAAAAACATCGGCGATCCTGTTGGAGATCGCCAGCTCTCTTTCCGATCCCGACAACGCCGAGTCGGCCTTCCTGCGTCCGCTGGTTTCGCTTGTCAGAACGCCTCCTTGAGCGGCTCCGCACCACGAGCATCCGATGTCAGTTGATGTCCGCCGCACGAGACAGGAAGAACGTCCCGAGGGCTATCTCCAACTCGCCGTACTCGAGTGGTTTCACAAAGACTCCGATTGGCGAGATGTCGGCGGCTCTCGTCATCAATTCCTCGACAGGATAGCCGGACAGGAAGGCCGTCCGGATTCCGAAGCGGGCACGGATGTGGCGGGCCGCCTCGATCCCGTCCATCTCCCCCTTGAGGCTCACATCCATCAAGATACAGCCCGGCTTCTCTCGTTCGGCGCAGTCGATCGCGTCCCGACCCGAACCGACCATCCCACACACCGTGTAACCCATCCCCTCGAGGGCCCCCTTCAGTTCAAATGCGACGATGAACTCGTCCTCGACCACGAGGATCCTGGGTTTGTTCATCGTCCGAGCGCCCGGGCGGGTTCGGTCGGAGTGAAAGAAATGGTGAAACGGGTCCCATGGTCGCGGTCGAGGAAGACGCTTCCTCCGAGCTGACTTTCCACCAGACCGACAACCAACCGCATCCCCATCGTGTCGGTGTTTCTGATATCGATCTCAGCGGGGATCCCGGCACCATCGTCACACACGACGAGCGTGATCCTGCCGTCCGCCGCGGACGCCGCCTCGATCCCGATCTCGCCGGCCCGGCCGTCTCGGAATGCGTATTTCAGAGAGTTGGAAAGGAGCTCATTGATCACCAGTCCGCAGGGCACGGTGTCATCGATTCCGAGGGTGACGTCTTTGGCGCCGATCCTGAGGTTGATCCTGTCGGGTCCGGCGCCGTACATCCGGACCAGGCTCGTCGCGAGCTTGGCGACATAATCCCCGAGGTCGATTCGGCCCAGGTTGCCGGACTGGTAGAGAATTTCGTGGATCAAAGCCATCGCGCGGACCCGACTCTGGCTTTCTTGAAATACCTTGCTCAACCGCGCATCCTCGATGCCTCTCGCCTGCAGATTGAGCAGGCTGGAAATGACCTGCATGTTGTTCTTGACCCGGTGGTGAATCTCCCTCAGCAGGACCTCCTTCTCGGCGAGTGAACCCTGCACTGCCAATTCGGCCTTCTTGCGGTCCGTGGTGTCCTCGATCACGGCGATGAAGTAGCGCGGCTCTCCGGATCGGTCCTTGACCAGGGACACGGTCAGACTGACCCACACAATCGAGGAGTCCTGTCGCACGTATCGCTTCTCGGTGGAGAAGGTCTCGGTTTCTCCATCGAGAATGCGCCGCACGTGATCGAGATATGTCGCGAGATCATCCGGGTGCGCGATGTCCTGAAATCCGAGCTCGAGCAGCTTGTCGCTGGTGTAGCCCACAATTCGGCAGAACTTCTGATTGAGGCTGACAAAACGCCCCTCCAGAGAAACGTGGGCGATACCGGCGCCGGCATGCTCGAAGGTTGTGCGGAAACGCTCTTCGCTCGCCTGGAGCGCACCGACAGTCGCCTCGAGATCCCGCGACCGGCGTTCGAGAGCGGTCACCAGTGGACTGCTGACGCGAATGAACAGGATCGACCCGGTGATCACCACCAGCAGCGCGAATCCCGCGGCTGCCAACCCGGCCTTCTTGAACGGCGCCTGCACTTCGTTCAGGTCGATCTTCGCGACGATGCCGAGATCGAGTTCGGCGACCGGCTCATATGCGGCGACCACCGTCTCTCCCCGATAGTCGAGCCCGACCACTGTTCCCGACTCTCCGAGGAGCGCTCGCCGCATCGGCTCGGCGAGGTCAGAGAGAAACGGCACCGGCTCCGGATGCTCCACGGTCTGGTGGCGGTGCCCGAGCACGAAGACGATGAGCCCGCCCTCCAACTTGCCAAGGGTGAACTCTCCGGTTTTCCCGAAACCCTCGTATTCTCGGTGGGCCTCGTCGATCTGGCTCAGCGTCGCCTCTTTCCAGCCGCCGAGATGGCCGCTGTTGTGGACCCGATCGTATCGGGCAACCGCCTCGATCAGGCGCGCCTGACTCTGGGCCGTCTCGACCAACCGCAGCCGTTCCTCCTCGAAGGCAGTGTCGTACAGCATCCAGATTGTCGTCCCGGCGACCAGCAAAGAACCGATCGCCATGATCAGAACCAGGATCAACACACGGAGTCGTTCAGCCAAATTTTCCCCACTTGATATTTCTTGGATACCCGCTGGATGTTATGCCATCGGGCCACGATTCTCAATGACCGTCCGATCGACAACGACCCTCGCGCCGGAGCCGTGGGGGGCAGAACCGAACGGTTCCGTCAGGACCTCACGGCTTCGACCTCGTCCACGGTGACCGGTTTCGCCGGACCGAGACGACGGGCGCCGCCCTCGGTGATGAGATAGTCCTCCTCGTTGCGCAGACCACCGAAACCGCGCCACTCGTCGAGCTTGTCGAAGTCAAGGAACTCGGCGCAGTGGCCGCGCGAGCGCCAGAGATCCATGAGCTGGGGAACAAAGTAGATCCCGGGTTCAACAGTGATGACAAAACCGGGCTCGAGCTCCCGCCCGAGTCGCAGCGATTTCAGTCCGAACTGGGTGCTCTTCGGTTCCCCCGCCCAGCCGGCGTGGACCTCGCCGAGGTCCTCCATGTCGTGGACATCGAGACCCATGAGATGCCCAACCCCACACGGGAAGAACATCGCGTGGGCGCCGGCTTGGAGAGCGTCTTCGGTGTTGCCCTTCATCAGGCCCAGATCCTTCATCCCCTCAGCGATGACACGGCACGCGGCAAAATGTACATCGCGGTTGGTCACGCCCGGCGCCAGGAGGTCGATGGCGGCATGGTAGGACGCGAGCTGAATCTCGTAGATGGTCCGTTGCCTGGAGCTGAAAGTGGGACTCACGGGAAAGGTCGACGAGAGGTCACCGGCGTAACCCATGGCGGTCTGCGCGCCGGCATCGAGCAGGAAGAGATCGCCGTCCGCGAGGGTGTTGCCGTGAAAGTGGTTGTGCAGGGTCTCGCCGCGAACGGTCGCGATCACCGGAAATGAGAGACCGCCGCCGGCGGCGTTGGCAACCCTCTCGACCTCGGCGGCGATATCGGATTCCCGCATCCCCGGCCGGGCCATCCGCATCCCCGCAACGTGCATCTCCACCGATGTGGTCACGGCGCGCTCGATCTCGACGATCTCCTCCTCGCTCTTGACGTTGCGCTGGGCGACCACCGCCCGGATGAACTCGAGCGAGGCGCGGCCGGCGATCTCGGCCGCGGGCAACCCCAGAAGCATCGACAGGAGCAGTGCATTGTCGGCGCGATAGGGCGGCAGAAAGCGCACCTGCCGGCCGGCCCGGACGGCGTCGCCGACGATTCGGCCGAGCGCGGAGCGCGGACGGATCTCACTCACGCCGGCCCGCCGGGCGCGTTCGGCGATGGATGGAAGGTCCCCCATCCAGACAATGTCATCGATGGTGAGTTCGTCGCCAAAAACGATCGTCGAACCCTCATCGACGTCGATCACCGCAGCCAACCCGGGCTGATCGAGCCCGAAAAAGTACAGAAAGGTGCTGTCCTGGCGAAAAGGATAGCAGTTGTCGGCGTAGTTCATGGGGCTCTCGTTGTTTCCCAGAAAGAGCAGCAG
>JAHECW010000201.1 GCA_024641545.1 Acidobacteriota bacterium
CACCATGCGGCTCATCGATGAAGAGGGCCTCGGCGCCAAAGAGGCCACCGCCAAGTCCATGTTGGAGATCACCGGGCCGGTGGTCGCGACAACACTGGTTCTCCTGGCGGTCTTTGTCCCGACCATCGTCATGCCGGGCATCACCGGGAGGCTCTACCGGCCGTTCGCGATTACCATCTCGGTGGCGACGATCTTCTCGTCGATCAACGCCCTGACCCTGAGCCCGGCGCTCTGCGGGATGCTGCTTCGGCCTTCGGTCGAGCGAACCAGGGGACTCTTCGGGGTCTTCAATCGGGTTCTCGACCGCGGGACCGGAGGGTATGTCGGGATCGTCAAGATGATGCTCCGCAAGGTGGCCGTGACCTTGGTGCTCGTGGCCGGGCTTTTCGTCGCCGCCTACTACGGTATGGTCTCCATGCCCACCGGCTTCGTCCCCTCCGAGGACGAGGGCTACTTCATGGTTGCGGCCCAGCTCCCAGACGCCACCTCACTCGGACGAACCGAGGAGGTCCTCGACGAGGTCGCATCGATTCTCGACGACACCCCGGGGATCCGCGGGGTGATCACCATCGGTGGCTTCTCGCTGCTCGACTCGGTGGTCTCGTCGAACGCCGGCGCCTTCTGGATCGTGCTCGACCACTGGGACGAACGGCAGACCCCCGAGACCCAGATCCAGGCCATCGTCGACACCCTCAACATCCGCTTCGCGGCAATCAGGGGCGCCATCGTCTTCGCCACCCGGCCGCCGCCGATCCAGGGCCTCGGCTCCACCGGCGGCTTTCAGATGGAGCTCCAGGATGTCGGCGGCGCCGGTCTCGCGCTCCTGCAGCAGGTCGCCAGCGATCTCGTCGATCAGGGCCGCGCCAACCCGGTGCTCACCAACATGAACACGACCTTCCGTTCAGGCGTGCCGCAGCTTTTCCTCGAGGTCGACCGAGAGAAGGCCAAGCGCCTCGATGTTCCGCTGAACGTCATCTTTGCGACCCTCCAGGCAAACCTCGGGTCGGCCTACGCCAACGACTTCAACGCCTTCGGCCGGGTGTGGAAGGTCATGATCCAGGCCGACGAACCCTACCGCCTCGAACGAGCCGACATCACCAAACTCGAGGTGCGGTCCAGGGCGGGGAAGATCATCCCGCTGTCGACGCTGCTGAATGTTCGAGATACGGTCGGTCCGACGGTGCAGTCGCGCTTCAACCTCTATTCGTCGGCCTCGATCACCGGCGATGCGGCGCCGGGATACAGCTCGGGGCAGTCCATCGCCACCATGGAGGAGATCGCGAAGAACTCCATGCCGCCCTCCATGAGCTTCTCGTGGACCGGGGTGACCTACCAGCAGCTCGCCGCAGGCGGTGCGGCCGGGTTCATCTTCGCGCTGGCCATCGTCTTCGTCTATCTCTTCCTGGCCGCCCAGTACGAGAGCTGGACATTGCCCTTCGGGGTGATTTTCGCGGTGCCCATCGCCATCCTCGGCGCCTCGGCCCTGACGCTCGCGCGCGGGCTCGACAACAACGTCTACACCCAGATCGGCTTTGTGTTGCTGATCGGGTTGTCGGCCAAGAACGCGATCCTCATCGTCGAGTTCTCCAACCAGCTTCGCCAGGAGGGCAAGAGCGCCTTCGAGGCGGCCATACAGTCTTCCCAGCTGCGGTTCCGGCCGATCCTCATGACCGCATTGTCCTTCATCCTCGGGGTACTGCCGCTGCTCTTCGCCACCGGCGCCGGCGCCGCCAGCCGGGTCGCTCTCGGCACTGCGGTCTTCGGCGGGATGGCCTTCGCCACCGGTTTCGGGATCTTCGTCATCCCGTGGCTCTACTACGTCGTGCAGACGGCGTCCGAGAAGTTCGGCGGAACGAAACAGCCTGACGACCCACCACCGGTCACCGCCGGAGAGGAGGCCTCGTCATGACGACCCTCCGCTTCAAACCGTCGTTTTCGATCCGGTCTGCGAATCGTCACAACCACAAAGGCACGAAGACACAAAGCTGGACGCGAAGAAAAACCCAATGTGACTTCCTTGGCGCCTTGGTGCCTTCGTGGTTGCGACGGGCGCCCGCGATTTCGTTGACCGCGGTGCTAGTCGGACATCTTGTCCTGGCGGGTTGCACAGTCGGGCCCGATTACGAACAGCCCGAGCTCCCGACGGTGCCCGACGCCTGGCACACCGCGGCCACCGACGGACTGGGCGATGGCCAGGCGCCGATCCAGACCTGGTGGGCGGTCTTCGACGACGAAACCCTGACCTCGCTCATCGAGCGCGCCGGTGAGACCAATTTGACTCTGCGCGAGGCGGTGTGGCGCGTCGAGGAGGCGCGGGCGCTCCGCGGCGTGGTCGCAGGTCAGCAAGTTCCCAACGTCGATCTCAACGCCGAGGTCGGCCGCAGCCAAGCCTCCGACAACGGCTCGCTGGGCGCTCTTGCGCCGGAGGGAGGGTTCGACGCCGGCGATCTTTACGATGTCGGTGCCGGCGCGAGCTGGGAGATCGATGTTTGGGGCCGGGTGCGGCGTCAGCTCGAGGCGGCCGATGCCGAGGTCGAGGCCTCGGTCGAGGACTACCGCGATGTCCTGGTGTCCCTTTATTCCGAGGTCGCCGTCAACTATGTCAACGTCCGCGCTCTCCAGGAGCGGCTCCGGCTCGCCGAAAGCAACGTCAAGGGCCAGGAGAACACCCTCGAGCTGACCGAAGATCGGTTCGATGCGGGTCTGGTGTCCGCCCTCGATGTCGCCCAGGCCGAGAGCAACCTCGCGAACACGCGGTCGCTCATCCCGACCCTCGAAAACGGTCTGGCGCTCGCACTCAACCGGTTGGCCGTTCTCCTTGCCATGACGCCGGGGGCACTCGACGACGAGCTCACCGATGAGGTTCCGATCCCCACCGAGCCCGAGGCGGTGACCACCGCCCTGCCCGCCGATCTCCTGCGCCAGCGGCCCGACATCCGCTCGGCCGAGCGGCGGTTGGCCGCCCAGACCGCCCGCATCGGGGTCGCCACCGCCGATCTCTATCCCCAGTTCTCGCTCGGCGGTTTCCTCGGGCTCCAGTCGACATCGGCGGGCGATCTCTTCAGCACCGACAGCATCAACTGGTCGATTGGGTTGCCGATCAGGTGGAAGCTCTTCGCCGGCGGCGCCGTGCGGTCGCAGATCGCGGCCGAGCAGGCCCGTACCGAGCAGCTCCTGGCCAACTACGAACGCGCCGTGCTGCTCGCCCTCGAGGAGGTCGAGAACGCCATGGTCTCGTACGAGAAGGAGGTTGCACGGCGGGCCCATCTCACAGCCTCGGTGGACGCCACCCAGCGCTCCCTCGATCTCGTCCTGACTCAGTACCGGTCGGGTCTCACCGACTTCCAGAACGTCCTCGACACCCAGCGCACCCTTTTGCTGCGAGAGGACGAGCTCGCCGCCAGCGAGGGTCTCGTGATCCAAAACCTCGTCGGTCTCTACCGCGCCCTCGGCGGCGGTTGGGACCCGGAGCCCGCCACGCAACCGGTGGCCCCGCCATCATCCCTTGACGTTGAGTGAAGGGCCTCGAGAGATGGCTGCGGTTCGACAGATCGACGATGATGGACGATTCCCGTTTCAACGACGAGAGTTCGTTCACCTTCCTCATCCAGCGACAGGCTCCGGGAGGGGGGATGGACTCGAACTGGCTGCCGGCGCCCGAAGACCTTCCTGCATGGTGATGCGCCTGTGCGGAACGGAGGCCGAGGCGCCTGAAGGCACCTGGGCGCCGTATCTGGCTGTGAGAGAGGAGTAAAAGATGACGAAGACACTCACGATAGCCCTGCTGACAGTCGTACTCGTGCTGCCCGCCACCGCCGAGGACGTGACGGTCGAGACATTTGTTCGGGCTGAATCGGACCACATGATTCGCGCCAACATGGCCATGATGGGCGTGGACTTCGGAAGGCTGACCCATCTTCGGGAGCCGACGACGCCGGACAACCAACCCGTCATCCGTATGAACCAGGACACGCTCTACTCCGCCACGGTTCTGGACCTGTCGAAGCCGGTGAAGATCACCCTACCGGAGGTCGGCGGCCGCTACATGTCCATGCACGTGGTCAACCAGGACCACTACATGTTCGTGGAGTCGGAGCCCGGGACCTATGAGCTGACCGAAGCCGAGGTCGGCACGCGCTTTGCCCTCGTCACGATCCGGACCTTTGCCGATGTGACCGACCCCGACGATGTGGCGAGAGCTCACGCCGCTCAGGACGAGATCACGCTCAGCGGCGGTGGCGGCGGCCCGTTCGAGGCTCCGGACTGGAACCAAGAGGACCTCGCGGTGGCGCGCAAGGCCCTGAACGACCTCGCGGTGCTCGGCTTCGACACGACCCACGCCTTCGGCCGCGAGGGCGAGGTCCGGCCCATCGACCACCTCGTCGGCGCCGCCGCGGGCTGGGGCGGCCTCCCGCGAACTGCGGCGCTCTACGTCCTCGCCAGCGTCGACGCCAACGACGGTGAGACCCCGCACGCGCTCACGGTGAAGGATGTTCCGGTGGACGCCTTCTGGTCGGTCACGGTCTACAACGCCGACGGCTACCTCGAAGCCAACGACCTGGGCGTGAACAGCTACAACAACTTCTCGGCCGAGCCGAACGAGGATGGCGGGTATACGCTCCACTTCGGCGGTTGCGGCGACGATCGCATCAACTGCATTCCCATCTCTCCCGGCTGGAACTATGCGATCCGCATGTACGAGCCGAGGGTCGAGATTCTCGACGGATCGTGGCACTTTCCGGCGCCGCACCCCTCCGACTGACGCGACTCCTGAGGTGCCGGGTGTTCACCTGGTGCCTGGCTTGCTGAGGCAGACCTTAAGGATCTGTCTTCAATAGGATGCTCTCGAAGGAACCATGGGTGGGTCGTCGACGACGCGCCTCAGAGTTGTTCTTTTGGATGGTGACAACCTGTCATGCGGGGTCGGCAATCCGACTGCGGACCCGAGGGGTCCGCCGACAATCCGACCGACGAATTGCCAGTCGAACCCGCCCTCGAGCTTGGCCGCTTCCCGCGACATCTCGGAATCGTAGACGGCTTGGACAGCTTGGGTGATTACGTCTTTGAGGGACATTCGCGGTTTCCTGTGGCGCGATGGGGGGGAACCGGGGACGCAAACTCCTTCACGGCGAGCAGAGGTTGAGCCACCGCAACGTGGATGTCGGGTGTCATGCGCCGATCCGGTGATGGCCGTTGCTATACTCAGCTTGCGGAACTACAGGAACAATGAGCGACCTCGACAGAGACGAGACCGACGTGTTGGAGTCGTCACGGACTCCAAGCAGGCCTGATAAGAAGTCCGTGAGCCTGGCGCCCGGACTCCGCTTCGGGACCTACCGGATCGTCGAACGGCTCGGTGTGGGAGGCATGGGCGAGGTCTGGCGCGCGCACGACCCGAGTCTTCAGCGAGAGATCGCGCTCAAGGTGCTCCCGTCGGAATTGACGGCCGACGAGACCGCCCGGACACGATTGCTCCGCGAGGCGCGGATGGCCTCGAAGCTCAATCACCCGAACGTGTGCACCATTTACGAGGTGGGAGAGGCCGAGGGTCAGGCCTACATCGCCATGGAGCTGGTCTCGGGCGAGACGCTCAGCGAACGGATCGCGAAAGGACCGCTGGAGGGGGACGAAGTCCGACGGATCGGGCGCCGGCTGGCGGACGCGTTGGATCATGCGCACTCGAACGGGGTGATCCATCGGGACTTCAAGAGCGCCAACGTTGTGATCACCACCGAGGGCCGGCCCAAGGTCTTGGATTTCGGGCTCGCGGCGCGGGTGAGCGCGTCGGAGCTCAACGAGGCCACCACCTACACCGCGGACTCGTTGGAGCTGCCGGGGACGATCGCTGGCACCCTGGCCTACATGGCGCCGGAACAGCTGCGGGGTGAGTCGCCCGATGCGGGCAGCGACATCTGGGCGCTCGGGGTGGTGCTGTACGAGATGGCGGCCGGAGAACGACCGTTCCAGGGGAAGACCGGGTTCGAGCTGAGCTCGGCGATTCTCAGTAAGGCGCCGAAGCCGCTGCCTTCAGGGCCGGAGCGTGGGCTGCCCGCCAACCTCCAGGGCGTGGTCGACCGATGCCTTGAAAAAGAGATCGGTTCGCGATACCCGACCGTCGGTGAGGTTCGCGCGGCGCTGGAGATGGCGCAGATGGCGATTCCGGAATCGCCGGGGCCGACCCTGAATCCAGCGTTGGTGGGGAGACGCTGGTTGCTGCCTGTGATGGGGCTGGTCGGGGTGATGGCCGTCCTAGCGGCGCTCGACGTGGGTGGCCTTCGACGGCTGCTGGTGGGAGGGAGCGTCGGCGGCGTCAAACCGGTACGGATGGCGGTGCTGCCCTTCGTCAATCTTTCGGGCAACCCCGAGCAGGAGTACCTCTCCGACGGCTTCACTCAGGAGATGATCACCCAGCTCGGCAAGCTGCACCCGGAGGGCTTGAGCGTCATCGCCCGCACATCGGTCATGCGCTACAAGAACGGCGACACGCCCATCGACCAGATCGGCCGCGAGCTCGATGTGGACTACGTGCTCGAAGGGAGCACCCACCGCGAAGCAGGTCGGGTCCGGGTCGCCGCCGATCTGATCCAGGTCAACGACCAGACTCAGCTTTGGGCGGACAGCTTCGAGCGCGAGCTTGCGGGAATTCTCGAGGTTCAAGCTGCAGTGACCCAGGAGGTCGCGAAGGCGCTGGCACTCAAGCTGCTGCCGGTTGAAAAGGCCCGTCTGATCGCCGGCCGGAGCGTCGATCCCGAGGCCTACGAGGCCTATCTCAAGGGGACGTACCACTGGCAGATGCTGTCGCCGGAGAATCTCGACATGGCCGAGCGATATTTCGAGCAGGCGCTGCAGAAGGACCCGTCGTATGCAGCGGCGTACGCCGGCCTCGCATGGGTCTGGGGAGCCCGGCAGCAGACACAGGTTTCCCTTCCCGGCGTGTCGGGCCCGAAGGCGAAGGCGGCGGCCGAGCGGGCCATCGCGCTGGATGAGTCCTCCGATGTGGCACACGAGGCCCTCGCGGTGATCAGCACCTGGACCGACTGGGGCTGGGACGCTGCGGAGCGCGAGTGGCGGCGTACGTTGGAGCTCAACCCCAACAACGCCACCGCCCACGCCTACTACGCTCACTTCCTGGCCATCATGGGCCGGACCGCCGAGGCCGTGGAGCACGCCGAGCGATCGATCGCGCTCGATCCGTACAACTCACTCTTCAAGGCGCTTTACGGGGTGGTCTTGGTTTTCGACCGCCGCTACGACGATGCCATTGCCACAGCCCGCGCGGCTCTCGAGCTCCAGCCGGGGAATTGGGTCGCGAGTGGCGCTCTCCAAAGTGCCTTCATCGAAAAGGGAATGGAAGAGGAGGCGCTGGAGCCGCTGAAGGAGCGGGTCGCACGTGACCCGGAACGTCTAACGGCCTTTGAACGAGGCCTGACCGAGGGCGGCTACAAGGGCGCACAGCTGGCCAACGGCGATGTACTCGCCGAACGGTACGAAATGGCGAAGGGCGTCCCCGACGCGGGCACCAAACGTGTCTTTTTGCCCTATGGGATCGCCTGTTGTTACCTCGACGCCGGCGACTACGAGCGTGCCATCGACTGGCTCGAGGAGGCCTACGAGGTCCGCGATCCGAATCTTCCCTACATCGGGGATCCGGGATGGGATCCCCTGCGCTCCGATCCGCGTTTCCAGGCGCTGGTGAAACGCATGGGCCTCCCGCCGCTTCCGGTCCATCCGGAGTGATGCCCGAGTTGGATCGCCGAACCTGAACCGAACGCCGGTCACAACGAGGGTAGAATGCTGGTGCGCCCGGTCGGGAGGCCCACGGCCGCGAGGTGATCGATGGAACGAAATATCGAGGTCAGAGTCTTTTCCTCATTTGAAGAAGAGAACGCGGCCGAGCACCGAAGGCTCGCCGGGATGACTCACGACGACCGATTGCGAGAGTTTGCGGTGTTGCAGGCGCGTCGTTGGGGAGATGACTGGGGCCGGGCGCCCATGGAAAAACGAGTGACCTGGGAACGAGTGTCCTGGTAGGAGCCGTCAATGCAGTTCTCCGCCGACATGAAAGAGCTTCTTCGTTTGTTCGAGGAGCACGGTGTTCAATACACGCTGGTCGGTGGTCACGCGGTCAATTTCTATGGTTATGTGAGGACGACCCAGGACATGGACCTGTTGGTGTCGCCAACGGCCGACAACGCCCAACGGATCATGGGCGCCCTGATTGAGTTCGGTTTTGGTGGGGCTGGAATCCCTCAAGAGCTCTTCGAACGCGATGGCGGTGCGGTCCACCTGGGTGTCGAGCCGAATCGAATCGACATTCTCACGAGTCTCAAAGGGGTGTCCAACACGAGGATCTTCAACAGAGCCGAGGTTGTCGAGATCGACGGGGTCGCCGTCAACATCATCTCGCTGGATGATCTCCTCCAGGCCAAGCGGTGCTCGGATCGCCCTCGAGATCTCGCCGATGCCGACGAACTCGCCAAGATCAACCACTGACGCGTGGTGGATCTGTTGCCCGACTTCAGGCCCGTGGGGCCTGACCAGGATTCGTCAGACGAGTCCTTAGTAGAACCCGAGCTCGAGCTGCGCCGCCTCGCTCATCATCTCCGGGTCCCACGGCGGGTCCCAGGTGATTTCGACCTCTGCGGCGGTGACGCCTTCGACGGCTTCGACCTTTTCCTGGACCTCGATTGGCAGCGACTCCGCTACGGGGCAGTTGGGCGAGGTCAGGGTCATGAGCACGTGGGCCTTGCCGTCGTCCGAGACGTTGACCTCGTAGATGAGCCCGACCTCCCAGATGTTGATGGGGATCTCGGGGTCGTAGACGGTTTGGATCGCGGCGATGATTCTGTCTTTGAGGGTCATATCAATCTCGATGGTTAGGAGTTAGGGGT
>JAHECW010000202.1 GCA_024641545.1 Acidobacteriota bacterium
TGGCGCCGCTGGTCAACCCCGATGAGGCCTCGCCTCTCTTCCTGCTTAACTTCACGCCCGAAATCCTCGCCGGAATCGTCTTCGCCGGGATCCTCGCGGCGATCATGTCCACCGCCGACAGCTTCGTCAACATCGGATCCGCCGCCATCGTTCGTGACCTTCCCAAGGCCTTCGGACGGAGGTTGAACGACGAACTCTTCTGGGGACGCATCGCCGTCGTGGGAATCGCGTTCTCAGCGGCAGTTTTCGCCTATCTTTACGGCGATCTCATCGCCCTGCTCGGCACCTTCGCCTTCGGCACCTTTGGCGCAGCCCTCGGTCCCGCCCTCGCCATCGGCCTCAACTGGCGCCGGGTCACCGCCACCGCCGCGTCGGCGTCCATCGCCACCGGGATGGGAACCAACCTGGTCCTCGAGTTCCTGGCCAAACAGACCTTCTTCGAGGCACTGCCGAGGCCGCCGTTTCAGACCGGCGTCCTCCCGACGGCGGTTTCCCTCGCCGCCTCGTTCACCGTGCTCTTTGCGGTGACCTGGTTCACAGGACGAGACCAGAATCCTGAGATCGACGACGATGTTCGGTTGGTGATGGAGCTGTAGGAAGAGGTAAGACCTCGTCGGTGGCGCTCTCCCGAACCCGATTCTATCGTCGCGATTCGTGGGAGCCACCTTTAGCATTGTTCGGGCTCATCGTCGTCCCGAAGATATGCATGCTCGGCCCGGACAATGCAAAAGATGGCACCCCGGTCGACGCCAGTTCCGCATCTCCCCCACTCGCCACACAGAAAAACCGCCGCCCCGGAGGGCGGCGGTTGTGGTTGATGATGATCGAGGGTTGACTAGAAGTTGAGACGCGCGGTCACGCCGATTTCCCGGACGCCAGGCAGGCCGGCCCACCAGGTGTAGCTTGAGAAGTTCTCCAGGGCGGTGAACCGGCGGATCGCCATCAGGGTGTCGTCGTTGGTGGCGTTGTTCATCCAGATCGAGAAGTCCCAACGGTCGTTGCGGAAACCGGTCCGGAGACTGATCCGATTGGTGGCGCCGGTTTCGGCGAGGTTGACCTCCGAGGTGAAGGACGAACCGCGGTAGACATAGTCGGCCCGCGCGTTGAACTCCCATGTCGAGAAAACGGGAAGGATGAAACCGATACCGAGGGTTCCGGAGCTCTTGGGGCTGCGGGGCATGGTCTGGCCCGATGCGTCCCTGCTGCCGAAAACATTGCCGTAAACGGAGCTTTCAAAAACCACGTACTTGGCGTCGTTGTAGTTGTAGGACGCCGAAATGTTGAAGAACCGGCCCAGCCAGCCGCTGTAGAAGAACTCGAGACCCTTGATTTCGGATCTGCCGGCAACGGTCTGGTAGTCGACAAGGTCAGAGTTGAATTCGCCGTCGCCGTCGGTGTCGAAAGGCGTCGCCTGGGTGAAGGCCTGGTTGGTCCAGTCGAAGTAGAACGCCGCCGCGTTGAAGCGGTGCTTGCCGTTGCGGGTGACCAGCTTGTAGCCCGCCTCGTAGTTGACGGCCTCGGACTCCGGAATCGCCACACCGATGCCGAACTCGTCCTCGAACGCCACGATGCAGCTCTCGCACATCTGGGCGACCTCGGCGTTGAAGTTCCCCGGCTTGGTGCCGGTCGAGATGCTGGCGTAGATGGTCGAGTAGTCGGTGGGCTTCCAGTCGAAGACGATGCGCGGCGTGAAGCTGTCGAAGTCGTCCTTGAGCTGACGTTCGACACCGTCAACCGACATCACCGACCCGTAGTCGAGGGTCTCCCTCGCGAACCGGGCATCGGCGATGAGGGTGACCTTGTTGGACACGTGCCAGGTCAACGAACCGAACAGCGCGGTGTTCTCGACGTACCGGTGTGGAGTCGCGACGCTGAGATCGAAGGAACCGCGGACATTGCCTCCTGCGAAAAGGGAGCAGCCCGGGAGGAAGCCCAGGAAACGATAGGCCGGGTCGGAACAACCGAAGCCGTTGGGCTTGCTCTCGTAATCGGCGTCCAGGTAGTAGCCGCCGACCAACCAGTCCAACTTCGCGGTCTTCCCCTGGACCCGCACTTCTTCAGACACCAGGTTGTCGATGGTGTTGAAGTACTGGAGCAGGGTCTGGGTTCCGCTGAAGTCCTGCATCGCCTCGAGCTCTTCTTTGACGTACCCGGTCAGGGACACGAGTTGGACATTTTCGCCGAGCATGGCGTCGAGGTGGAGCGACCCCATGAAGAAGTCGCGGGTCATGCCGAACTTGTCCTTCGGCCAGGTGGCGCCTTCAGCTGGCTCGGTGCTGGTGTCGTAGCCGAAATCGGTGATCAGATCGGGAGAAAGCGTCCCGCAGAAGAACTGCCGGGTCCCCATTTGGCCGTCGGTTTCGAACGGTCCGCAATTGTGCAGGCTCTGATCGAACCAGGCGAACGCGGCCGGTCCGTCATCGTCGGCCGAGTAAAAGCCACGAAACTTGAGAGCGACGCGGTCGGAGATGTCCCACTGGAGCGCGCCGGTCAGGGCGTTGGTCGACTGTCCGCCGAGCTTCTCCGAGTTCGGCCACGGGTTGTCGTACCCGCCGTCATAGTCGTAGTAACGGCCGAAGAGGGTGTAGCTGAATTTGTCCGAGATGGGACCGCCGATACCGACGGCGGCGTCGATTCTGGCGTTCTCACCCAGAGTCAGGGCGGCGTTCCCGGCAAAGTCAGGCGTGGGGTTCTTCATGACGAAATTGATGGCGCCGCCGAAGGCCGACCGGCCGTAGAGCGCGGCCTGCGGTCCCTTGACCACCTCGGTGCGCTCGATGGCGCCGACGCTGATCCACGACGTGGCGCCCGGAAGATAGACGCCGTCGAGGTACGACGACGAGATCTGGGCGATCCGATCGATGGTGCCGGCGTCCATGCCCCGGAAGGAAATATTCGGATCGTCGCGGGCGCCGAAGTAGTTGCTGATGTGAATACCGGGTGTGTTGATCGCGACGTTCTCGACATCGAAGATGCCCAGCTCGGCGACCGCATCCGCGGTGATGGCGCGGATGGTCAGCGGAACGTCGTCGAGAGATTCCTGGGTCTTGCGAGCGGTCACAGTGATCTCTTCGATCTGCCGGGTCTTGGAATCGCCGGCCTCACCCAACTCGGTCTGTTGAGCGATCTCCTGCGCCTCGCCGACTCCTTCGACCTGATCGGCGGGGATCTCCTCCTGGGACCATAATCCGCCCACCATCAACAACATGGCGAATAGACAAACGAGTGTTCTCTTCATCATGGCACTCATCTCCTCCCCTTTTCTGCATTGCGATCTAGATTGAGACCAATGGATTCAATACCGGTACTCAACTCCGAACCCGGGGTCGGAGCTGTTTGAATCTGGGATCGCGCACCGTGGTCGGCTTTGGGCATCTCCCCGCCTATCTGGCCGAGTCGTTAGATTGTACGAACAATATGCTAACATCGGGCATAGGGGCTGTCAAGACATCCCAAAGCCCGGTGAAAAGGAGCGGTTTTCATGCCTTCAAGCACCCCAGTTCGAAACCCACGAACCGGAAAAAACGACTTCTTCATCGAACCCTACGACCGCGATGACGTCGCCCGGGAACACGCCCACGTCGCGGCCAACCAACCGGCCTGGGCCGCCGACCTCGATCTCCGGATCGCCACCCTGAAGGCGTGGAAAACCGAACTCGTCGCTATGCGGACCGACATCGCCGAGGCCCTCACCATCGACACCGGCCGCCGGGCCCTGTCCTACGCCGAGGTCGATGTCATTGTCGGCGCCGTCGAGCGTTGGTGCCGCCTCGCGCCCGAGCTCTTGCAGCCTCCGCGATCGCGAAAATCCGAGATTCCCGGCGTCGAGCTCAGCTGGACCTACTCGCCCTACCCCGTGGTGGCCGTGATTTCGCCGTGGAACTTCCCGCTCATCCTGACCCTCATCGACGCCGTGCCGGCGCTCGCCGCCGGCTGCGCCGTGCTCGCCAAGGCGAGCAAGGTCACGCCGCGTTTTGTCGAGCCCCTCGCCGAGTCCATCGCCAGGGTCCCCACCCTCGACGGCGTCTTCCGAATGATCCGGGGCGTCGGCCGGATCGGTTCGGTGATGATCGAGTTCGCCGACGCGGTCTGCTTCACCGGTAGCATTCCCGTCGGCCGCATCGTCGCCCACGCCGCCGCCGAACGCTTGATTCCGGCCTTTCTCGAGCTCGGCGGCAAGGACGCCGCCATCGTCACCGAGAAGGCTGACATCGACCGCGCCACCACCGCCCTGCTCCGCGCCTCGGTGGCCAACACGGGACAGGCCTGCCAGTCCATCGAGCGCATTTACGTCCAGCGGCCGGTCTTCGATCAGTTCGTCGCCACGCTCGTCGCCAAGGCCGAGGCGGCCGAGCTCAACTACCCCGACATCGATTCCGGACAGGTCGGACCGCTCATCGCCGCCGAGCAGGCCGACATCATTCGCGACCACATCGCCGACGCCGTCGCCAGGGGCGCCACCATCCGCACCGGCGGCGAGATCCTCAACCACGGCGGCGGCGCCTGGTGCCGGCCCACCGTACTCACCGAGGTCTCGCATGACATGGAGTGCATGCGGGAAGAAACCTTCGGGCCCCTGATGCCGGTGATGCCCTTCGACACCATCGACGAGGCGGTGGCGCTGGCCAACGACTCCAACTGCGGCCTCTCGGGAGCGGTCATCGCAGGATCACGCGAAGAGGCCGAGGCCATCGGCCGCCGCATCGAGGCCGGCGGCATCAGCATCGGGGATGCCGGACTGACCTCCTTCGTGCACGACGCCGAGAAGGACTCGACCAAAGAATCAGGCTGCGGCAGATCGCGAATGGGCGCCAGCGGGCTGCTTCGGTTCCTGCGCCATCGCGCGCTCATCTACAACACCGGCGACACCTGGCCCCTCGCCATGTTCCAGGAGGGTTCGCAGAAGATTTGAGCATCAACGCAAAGGCGGAGAGACTCAACGAAACAGAAAAGCCCTGGGTGCTGATTCGCAGCGCAATTGATTCAACGGTTGGACAAACGAGCTGCTTCGACTTGAAACACAAAGGCCACAAAGAACCACCAGGGTTCCACAAAGTAACGAATCTGCGACCCGGGCTCCTTCCGGTTCTGGGCGCGAATCAAGTCAACTGAGCGCTGCGATGAGTCAACAATCAACTTTGTGGTTTCTCTTTGGTTCTTAGCGTCCTTCGTGTTTCAAGACTTGACCGCATGGGAAAGCAGCACCGATGCACTACCCGATCCGCATACCGGATCGGCTCTTTTCCACTCTGTGCCTCGGCGAGATCTACTTCCGAATCTTCCTCGAGATGTACTCTCCCCTGGGGACTCCCGGGAAGCTGCCGTTGTCGTAGATGACCTCACCGCGGAGGAAGGTCTTCTTCACCTTGCCGCTGACCTCGATCCCGTCGAACGGGGTGTAGCCCTGAGCCGACGGCGAGTCCTCGGCGCGGATGGTCCAGGTCTCGTCGGGATCGAAGAGGACGAGATCGGCGTCGAGTCCGGGCGCCACGTCTCCCTTCGACCACAGACCGAACCTCTTCGCCGGGTTGAAACTCAGGAGCTCGGCGATCCGGTTCTCGCTCAGTCCGTGCTTGCGGCCTTCGCTGTAGAGCCCGGTCAGCAGGTACTCGGTACCGCCGAACCCCGACTTGCCGCCCCACACGTTGTTGCGGTCGACGGGGTCGAACTTGAGCTCCGAGGGACAACAGGCGTGATCGGTGACCACCCAGTCGATCTTGCCGGACATGAGCGCGTGCCAGAGGAACTCGCGGTCCTCACGCGGCCGGATCGGCGGGTTGACCTTGGCCCGGGTGTCGGCGCGATCGAGATCGAGCAGAAGATGCCCGACCGTCGCCTCACGGCCGATGTTCACATCCGGGAAGGCCTCCTGCATCTTGAGCACGGTTTCCACGGACTCTCGTGAAGTGAGGTGGAGAATATTGATGTTGGGGCAGCCGGCGGCGTGGGCCAGGTAACAGGCGATGACGATTGAGAGTCCCTCGGAGTGGGGCGGCCGGGCCAGGTGGTAGGCCTCCATGTCGTTGAGACCGCGCTCCTCCTGGATGATCCGGGTCCAGGCGTTCATCAGCTCGGGGTTCTCGCAGTGGAAGCTGACGCTGATGAGATCGCGCGCCTCCGGGTACATGTCGACCACTTTCTTTGCGCCGCGCAGGACGAACTCGAAGTGCGCGAGGTCGTAGCGCTCGTTGGGTTTGGTCATGAGGAACTCGGCCTGGTTGTCGGACTTGCCGTGCAGCCCGTAGCCGCCGTAGAACATGAAGAGCTTGAACGTCGGCACCCCGAGCTTGTCATAGATATCGGGCATTTCCTCGATGTGCTCTTCGCCCGCCGGCATCAGGTGGAAGCCGTAATCCACGTGGTACCGTCCGCCGGCCTGCTCGAGCATGTCTTTGAAGAACTCGAGGTAGGGCCCACCCTTGTTGAGGTAGTACTGACCGGTCCGGAAGTAGGTCAACGAGGTGGTCACCCCGCCCATGGCGGCGCACTTGGACTCGGTCGGCGCATCCTCGGCCAGGTTTCGGTAGATGCCGATGTGCATGTGGGCGTCGATCACCCCGGGGAAGGCGACCAATCCTTTGCCGTCCACCACCTCTTTGGCCGTGGCGGGGTCGATGCCGGGCGCCACACGCGCGAACTTCCCGTCCTTGGTCGCGACATCGGTCGGCTGAAGTCCGGTCCGGTTCGGCCGCGCCAGTCTTATGTTCTTGATCACCTTGTCATACATCATGTCGCTCACGTCCCACCTCCGGGCGGCTCTATATTGTCTTAAGTATAGTACAATCGGACTGCGCTCGTCCACGACCGATCACGCTTTACAGATCTCAGAGAACGCAAGGAGTCACGATGCGAAACCGCCGTTTCCCACTGGTTCTGGTCGTCCTGGCCCTGTTTGTCAACCCCGTGAACGCCGGCGACGAACCCTACACGGGCGCCAACTTCAAACGTGTCACCCTGGTGGTCTCCGACATCGACCGCTCGCTCGGGATCTATCGCGACATCCTCGGTTTTCAGCTCGATGGGGTGATGGAGTCCTCGGCCGAGTCTTACTCCTACCCGGTCTTCAGGATCGACCCGAAGGCGAAGATCCGCTTCGCGACCCTCAGCGCCGGGCCCGAGCAGGTCCGAACCATGGCGCTGACGGAGGTCACCGGCATCGAGCTGGCGAAACCGGGTCGCCCCTTCATGACCGCTTCGGTGATCCGGGTCGACGACCTCGACGGGACCTTCGAAAAACTCGAAGCCCTCGGGCTTGAGATCGTCGCACCGACCATCTCCGAGCGACCCGGCGAGTTCAAGTTCAAGGAACAGGCATTTGTCGACTTCGACGGACATTTGATCGTGCTGTATCAGATGTTGCCGCTGGAGTAGGGTCCTGGACCTCAAAAAAGACCGCGGGGTATGACCCCGCGGCTCAATAACCACTCGAAGGGGAGGAGAATCTTCCCTCGAATTACTCGTGGTGGTCGTCGTGAGGCTCATCCAGAGGATGCCTGTGAGGGCTGTCGTGGTCACTGTGATGGTGCCCGTGCCAGTGGTCGTGGCGATGACCGTCCGACGCGTGCTCCGTGTCGTGCCCGTCCTCGTCGCCGCGGCGCTTCATGGTCTGCTCGAAGTCCTCGGGGCCGTGCGGGTGATTGTGGTCCTTGCTGAATGCCCATTTGTACAGCAGCGGATCGCGCTGGTAGATCCGGGCAAGGGAGCGGTCGGCGTTCTCGACCGGCGTGCTCCAGGGGTTGTAGTGAAAGTGGTTGAACAGCTTTGAGTCGGTGCGTCCCAGGGCGATGCAACCGAACTCGGAAGCGAAGGCGCCGTGGTTGATGTAGGCCGGTCGCCAGAAGTAGCCGCCGGTGGGGATATCGCCGAACTGCATCATCCAGGACGTCCCCCACAGATGGTAGGACTCCTCGGCGCAGTCGTGGTAGGAGATGTTGTCCTGCCAGAACCCGGGCGCCATGCAGTACAGGAACGTCATGGCATGGGATATCGGGTTGTAGTTGAGCAACTTGATCAGGCAGCCGGCCGCCACCGACGGTTTGGTGACGTTGCCCATCGCCCAGGGAATGTCCATGAAGGAGTCAACGTCGTGGTAGAGGTCGACCTGTGCCTGCGGGTGGTGCTCGGTGGACTCCTCGTGGCTCGGCTCACCGGTATTGTGCATCTCCAAAACCAGGCAGCCCTTGTCGCTGCGCACTTCAGGCAGGGCGTAGCCGGCCGGCAGGAAGAAGTAGTGCCCCTTGCGGCAGGTGCGATCGCCGACCTGGAGCTCGCCCTCGATGACGGTCAGTTCGCGCTCTCCCCAGGAGAATCCCGGCGCCTGGCGATAACCGGCGTCGAGCTGCACGGACATGGTGCAGCCGCCGGTCTCCGGGTCGAAGCTCAGCATCTTGTAACGCATGCCCGTGGCGAATCCCGGCAGGCGCATGTTCTTGAAGCGAACGTCCCGGTCACAGAAGGGCTCGATGTGTGGGCGCATAATCCGTCTCCCTCGCCTGGCGTTGCAGGCTCACGGCGGTCGCTGGCTACTCCCCGTCGACGCCGTATTTCCAAATCACCTGGTTGGTCCGATCTGCAGGCTTCACGGGCAGGTCTCGCGGCGCGATCTTCACTTTGAGGTCGCCGTCCTGGTTGAAGCCGAGCGTGGTCAGGCGGTCGAAGAACTCTTGATACCACTTCTCGCGCTTGGGTTCGAGCTCCTCCATCGCTTTGACGACGGTCGCGAAACGCTCCTCCTGCTCGACCCTCTCTTCCTCGATCCAGGCCGTGACTTCGGGGTTTCGGTCGTGACGGATGAACGTATTCTTGAAGGACATG
>JAHECW010000203.1 GCA_024641545.1 Acidobacteriota bacterium
GCTCCTGCGGGCGTCGGGCTACCCGGCCAGACTCGCGCGAGGCGTGGTGGAATACCCTACCGACCGCCTCAAGAGCCACTTCGCGGTGACCGACGCCGCGGCTCTCGAAGAGCTCCTCACAGCCATGGGCGCGGCGTGGAGCCCGGTCGGGGGTGGGATCGAGCCCGCCGCATACCGGGTCGAGCGCTTCTGGTGCGAGGTGTGGATCCCCTACGCGAACTTCCGGGGCGTCGAGCTCGACGGTTCGGGTGAGTCCTGGGCGGTGCTCGATCCCGAGTTCGAGGACCGCGGTCCCCTGGGCGGACGGCGGGTCCTTGACGAGATGGCCTTCGACGCCGCCGGGTTCCTCGACGACTATCTGACCGGCGGATTCTGCGGCCCCGATCTCGAGCAACCCGGCGCCTGCCCCGAGCCCCGCGAACTCGTTTCAGGCCAGGTCGACCAGTACCTGAGCGACATCGGCGACCCGGAAAGCTACGAGACCCTGGCGGCGCCGGTCCCGCCGACGCCGGACGAGATCCCGATTCTACCCGCATCAATGCCCGGCCACATCGTCTCGGTGAGCTGGACCGGTCTCGGTCCCCCAATCGAGGCGAGCCACCGGGTTCACCTCGTCGCCCGCCACGGTGGTGAGGTCCTGCTCGACGCTGTCGTCCCACTGGCTGAGCTGACCGGCCGGGAGGCGGCCATCTGGTACGCACCGGCAACTCTCGCCGACGAGCTCATCGTCCGCGCCTTCGACAACTACCTGTGGAGCGTCCCGCCCTACCTGGTCAATGTGGTCCCGGTCGTGATCCGACGCGGCGGCGAGGTTGCCCGCGGCAGCGAAGGCGCCGGAATGGGCAGGGCCTTCACGCTCGAAACCACCCTGCTGACACCGGCCGGCACCTCGACCGGATTCGCCAATGCCGAGATCGCGGGGGTTCCCACCGCCATCGGGATCGCTGCCGGCAAAACCGGCTACGAGGTCCGGGGCGAATCGTCGGCCAGCTCCCTCGAGCTGCTGTCGACTTTGGTTGACGACTCTCTCGGCGCCGACCACCGACTCGCCTCCGAGTTCGCGACCCTCGGCGGCCACGGCCTGGCCTACGGCTCGCCCACGCTCGCATTCATCGGCAACGAGGTCGAGGTCGACGGCGCCCTCGGTCTGATCCAGACCATCGAGTGGGAGGGACTCACCCTCGATGTGGATTCATGGGGCCCGCGCGTGGCCGGGGGCGATGCCGCGGCGCGCCAAACGTGGCGCACCCTGACTCAGCTCGGGGGATCGGCCGCCGAACGGGCAATCTTCGAGACCTTCGGCGTCGCCTCGGTGAGCGCCGATCTCGCCCTCATCCTCGCCGACCACCTCGGCATCGAGGTCATCGCCGTCGATCAGAGCAACCTGGCATCGGTTCTCGGGAGCTTCCCCTTCCAAGCGAGCATACTCGCCGAGATCGAGGCATGGGTGCTGGCCGGTGGCGAGGCCCTGGTCCCGGCACAGCCCGCCGGCCTCCTCGAGTGGTTCGGGGTCGGCTATCTGCTTTTCGGACCGGCCACCGGCGAGGCGCGCTATCAGCTCGCGGGAGGTCTGAGCGGCGGCGCCACCGCCGATCCCCCCGCCGAGGCACAGCTCGAGTTCGGGCTCGATCTCTGGCCGCCGTCGCAATACCCGGTGAACACGGACCCCACGGCGGTGGTCGCCATCCGCAAGGTCGAGGGCTTCGACGGCGCCGAGGGCATCGTCGGCCACGACGCCGAGGTCGACATCCGGGTCGAGGCCGTGGACCACCACGGCGCCAGGGTTCAGGGCGTTCCAGTCGAGTTCAGCTCGGTCGCCGGGGATGGATCGCTCCTCGACGACCAGGGCAGTGCCCAGCAAAGCCTGCTCGTCTTCACCGATGAGTACGGAACCGCGTCGGTCGCCTTCCGATTCGGAACCGACACGTCGTCCAACCCCGTCTACACGCTCCGGGAACCTACCGACGAGTACGCATCACAGGCGTTGCTCCAGCTCGTTGACGCGGTCGGCCGCGGGTTCGACGGCGGCGGCCAGCCCATTGATCTTCCCGTCAGCGAGCCGTTCTGGGCGGTGGCCTTCCCCGACGCCGCGTCGAGCATCCGCCGCACCGATACCGCGGCGACGCATTTCGTCGGCAACATCGCCCAGTGGACGGACACCATCTATCTGGCGGTGGAGGACCGGTTCGGTAATCCGGTGTCCAACGTTCCGGTCGTATTCGAGGTGCTCCCGCTCCAGCTCGACGCGGCGTGCAGCAACTACCTCGATGAACCCGATCGGCGGAACGCCGCCGTCTTCGACAATCTCCTCATCAACGGGGTTGCCGCGTGCGGCGGCCACCCGATCCTCGGCAGTTGCGGCGGCCCCATCCTGACCAAGGGGACGGCTTTCACGGGGACCTCCGCCGGGGTCATCGAGGGCGACGTCGTCGCCGCCACGTACACCGTGCACGCGGCGGTGGACGACCTCCCGCCCCTGAGCTTCACCTACACCCAGAACTGGACCATCGACCCCGACACTCTTGGCTGCGACACCCCCGACCGCTTCGGGGTCTTCTCGGCCTTCCTCACCGACGAAGACGGCCGCAACGTCAACGCCTCCGGTCCCGGCCTGCCCTTCACTTGGCCCATCGATTTCTGGATCGAGTTCTACGAACCCGAACCGAGGGACGGCGACCCGCCTTTCTACGCCGGCGGCGGCCAGTGGTGGGCGGTCTGCGGCGACGACCTCGGGCTCATGGTGACCAACAGCGGAACGGCCTCTCCACCCGTCCTCGATCCATCGACGTTCTCCTACCGGACGATTGTCACCCCCGGGGTGGTTCCGGACATCAACGAGTTGTCGGTCCAAGGCACCAGCTTCACCTACTGCGCCAACGGGACGCCGTTGAACCGCCCGCTCGATGCCCACGTCAACGATATCTGGGGCATCCTGCCCGAAATCACCGACTTCGAGCCCGGCGTCGTCGTGCTCACCCCGGAGGGGACCCTCGCCGAACCGATTGAAATCAGCTACCGGATCGAGCCGCCCGAGTACGTGGCGCGGACGGTGGAAGTACGAGTGCGCGACCTGGACGACGGAGGCGCGAGTCTGCGGCCCGGCTCGACCCGTTCCGGCGAGGGGTCGGCCACCCTGCCGCGCGGCGAAGAAATCGAGATCGAGCACGAGCACCTCGCCTCGGTAGTCGTCAACCGCGCGCACCCCGCCCAGGTTCTTTCGGCCGACGAGCCGTTGCCGCTCTTTCAGAACATCTTCAGCGACGTTACACGATTTCTGCGAGTCAGCCAGCGGCTCGATGTCCTCAGCCGCACCACCTGCGCCGAGAACGATGTCTTTTCATTCAGTCTGAACCATCCGGCATCGGTCACCCTCACCTTTGTCCGCAAGACTCCAACCGGTCCCGGAGACCCGGTAATCTTCATCAACAACCTCGCCCTCGACCCGGGCGGTCAAACCTTCACCTTTAGTCCGTCTTCATCGACCTCGGCTGACTTCACGTTGCTTCCGGGAGAGTACGACTTCGAGCTGGTTGGAATCTCGCAGGTCGACGGCCACGTCGAGACCGAGAACGGCAACGCGTTCTCCCACTTCTCGATGCGGGACACGCTGCCGGTGGGCCACGCCATCGTCAAGGGGGTGGACCTCCTCGACGGCCACATGGTGCTGAGCCGGGAAGATCTGGCGATTCCCGGTCGCGGCGTTTCGCTGAGCTTCGAACGCACCTACTCGTCAGCTTCAGCGGAACCCGGGAACCTCGGTCAGGGTTGGACCCACAACTGGCTTGCGCGCGTAATCGAAACCCCGTGCGCCGAGTTGATTCTCGTCGGCACCGAGGGTTCCGGGATGTCCTTCACCCCGGACGGTACCGGCGGCTGGAAACCGCCGCGGGGATACCACGGGACGCTCCTCCGCGACGACGTCACCGATGAAATCGACTTCTACACCACCGGCGGCACCCGCTATCACTTCCTGCGGGTGACGACCTTAGGCGGACAGCCCCTCGGCGAGTGGTTCCTCGATTTCGTCGAGGACCCCAGCGGCAACCGGACCACCCTGGTTTACGAGGAGGGCGGAGACGGCCTGCCGAGGCTCAAGCGGATCGTCGAACCAGCCGGTCGCGAGCTTGTCTTCACCTATGACCAGCGGATCTTCGAGTACTGGGGCGGCGATGTCCTCACACGGGTCGACGGTCCCGAATTCCTCGAAATTCACTTCGACTACGACGGTCGGGGCAACCTCGTCGAGGCTCGGCGCGAAGGAGGCGCTCGGGTCGAGAGCTACCGCTACGAATTCGTCGGCCACCGTGACGTGCTGACCGGTGTCATCAACGGACTCAACCATGCAACGACCGGCTACGTCTACAGCAACGAAATCCTCGGATTGGTCGGCGGGGCCGCCGACATCTTCCTCGTCGAACGGCTCACCGAACCCGAGGGCGGCGTCACGCAGTTCTTCTACGACACCGCCGCGCTGGCGGCAAATACCGAGCCGCTGACAACCTGGGTGCGCGACCCGCGGAACCTCGACACGACACCGCCGTCGCCCGGCAACCCGGGTTCCTTCGACACCACCTACACCCTTAACCACTACGGCAGTCCGACCGCCATTACCGACCCGCTGGGCCATGTCACGACGATGCGCTGGAAACCGGACGACGTGGTCGTGGACCGGCGGATCGATGCCAAAGGCGTAATCTCCGACTTCGAGTACGACGAGCACGGCAACCTGCTCAGCGAGAGCGTGACGGTGACCGACGCCGACGGCGCGGACCACGAGTATGTCGTCAGCACCACCTACGGACCCCCGTCCGGCTTCACCCCGCCGTTCATCAAGAACCGGGTCGCCACCCATACCGATCGCAACGGGGCCCTCACCACCTTCGGCCATGACCAGGCCGGGCGGCTGATCAACAGCACCATGACCGTCACCGCCGCCGACGGCACGACGTCGGAGTTCATTTCGTCGCACACCTACGATCCGGCCACCGGCGATCGCCTGACCACCACCGATCCCCGCGATCACATGACGACGTTCGGCTACGACAGCTTCGGCAATTTGGCGTCCACCTCCATCGGGGTCACCGACCACACGGGAACCTCGACGACCGTCTCGACCTCGACCCGGTGGGACATCCTCGGCAGGCCGGTGACGACAACCGACCCAAGGGGCGCTGCCACGACATTCATCCACGACACCCTGGGCCGATTGACATCGACCACCTACCCCGAGGTCGAGGTCGACGAGGATGTTTACTGGCAGCCCGTCGAGGAGGTGCTCTACGACGATGCCGCAAACACCGTCACCGCCACGGACGGCAACGGCCACGCCACAATCTCCACCTTCGATCTCCAGGGCCGGACCCTGCGGGTCGTCGATCCCCTCGGCGGCACCAAGGTCTTCGACTACGACGAGGCCGGCAACACGACCGTCGCATCCAGCGTCTTTGACGCGACGACGCTTCGATTCGACACCCACTTCTTCTACGACGAGGCCGGCCGGCTCACCCGGCGCAACGAGCCCGAGGGTCGCACCACCGCCTACGGGCACGACGGTGTCGGCAACGTCATCAGGGAGACGCTGTGGGATCCCGGCGATCCGACCTTCGCTCCGCGCGTCGCCGCCAACGATTACGACCAGCTGAATCGGCTCATCCGCTCGATCCGCGATCCCGACCCTGGCGGGTTCGCCGCCACGACCGTGATGCTCCTCGACGGCAAGGGCAACGCCGTCCGTCTCACTGACGCCGAAGGCCGGGAGACGCACAATCAATACGATGAGCTTGATCGCCGAATCGAAACCATCGAACCCGATTGGCGGCCGGGCCGGCCCAAGACCACCCGGTTCTTCTACGACGGCAACGGCAATCTCGAGCTCGAGATCCGTTTCAACCAACGTCTCGAAGCCGGCGACACGTGGTCCGACGCCGACCAGGAACGGTCGGTCGTCTACGACGAGCTCGACCGGCCCGTCGTCACCACCGACGCCGAGGGAAACCAGCGCACCACCGTCCATGACAGGTCGGGCAACCTGGTCGAGGAGATCGACGCCCGCGGCAACCACACGACCCATGCGTACGACGACCTCAACCGACGGATCAGCTCGACCGAGCACCTCACCGATCCGACAACCGGCGGGGCGTGGAGTGTCGTCACGCGCTGGATCTACGATGCCGTCGGCAACCTCCGGCACGAGTTCCGCCCCAACGGGAACCACGTGGTCCACGTCTACGACGCGGCCGACCGGTTGCGCTCGAGCTCCGACCTCGTCGGACCCATCGCCTCATACGAATACGACGCTCGCGGCAACCGGATCAAGGAGACCGACGGCAACGGCCACTTCCAGATCAACCACTTCGACGGGCTCGGACGGATCTATCTGAGCACCCTGCGCGGCAACCGAAACCTCCAAACCCGCTGGGATGTGGCCGGAAATCGAGCAAGTCAAACCAACCCCCGCGGATTAACGACGGACTTCAACCACGACATCCTCGACCGCCTCGTGTCGGTGGCCTATCCCGAGCTTGACGGCGGCATCCGCTACACGAGCTCGTCCACCTACGATCTGGTGGGCAACCAGACAAGCGCCACGGATCGCAACGGCCGCGCGACGGCGTTTGTGCATGACGATCTCAACCGGCTGGTGGAGGTCCTCGACCCGCCGCTCGCCGGCGCCCCCCCCGCCCAATACAGCGTGATGACCACCTATGACGCGGTCGGCAACCGGGTCGCCGAGACCGACCGACGCGGCATCGTTTCGCGCTGGGTCTCCGACCGCGAAAATCGCCCCACGGATTCTTTTCGCGACGGCGTCCGCGTTACCTCGACCCAGTTCGACGCAGCCGGCAACCCCGAGACCTTCATCGACGCCAACAGCAACTCCACCCACATGGTCTTTGACGAGCGCAACCTCGTGACCCGGATCGAAAACCCCGAGCTGTCGGTCACGAGGCTGACCCGCGATGCCATGGGCGACGTGGTGAGCGAATTCGACGGCGAGAACAAGGAAACCAACCGCGCCTTCGATCTGCGGCGGCGACTCGCGTCCGAGACCAATGGGGAGAACGAAACCACCACCTTCGCCTATGATTTCGTCGGCAATCTAACGACGATCGAGCGACCCAAAGGGCCCGACTGGAGCTGGACCCGGGTCTATGACGAGGCCGATCGTCTGGCCAGGATCGTTGATCCCTTCGACCACCCGACGAGATTCGAGTACGACCCCCAGGACAACCTTATCCGGCGCTGGGACGCGAACAACCACGTTACCCACCTCGACTATGACAGCCTCGACCGCCTGACCGGGACCCGGTACCACGACGGTGCGGTTTGGACCTTCACCCTCGACGGCAACGGCAACCGGCTCACAGTTACCGACCCCAAGGGCCAGACCGTGACGACGAGCTATGACGAGCTCAACCGGGAGGTCCTTCGCAGCTACTCGGCGCCGGTCCACCCGGTAGGCGACATACTCCAAACCATCGGTTTCAGTTGGGACGAGAATTCGAATCTCATCGATGCCACCGAGACCTATGCCGGCGGGTCGCGGGTCACACACCATGAGTGGGACAGCTTCGACCGCCTCGAAACCGTCACCGACGCCTTCGGCAAGGTCCTCGACTACAGCTACGATTTCAACGGCAACCGCACCTCGCTTGTCGACCCCGACGGCGCCACGACGGTCTACACCTACGACGGCCTCGACCGGCTCGACACCGTCACCCTGCCCGGCGGCGCCGGCGCCGCAGACTACGACTGGTACCACAACAGCCTGCTCCAACGGGTCGCCTACCCCAACGGCACCGACGCGACCTACATCTACGACGATGCCAACCGGGTCACCGCTATCGACAACCTCGGTCCCGGCGGTGCGCCGCTTTCGAGCTACCGCTACGGCTACGACGCCAACGGCAACAGAGTCGTCCAGCACGAGGCCAACGGCGGCGCACTCGAATTCACCACCTACGACTACGATCTCGACGACCGCCTGTGGCAGGTCGTCTACCCCGACCAGACCACGACCTACAGCTTCGACGCTGTCGGCAACCGGATCTTCGAGCAGTCGGTTGACCCCGCGAACACCACCCTTGCCGATCGCGGTTACGGCTACGACGACCGAGATCGACTGCTCGGCGTCACAGACCGTCTCGACTCGGTGCAGTCCATCTCCTACGCCTACGACTCCAACGGCAACCAGATCCAACGCACCCAGAACGGCGCCACCCTCGACTTCCGCTATGACGCCCGCGACCAGCTCCTCGAGGTCGATGTCGACGGCGCCAACGCATGGACATTCGGCTTCGACTTCCGCGGTCTGAGGGTCACCAAGTGGGGCGCCGACGGTCTCCTTCGCTACACCTACGATGACCGTTCGGTCCTGCAGCAGCACTCCGCCATCGGCGACCCCGTCGCCACCTACCGCTACGGCCCCGATCGTCTCCTCGCAGTGGATCACTTCTCCCAGGGTCCCACCTACTACCACTTCGACGCCCTCGGTTCCGTCGCCAACCTCACCGACCCCGCCGGAACGGTCCAGAACCGCTACCAGTACGACGCGTGGGGCAATTACCGAACCCAGGAAGGAACCCACTGGAACCCCTTCGGGTTCACCGGCCACGAGTACGACGAAGAGACCAACCTCTACTACGCAAAGGCCAGATTCTACGACCCCGAGGTCGGCCGCTTCTTGACGGAGGATCCGGCAGAGCCGGATCTGACTTCGCCTCCGAGCTTGCATCGGTATCTGTATGCGTATGGGAAT
>JAHECW010000204.1 GCA_024641545.1 Acidobacteriota bacterium
CTCCACACCAAGGCCACGTTCATCCGAGTGACGGCGGCGGGACTCAAGGAGTCGCATGCCCACGACGTCGTGATCACAAAGGAAGCGCCGAACTACCGCATCGACAGGTAGGACGCGGGCGGAGCTCCTGTCGGTCAGTCGTCCATAGATGGTGAGTCGCAGGGGAACTGGATTGTTCCCGGTCTTCATTGATCGGTCGTGGAAGCCGCAATTGGGTGTTTGAAACACAACGGACACGAAGACACACGAAGGGATTCACCAACAAGATACTCTTTGTGGCTCCATCGTGGACCTTTGTGATCTTCGTGTTTCAAACAAGTCGATGACGGCACGACAACTGATCTGCTGCGTCGTTGAAGGTTCTAGAATCGAGAACAGACCTCACGACTTGCGATTCACGGCTCGTTCTTTTCCGCTCTTACGATGTAGCGCTGCGGTGCGCTGCCGACGAAATAGAAGGGATAACAGGTCACCAGGGTGAGCGAGGGAATTTCGGTGGGCTCGAGGACCCAGACATCGGGAGGGTCGACAATCAGGAGCTCGGTGATGGTGTAGTTCTGTCTTCCGGCGAGGGTCTCCACCTCGATGAGATCTCCCACCACGAGGTCTTTGAGACCGCGGAAGTAGCCGTCACGGTGGCCGGCGATACCGACATTCCCACTCTCGCCGGGGAGGGGTGTGCCGGCGATGTGACCGACACCGCGATTGAGGGCGAGCTCGCTCGTACCCGAGAGGACCGCCACTTCGAGCTTGATCTTGGAAACGCGCAGAATCGCCAGCGCGGAGTCGAAGGGGTGATCGAGGCTCTCCCGGTACTCTTCGATGCGCTTTTCGGCCCACAGGCTGGTATCGACGGGGAGCTCCGTGGCGATGCCGCGATCGGAATCGACAGGCGCGGTTTCGGCGGCGGATTCGGCGCGCACCTTCTCGAATCGCCGGATTTCGGTCCTGGCGCCGAACCATCCGCCGAGGCGCGCCGCCGCCCAGAACCCGACCAGGGTCAGGCCTGCGGCGACGAGAATCCACTGCACAACGCGAAGCACCCGCTTTCGATCAATCATCGTCGGAGATACTAACCGATGGCCGCGGCGGATCATTCTGTTCTTTCCCGACTCGACCTCGATTTCCCAACGCATGGAGGGGGAATCGGGCCATGCGGATGCTAGACTTCCCGCCATGCGGAAAACAGCACTGATCACCGGCGTCACCGGCCAGGACGGCTCATACCTCGCGGAACTCCTCCTCGAAAAGGGGTACGAGGTTCACGGTGTGGTCCGTCGGGCCTCGACCTTCAACCGCCAGAGAATCGATCACCTGAGGGCTCGTGAGGACGTCAGAGACCGGTTCACACTCCACTACGGCGATCTCGGGGATGCGGAGTCGCTGACCACGATTCTCTCTTCGGTCGGCCCCGACGAGGTCTACAACCTGGCGGCGCAGTCACACGTTGCGATTTCGTTCAAAATGCCGACCTATACCGGTGATGTCACCGGGCTCGGCACGGTCCGTCTCCTCGAGGCCGTTCGGCGCGAGGCTCCCGATGCCCGGTTCTACCAGGCGTCAACCTCCGAGCTCTTCGGCAAAGTGGTCGAGGTGCCCCAGCGTGAGTCGACGCCGTTTTACCCACGCTCGCCGTATGGGGTCGCCAAGCTCTTCAGTTTCTGGGCGACGGTGAACTTCCGCGAGGCCTACGGCCTGCACGCCAGTAACGGCATTCTCTTCAACCACGAATCGCCGCGGCGAGGCGAGAACTTCGTCACCCGGAAGATCACGCGGGCGGTGGCGGAGATCGTCACCGGCCGGCGGGAGAGGGTGGCGTTGGGCAACCTCAACGCCCGCCGGGATTGGGGTTTCGCCGGGGATTTCGTCGAGGCCATGTGGATGATGCTCCAGACCGATGTGCCGAGAGACTACGTCGTGGGAACCGGGGAGGACCACTCGGTGCGGGACTTCTGCGACCATGCGTTTCGCGTCGCCGACGTCGAGCTCGGGTGGGAAGGCGAAGGGATCGAGGAGGTGGGCCGTGACCGGGCCACCGGTGTGGTGCGGGTGGAGGTCAACCCGAAGCACTTCCGCCCCGCCGAAGTGGAGACGCTGCTTGCCGATCCGACCAGGGTCAAGACCGAGCTCGGTTGGCAGCCGAGAGTCGGTTTCCCCGAGCTCGTGGAGATGATGGTCCGGCACGACCTGGACGACGTCACTCGTTAGTGAGAGGTTCAGGCCAGCCGAAGCCGAGACCACGGAGGAATCGATGAAGATCGTTGAGTGTGTGCCCAATATTTCCGAGGGTCGAAATCCCGAGATCTACAACGCGGTGGCCCAGGCTGCGGCAGAGGTGCCGGGAGTCGAGTTGCTCGATGTCGATCCCGGGCAGGAGACCAACCGCACGGTCATCACCTTCGTGGGTGAGCCGGAGGCCGTCCTCGTCGGCGCCTTCGAACTGATCAAACGATCCTTCGAGCTCATCGACATGCGCACCCACCACGGTGCGCACGGCCGCCAGGGCGCCACCGATGTGTGCCCGTTCGTGCCGGTATCCGGCGTCACGATGGACGACTGCGTCGAGCTTTCCAGGAGACTCGGCAAGCGGGTGGGCGAGGAGCTCGGCGTGCCCGTCTTTCTCTACGAGTACGCGGCGACCCGGCCCGAACGGCGGTCGTTGGCCGACCTCCGAAAAGGTGAATACGAGGCGCTGGAAGAGAAGCTCAAGACCCCCGAGTTTGCCCCGGATTTCGGCCCCGCGGTCTTTGTCCCCAGGTTCGGCGCCATGGTGACCGGAGCGCGCAAGTTCCTTGTCGCCTACAACGTCAACCTCAACGTCAGCGACAGCCGGTGGGCCAACCGGGTCGCCTTCGATGTGCGCGAGGCCGGGCGAACGGTGACGGGTCCGGACGGCACCAAAGTCCAGCAGCCCGGCACGCTCAAGGCGGTCCGCGGAATGGGCTGGACCATTCCCGAGTATGGTTGCGCTCAGGTTTCGATGAACCTCATCGACATCGATGTCACTCCGGTCCATGTCGCCTTCGATGCCTGCGACGAGGCGGCCCGCGAGCGAGGCATCCGGGTCACCGGTTCGGAGTTGGTGGGCCTGCTCCCGAAGAGCTCCATGCTCGCCGCGGGACGCCACTACCTGGCGAAGATGGAGCGTTCGACCGGGGTGCCCGAGTCCGACATCATCCACACGGCCGTGCGGAGTCTGGGACTCAACGAAGTTTCGGAGTTCAACGCCAAGGAGAAGATCATCGAGGAAGTCCTCGCCCCCGACCGGCCGCTGGCGAGCCTGACCCTGCAGGGCTTTGCCGACGAGACCTCGCGCGACTCGACAGCGCCCGGCGGCGGGTCGGTGGCGGCGTTGGCCGGAGCTCTTGCGGCGGCACTCGCAGCCATGGTCGCGAATCTGCCTCACCCCAAGGCTCCTTTCGCCGATGTTCGCGGCGGCCTCGAGGAGGTTGCGGTTCGGGGACAGGCGCTCAAGCAGCAGCTGCTCGACGCCATCGACGAAGACACCTGGTCGTTCCAGAGACTGATGGACGCCAACAGGATCACCGGTGGGGCCAGGGCGGCGGCGGTGCGGGCCGCCACCATCGGCGCCGCGCTCGTGCCGCTCCAGGTCGCCGAAGCATGCCCCGAGATCGTGGAGTTGTGTGCGCGGGCGCGCGAGCTCGGGATGGCCGCGTCGGCGTCGGACGCCGGCGTCGGCGCCGCCATGGCGCGGGCCGCGGCTCTGGGAGCGGCCATGAACGTGCGCATCAACCTCCAGGACATGTCCGACGATCCCGAGGCGGCGTCGCTGCTCGAGCGCGCGGACCGGGCGCTGACGAAGACCGCCGGAGCGGCGGCGGCGCTCGAAGCCGAGGTGTGGAGGTCTCTCGGGGGTGGCGAGCTGCCGTAGGGCGAACCGCGAGGGCGCACGAGAGGCAAGGACATCGCAGCGCCGCAGGGTGCCATCGCAAAGACCGCAAAGACCTACTAACGCAAAGCAACGCAAAGACATCGCAATTGAGAGTGGGCGAGGCGGAGCTTGGAAGCTGCCGCTGTTGCGGTGTCCCGGAGTTCCGGCCTTCCCAAGTCGCCCATTGTGGTGCGGGCGTCCCGCTCGCAGGATGTCGTTGCGTTTTGGCACCATCGGCGACGGGTGCGGCAGTCGCTTCCTTCGGCTCCGGCCTTCCGGGCCGCCTTCGGCGACCCGGCGTCGCGCGATCAGCGTGGTCGGAGAGCGGAACGGGAAGGGCTGCGACCACGCTGATCGCGCGCCGGCGGCCTGTTTCGCTGCCGGGAGAGATGCACCGGGTCGCTTTGCCGCGGGGGTTGCCCGGCAGCGCCATTGTGCTCGGGGCTCGGCGTCGCCGGAAGGGTTGTCGCTCTGCACAATGGCGTGCCCGTGCACGCCCCGGTGGGCGGTGGTCTTGCGCGTGCTCGGGACGATGTTGCGGGCGCTGTCGCTGCCGCGGTCGCTGCCGCTGCCCCGGACGCTACCTCGGACGCTGGGAGGGCCGTCAGAGATTGGTAAAAAGCTCCGCGCCGCGGGGTATTTTCCGTGGTTTTCCGCGATAGTCTGACCCCGGCAAGGAGATCAAAAGACGCATGACCCTGATCGAAGAAGAACGACCGGGAACCCTGCGAGACAAGGCGGCGGTACTCCTTTCACGCGTGATCATTCCACTTTGGCTCGGAACCGGCGCGGTGCTGAAGCTCATCGACGGCAGTCCGAGCAACCTGCCGGCGGCTTTGGTGAAGTGGCTCGGCGGAATGGGGATGGATCTTCGTTTCGTGCTCGAGTTCTCGATCGCGGTGGAGCTCATCGTGGTTGGGGTGATGATCGTCGTGCCCGGTCTCTCCCGGCTGGCCGGAATCGTGATGCTTGCGTCGTTCCTCCCGGTGCTCATCGGCGACGTTGCACTCGGGTCCTCGAGCTGCGGGTGTTTCGGCGCGGTCCAGATCTCGCCATGGGTCACCCTCGCGACCGATACCTTTTTTCTCGTCGCCCTGGTCTTCGTGGCGCGCGGGGTCCAGGGGTTGAAAACTCCCCGTTCTTTGCCGACATGGCAGGTGGTGACCGTCGGGCTCTGGTCGGTGTTCAGCGTCGCGGTCGCGTTTGGTCTCGCCTCACCGGGTGCGACCGAGGCGCGTGTCGATGATCCTCCCGGCGGCGGTGCGGCGGCCGGTCCGAGCGCGGGTTACTATCTTCCGAATTACTCCGACTGGGTCGGTCAGCGGTTTCAGGAACTCGATGTGGCGGCTTGGATTCAGGGTCTTCCCGGCGATCTCGACCAGGGTCAGCAGTACATCCTTTTCTACCGCAAGGACTGCGAGCACTGCCACGAGCTCATAGAGGTCTTCTTCGCCGATGAGCTCACGGTTCCGACGACGGCGGTGGCGGTTCCCGAACGGGCCGGATTCCCAACCGTTGGACTTCAGCCGTTCGTATGCGGGGGCTGCCGACTCGCCGAACTCCCGTCGGGAGTCGACTGGTTCATGCAGACGCCGGTCGTGGTCAGACTGGCGGATGGGGTGGTGGAATGTGCCGCCGAGGTCACCGCGGACAACCCGATCTGTCTGGGAATCTACTGAAATGGGCGATTACCACCCCGCGGAACGGCCCCGGATCACCGACTCTTGTTGGTCAGCAAGTAATCGATTGACGCGTAGTTCGTGCGAGCGTAGGCTGTGTTATAGTTCAATCCGCAATGCCCGTAGCGGGTATTGAAAGAACATCGTTAACGAAATCACAGGAGGTGCATGATGCGGAAGTTCGTTTCCCCGGCGATCGTCATCCTGCTCGTGGCTGGGCTCACCGTGACCGGTTGCGCGTCGAAGAAGTACGTGCAGGAGCAGGTTGCCAACAGCGAGTCGGTCACCAACGGAAAAATCGGTGAGGTTCAAACCTCGGTCGAAGCCAACCAGAAAGAGATCACAGCCCTTCACCAGACCGACGCCGAGATGCAGAATCAGATCGACAAGCTCAGCGCCACCGCCAAAGAGGCTCTCGATCGCGCCACTAAGGCCGGCAAGCTCGCAGAGGGCACCTTCATCGCCGAGGTCATTCTGACCGATCAGGACGTGCGTTTCGGTTTCGACAACTACAAGCTGTCGGATGAGGCCAAGGCCGCTCTCGATTCCTTCGCTGCGAAGGTCATTGAGAAGAACATCGGCGCCTACCTCGAGATCCAGGGCTACACCGACAACATCGGCAGCGAGAGCTACAACCTGAGCCTCGGCTACAAGCGCGCCGAGATGGTCATGAAGTACCTCGCCAGCGAGAAGGGCTTCCCCCTTCACCGGATGAACGTGACGTCGTACGGTGAGTTCAATCCCATCGCCGACAACAACACCAAAGAAGGCCGCGCCCAGAATCGTCGCGTCGGCCTCATCCTCATGAAGTAGAGCAGCGCGGTTTCTGACACCGACACCGAAAACCCGGGCGCAGTGCGCCCGGGTTTTTTTTCTCATCCGACGGTTTCAACGCAGCCGGATGAGAAAAATGGTGGGATAATGATCTCAGAATGAAATCCGTCAGGATGCAGATTCTCGCGGTCCTGGGTGGCAGCGTCGCAACGCCCGAGGAAGAGTTCGTCGCCGAACGGGTCGGTGCCACGGCGGCTCGCTGCGGCTGGGTGACGCTGACCGGCGGCGGCCCGGGGGTCATGGCCGCGGCATCGCGAGGCGCAGTCGAGGCCGGGGGATTGACCGTGGCCATCCTTCCCAACGCGTTCGCCGGGGGCGGCTACCCCAATTCCTGGGTTCATATCCCGGTTTTCACCGGTGCGGGCAATGCGCGCAACGCGTTCAACGTGCTGTCGGCTTCGTTGTGCGTGGCGGTGGGCGGGGGCGCAGGTACCTTGTCCGAGATCGCGCTGGCGCTCAAGTCTTCGATCCCGGTCTGGTGCTGGGAAAGCTGGGGAATCGAGGAGCCGGCGGGCGGCGCGCCGAGGGACCTTCGGGTCTTTTCGAGCGCGGACCTCCTCGTCGAGGCGCTGGAGGACGCGCTGTTCTGAGAATTCTCCCGACTTGCTGGGTTCATCGCTATCGCGCCCGCAAACCGGATCACGCGCGCCTCCGGTGGTGAACTGCTGTCCCGAACAACACGATTGCGTTACTATTTCCCGCAGTCTTGGATGGAGGAATGATGCAAGAATCGAAGCCGGTCAACTCGAAGCTGCTTCCCGCGAACGCATACCGCAAACTCGAAACGGGTGAGGTCTACCACCCCGTCGTCGCAGCCGGCGATCTGCGACCGGAGGTCACGCTGTGGTCCATCTGGGTCGGGGTCGCGATGGTGGTGCTCTTCACCGCGGCGTGCGCCTACATGGCGCTGCGAGCGGGGAACGCAATCGAGGCATCGATCCCGATCGCGATCCTGGCGATCTTCTTCGGCAAGATGCGCCAGCCGGTGAGCACCCTGCTCGAAAACGTCATGGTTCAGTCGGTTGGCCAGGCGGCCGGGGTCGTCGCCGCAGGAGCGACCTTTGTCGTTCCGGCGATGTACATCAACCAGCTCGATGTCTCCTGGTGGCAGATCTTCTTTGCCTGTTTCATCGGTGGTTCCCTCGGGGTGGTTCTGATCATTCCCCTGCGGAAGTACTTCGTCAAAGACCTTCACGGCGAGTTGCCGTTCCCCGAGGCCACGGCGATCAACAATATCCTCGTCACCGGCGAAAGCTCGGCGGGCGGGGCGGGCAAGATCCTGCTGATCTCGTTCGCCATCGGCGCGCTCTTCGACTTTTCGATTGAGGCGCTCCACCTGTGGAACGCCAATCTCTCGAGTTCCACCCTGCTCCACGGTCTCGGATCGGGCCTCCGGATCGAAGTCCAGTTGGCCGGTATTGCGGCGCTTTTCGGACTCGGCTACATCATCGGCATCCGTTACGCTTCCATCATCGCATCGGGTTCGGTGCTGGCGATGCTCGTGATGGTTCCTCTGATCTACGTCTTCGGTAAGGAGATGGGCGGGTTTGCCTTCGCCGGGACCACCTACCAGATCGCGGACATGAGCGCCACGGCGATCTTCGGCGCCTTTGTCAAACCCATCGGGATCGGCGCCATCGCCATCTCGGGTCTCATCGGCATTCTCCGAATGTGGAAGATCGTGGCGTCATCGGTCACTCTCGGTTTCAAGGGATTCTCCAAGGCGGCGCAGGCCGAGTCCGACAAGAGCGAGCGCACCCAGCTCGACATGTCGGCGAAAAACGTCCTGCTCATCCAGGCGGCGGCGACCCTCGGCCTCGGAGTGCTCTTCTTCATCGTCGCCATGGTCACCCCCGGCGACGGGGGAGCCGGAGCCTACGGTTTCGCCGCCAGCCTCAAGTTCGGTCTGGTCGGGATGATCGTCGGGTTCCTGCTCAGCTTTCTCTTCACCCCGGTGGCGGCCCAGGCCATTGCCATCGTCGGTGTCAACCCGGTGTCCGGAATGACTCTGATCACGGTGGTTCTCGCCATCGGATGCATGATCATCATCGGCCTCAAGGGGACGGCGGGGATGATCATCGCCCTGATCATCGGCACCGCCGTGTGCACCGCCCTGTCGACATCGGGCGCGTTGATCACGGACTTCAAGATCGGCTACTGGCTCGGATCGACGCCGAGAAACCAGGAGCGGTGGAAGTTCCTCGGTATGGTCGTGGCGGCGCTCGTAGTCGCGGCGGTCATCCCGC
>JAHECW010000205.1 GCA_024641545.1 Acidobacteriota bacterium
CCCGGCCGCTGACGCTGCCGCCGCCCCGGCCGCTGACGCTGCCGCTGCCCCGGTCGCTGCCGCTGCCCCGAGCGCGGGTCGAGAAATCGGCATCGATTGAGCACGGGCGCATGTATTCTTGGGGGGAAGATGCGAGCAACCGAAGTCGTCGGAAGATGGTACGCCGAGGCGCTAGCGCGGCCGGTGGAGATCCTGCGTAACTACAAGCTGTCCAGGGTTCGCCCCGACTCGGTCGCCGGGCTGACGGTGGCGGTGGTGGCGATCCCGCAGTCCATTGCGTATGCATCGATCGCCGGCCTCCCGCCGTCCTACGGCCTCTACGCCGCCGCGGTGGCGGCCATCGTCGGCTCGCTCTGGGGATCATCGCGGTATCTCGCGACCGGTCCGACCAACGCCATCTCGATCCTCGTGCTGTCGATTCTGACGCCGCTCGCGGTGATCGGTTCGGCCGAGTACCTGATGGCTGCATCGGTGATGGCGGTGATGGTCGGTGTGTTCTGCGTGGTTTTCGGTTTCGCCGGTCTCGGCGTGCTGGTCAACTTCGCCTCGCGGGCGGTGCTGCTCGGTTTCACCGCCGGCGCCGGGGTGCTCATCGCCGCCGGTCAGCTCAAGAACCTCCTCCGGCTCGATGTCCCACGCAGCCCTCATCTCTGGCACTCCATGGCCGGCGTGGCGGAACACCTGCGAGAAAGCCATCTTCCGAGCCTCCTGCTCGGACTCGGGACGCTTGCCGCCATGGTGCTGATCGCCAGGTTTTCAAAACGGTTGCCCTCGGCGCTCATGGCGTTGACCGGAGCCGGGATCTTTGTCGCCGTCGTCGGTGTCGATCGCCTGGGCGTCGCGGTCGTCGGCGAGATTCCGCGTTCGCTGCCCCGGCTGACGACGGTTTCCCTCGCGACCATGTGGGACAACGATCTTGTCGGCGCCCTGGTCATGGGCGCCATGGCGGTGTCGGCCATGGGGCTCGTCGAGGCGGTATCGATCGCGCGGGAGATCTCCCGGCAGAGCGGCGAGCGGCTCGACATCAACCAGGAGCTGGTAGGTCAGGGGATGGCCAACATTGCGGCCGGGGTCTTTTCGGGCTACGCCTGCTCGGGCTCTTTCACCCGCTCGGCCATCAACTTCCAGTCCGGGGCCCGGACCCAGCTTTCCGGGGTCTTCTGCGGCGTCTTCGTGCTCTCCGGGGTGCTCGCCTTCGGCCCGGCCGCCGCCTTCCTGCCGCGCGCCGGGCTGGCCGGAATGATCATGGTCATCGCCTACCGGATGGTGGACTGGCACGGAGTCCGGCGGGTGGTCAGGACCTCGCGGAGCGAGACCGGGATCATGGTTTCGACCTTTGTCGCAACCCTGGTCTTTCCCCTCGAGTTCGCGGTCCTGGCCGGGGTCATCCTGTCGCTCGGCATCTATATCTACAAATCGAGCCTGCCGACGGTTCACACCGTGGTTCCGGATCCGACCTTTCGCCACTTCATCGAGCGTGACAATGCGCCGTGTTGTTCTCAGCTCGGGGTGATCAACATTCGCGGCGCCCTCTTCTTCGGCGCCGCGAGCCACGTCGAGGACGAGCTCCTCGCGAACTACGAGGCCAATCCGGGGCAGAACCACCTCTTGCTGAGGATGCACGGAGTCCACCAGTGCGATCTGGCGGGGATCGATGTTCTCGAGGGAATCGTGCGGCTCTACCGGGATGCCGGCGGCGATGTCTTCCTGGTTCAGGTCCGACCCGAAGTGCGCCGGATCATGGCGGCTTCAGGCTTCGAGGAGCTCATCGGGGCCGATCGGTTCCTCGAGCAGGAAGAGGCCATCGAGTGGATCTTCGAAAAGGTCATCGACCCGGCGGTCTGCATCTACGAGTGCGAGCACCGGGTCTTCGCCGAGTGCCAGCCGCTCGAGAAGCATCCCTACGACATCCGCCTTCCCGCCTACCCGACGCGGTTTCGTTTTCCCGAACGCCAGCTCACCGTGCCCGAGTTCGAGGACGCCCTGCGGGCCAACCGCAGGAACGGCGTCCTCATCGACGTGCGCGAGCGCGCGGAGTATCTCCAGGGGCATCTGGCGGGCGCCGAGCTCATCCCGCTGCGCCACATCATCGAGGACGCCGAGCAGTTGCCCCGCGACCGTCCGATCCTCCTGATCTGCCGTTCCGGGCGCCGGTCGACCCGGGCGATGCACTGGCTCCTCGGTCTCGGGTTCGAGAACGTCGCCAACCTCAAAGGAGGTCTTCTGAGCTGGAAGGCCATGGGGCGACCGGTCGAGGTCGACTGACCATCAATTCTCAATTCTCAATTTTGAATTCTCAATTACATCGCACATCCCAGAGGAACGGTTGCGATGTAATGAAAAATTGAGAATCAAGAACTCAGAATATTGGGCGCGAGGGCGATGAAGTCCTTGCCCTCGAGGTTCCTGATCCGCCGGCAGACTTCATAGCCTTCTCGGGATCCACCCTCGTTGGTGTTGCCCTCGATGGTCTCGATGATCTCGTCGACGGCGGCGACGACGATCCCGACGTGGTTCCAGTCGGTGGGGGAGCGGCGTTGGACAAAGAACGATCCGCGCGGGAGCCGGTCCACGCTGAACCCGCCGTCGGCGATCTCCGACTCCGCGATGAATCGATGCTCAGCCCGGGCGTCCCGCGCCAGGACATCGCAGGAGAACGTCGGTCGGATGGGAAGCTCGGCTCCGGTGTGCCACGCCGCCTGGCGCACCATGAAACCGGCAAAGCCGGCACACCAGAGAGAGCTCGGACCGTCGTTGCCCTCCATGTAGACCCGCACCCAAGGTCCCCGATTTGATCCGCCGACCTCGCGCGGTCGCTCTCTGAGGTGCCGGCGGGCGGCGCTCACGACGGCCGAAGAGATTCCGGCGGGCGCCGTCGAGGGTGGGGCCAGGGCGCGGCGGAGCGGCGCGGTGAGCGCTTCGAAGGTCGGTTGGTTCACCTCGCCGGTTTTGGGCAGCCCGCGGCGGGTCTGGAATCGGCCCACCGCATACCGGGTTGCGGGACCGAATCGGCGATCCACCACCACCGCGATCCCGTTCAACGTCAACCACTCCTGCACCCGTTGGACCGCCATTCCGGTGGCGCCGCGTTCGAGGCGGCGGACCAACCGCAGTTCCTTCCGAACCCAGCTGAAGGGAATCTCGTCGATGTTGAGGCCCATGGCGTGCGTCTCCTTCGGCCGGCCTGAGCGGTGATGGCTGTCGGAAAAAAGCCTAGCACGCCGGGATCGGCAACCGGGCTCAGCCGACGCGTCGAGCCAGGCGGTCCGCAAGGAGGGTGAAGCGCTCGCGTTGGGTGGCGTTGTCGACCGCCCGGGCGAGGGCCCGCCGGCTGCCGACGATGACGACGAGCCTGCGTCCGCGGGTGACCGCGGTGTAGAGCAGGTTGCGCTGCAGCATGATGTGGTGCTGGTGGTGGAGAACGATGACCACGGCGGGGTACTCGCTGCCCTGGCTCTTGTGGATCGTGCAGGCGTAGGCCGGGATGAGGTCCTCGAAGCTCTCGAACGGGACGGCCACGGCGCGACCGTCGAAACGGACCGTCATCTCGTCGGCTTCCTCGTCGAAGAACTCGACGCGGCCGATGTCCCCGTTGAAGATCTCGAGGTCGTAGTTGTTGCGGACCTGCATGATCTTGTCACCCAGCCGAAATCTCCTCGGGCCGACGGAGATCTCCGGACCGGTCGGCGTGAGCTCGGCCTGAAGGCGTTCGTTGAGACGCCGAACACCGAGTTCGCCCCGGTGCATTGGCGCGAGGACCTGAATGTCGTCGACGGGGTCGAGATGGAAGTGATTGGGGATGCGCCTGCTCGCGAAATCCACCGCGAGTTCGGCGGCTTCGGCGGGGTCATCCCGCGCGACGAAGAAGAAGTCGGCATCGGGGTTGGTGCCGTCGGTGATCGGCATTTGGCCCGAGTTGATGCGGTGGGCGTTGACCACGATCCGGCTCTGTTCGGCCTGGCGGAAGATGTGGTCGAGGCGAACGAAGGGCACCACGCCGGAGGCGATGAGGTCGCCCAGGACGTTGCCGGGACCCACCGATGGCAACTGGTCGGCATCGCCGACGAGGACCAGCCGGCACCCGGGTGGGATGGCTTCGAGGAGATGACCGGCAAGCTCGATGTCGAGCATGGAGACTTCATCGACCACGACGGCGTCCGCCTCGAGGGGATGCTCGCGATCACGGGTGAAGGTCCAGCTGCGCGGATTGAACTCGAGGAGCCGGTGGATGGTCCTGGCATCGCTGCCGGTGGCCTGGGCGAGCCTTTTGGCCGCGCGGCCGGTGGGTGCGGCAAGCAAGACCCGCTGTTTGCGTTCGCCGAAGATCTGGGTGATCCCCCGCACCAGGGTCGTTTTTCCGGTACCGGGACCACCGGTGACGACGAGGACCCGCCCGTTGAGGGCGGCGGAAATCGCCTGTCGCTGGTTCTCGGCCAACTCGATGGAAGCCTGGCGCTGATACCAGGCAACCGCCTGGTCGACATCGATGGCGCCGCCATCCGCGCCGTGGCTGAGGAGTTCGAGGATGTGGTCGGCCACCGCGGCTTCGGCGGCTTCGAGTCGAAGGGTGAAAATCGCCGTCTCATCGTCGCGTCGGACCACGGCGACCACCGATTGGCGTTGTTGGAGCTCATCGAGCGCCGGCTCGAGGAGGGTCCGGTCGATCTCGAGGAGGGCCGATGCCTCGTCGAGAAGTCTCGATCGAGGCAGAAAGACGTGTCCTTCAACCGAGGCCTCGGAAAGGGTGAAGAGCAGCCCCGCGCGGAGACGCTGCGGTGAGTCCGCGGGGATGCCGATCCGCTGAGCGATGCGATCGGCGGTTCGGAAGCCGACGCCGAAGACGTCTTCGGCGAGCCGGAAGGGGTCTTCGCGGACGACATCGACCGCGGCCGCGCCGTATTTTGCGTACGCCTTGACGGCAACGCCCGGGGCAATGCCGTGACCGGTGAGAAAGACCATGATCTGCTGGATCCCTCGGTGTTTCTCCCACGAGGCCAGCACCTTCGTCAGGGTTGCTCGACCAATGCCGTGGATCTCGAGCAGCCGCTGAGGATCGCGGTCCATGATCTCCAGGCTGTCGAGCCCGAAGGCGTCGACGATTCTCGATGCCATGGTCGGGCCGATACCCTTGACGCGGCCGGTGCCGAGAAACTTACGGATCCCGTCCAGCGTCGATGGCGCGACGGTCACGTAGGACTCGGCTTCGAACTGCTCGCCGAAGCGTGGGTGCTCGACCCACTTCCCGGTCAGCCGAAGCTCGTCGCCCTCGCGGACGCCGAGGAGTGGACCGGTCGCGGCAAACGCCCCACGATCATCGTTGCTGAGGCGGACGGCGCACCAGCCGCTGTCATCGCTCGAGTAGAGCAGGCGGGTGACGGTGCCGTTCAGCGACGTGATTGACATCCGGAGCATTCTAGCCTTTCCGAAAAACCCCCTGCGGCTCGGCCGCAGGGGGTTTTTCGGAAGATGGAGAGGATCAGGCGCCGGAGGAGGGTTTTTCGGGAAAACGTGAGCAGAGATGCTCGGCCAATGCCGTGATGGTCAGCGACGGGTTCACCCCGAGGTTGGCGCCGATGACCGAGCCGTCCATGACATAGAGCCCCTCGTGGCCGAAGAGCTCGCCGTTGGGATTGATCACACCCGATTCGGGTCCCGATCCGATGGCGCAACCACCGAGGATGTGGGCGGTGGATCCGGTGTTGAGGAAGACCTCGTTGACGCTGTTCTGCGCGACCCCGTCGAGCTCCGCCGCCACTTCCCTGGCAACCTCGTTGGCGACGGGAACGTACGACGGGATTCCCGGTTGACCGGGTTGGGGCTGCGACGTCAGCGCGCGGCTGAACGGCCACAGCCACTGTCTCCGGCGGACCAGCCTGGTGTGGTTGTCGGCGGTCTGCATGGCCATGAGCACCACCGAGTGCTCGGCCTTGCCCCAAGGTTTGGTCACCCGCCAGAAATCAAGGGGGTGGCGGAGGGCGTTCCAGAGCCAACGCAGCGGGCGGGGAAGGCCCGGACCGCCGTCGGCGAGCATGGTGCCGAGGAGGAGCATGACATCGGAGCCCTTCGAGAAACGGACCGCTTCCATGTGGGTGACCTCGTCGACCTCGACCTTGGCGGCGATGGCGACACCCTCCCAGAGGTTGTTCCTGCTTCGCGACGTCATCCCCAACAGGGCTTCCGAATTGGTTCTGACCACGTTGCCGAGCTGGTCGGAGATCCGCGGCAGGGCGCCGCGCTCTTTGCACTGCATGAGGAGCTTGACCGTGCCGAGGACGCCGGCCGAGAAGACCACCTTGCCGGCGGTCATCGAGCCGCGTCGGCTGATCGGCCAATTCCGCCGCCGCCAACTGATGCGGTACCCGCCGCCCTCGAGCTCCTCCACCAGATCCACCCGGGTGTCGGGCACCACCTCCGCGCCGAGCTTTTCTGCGAGGTAGAGGTAGTTCTTGTCGAGGGTGTTCTTGGCGCCGTAACGGCAGCCGACCATGCAGCCGCCGCAGAAGTTGCACCCGGTGCGATCGGGGCCCGCGCCGTCGAAGTACGGATCCGGGACGGTGACGTCGGGTTGTCCGAAGTAGATGCTCACATCGGTGGGTTTGAAGGTGTGACCCAGTCCGCGCCGCTCGGCTGCCCGCTTGAGCGCGTGATCGGGTTCGCCGAGCTTGGGGTTGGGGGTGGCGCCGAGCATCCGCCGCGCCGTGGCGAAGTGCTCGGGCATGATCGATCGCCAGTCCTCGAGTCCTGCCCACTGGGGGTCGTCCCACACCGATTCGGGCGGCTCGAAAAGGGTGTTGGCGTAAACCAGGCTGCCGCCGCCGACACCGACGCCGTGGAGGATGAGGGATTCGCGGAGGAGGTGGAGGCCGAAGATGCCGCGGCAGCCGAGGCGGGGAAACCAGAAGGCGTTCCGGAGATTCCAGTTGGTCTTGGGGAAATCCTCCGGTTTCCAGCGTCTTCCCTTTTCGATGACGGTGACGCGATAGCCCTTCTCGGAAAGCCGCAATGCGGCAACGGAGCCCCCGAAACCCGACCCGACGATGGCGACATCCGTGTCGAAGTTGTTCTTGTGCTGCGGTACCGCTTGATTCATGACCACCTCATGCGGAGTTTACCCGCGTTGCCGCAGTTCGGCAAACCCGGGGGAGCCGTTTGTTGTTCCTAGATCACACGACACCCGGTAAGCCGGCAGGAAGGCGTCGACCGTCTCCCATTCGTGGATTTCGGACAGGTATACTCTGCACGTGAAGCGGATCAGTCATCTCTCGGTCGCCGGGATCGTGGCGGCATTGGTCGTCACGAGCCAGGTTGCGGTTACCTTTGCCGCCGGCCCCGAGGTGACGACGCCGGACGGTCGACCGGTCGTGTGGACTGACTGGCTCGAAGAACACGGGCCGGTCGCGGTGCTGTTCTGGGCGTCGTGGGTTCCCGAGGCCGATGCGACCCTGGACACTCTCGGAACCATAGCGGCGGCCGCTCGGAAGCGAGATCTCGACGTGATTCTGGTGGTTGTACAGGAATCGTTGGGCGAGGCGCAGAAGGCCCTCGAGGGAACCGAAATCCGGTGGTTGCACGACCGCTACGGTCACCTCCTGAAAAGCAACCGGGTGGTCTCCATTCCGCGAATTCTGGTCATCTCCGGGGACGGCACCGTGATCGAACAACTCGATGTGAAGCCGGAGTCCATTCGCGCATGGGGTGGTGGGTGATCGCACGGTCAGAGCAGCCGAGCCGACCCGAACGTCCCCGGACCCGTCGATTCGCGCGGCTCGGGATCTGGTTGGGGATTTCCGTCGTGATCGCATCGTGCGGCGGCCCCGGACCGGAGGCGAACGAGCCGTCCGAACCGGTCGTCGTGGCTCCCATCGAAGCCTACCTGGCGCCGATCCAGGTCACGGTGTTCCCGGGTGACACCATCGAGAGCGTGAGTCGGCGCCTCGCCGGGAACGACTGGGTCGCCTGGCGGGATGCGCTGAGCGCCGAAATCAATTCCCAGAATCTCCGTCCGGGCACGCTCTTCGACGGGATCCAGAGTCCCGGCGGCGCCCTCTTGGAGCTCCGCGTCATCCTCGATCAAAGATCCGAGCTGCTTTTTGAAACAACCTCCGGGGGCATCACGACATCGCGCCTCGATCGGGAGGTGAAGAGCGAGGTCGTTCGCCTCGAAGGGGTCGTGGAGACGTCACTGTTTCAGGCGGTGAGCGCGGCCGGCGGCCGGCCGGCACTGGCGGTGGCGATCGCCGAGGTCTTCCGCTGGGACGTCGATTTCCTGCGCGACCTGCGCGTCGGGGACAGTTTCGTCGCCGTCGTCGACGTCCAGACGATCGACGGCGAGTTCTACCGCTACGGAACTGTGTTCGCCGCCCGCTTCGTCAACAAGGGTCGGACGATGAACGCGGTGATCTTCCCGGATCAGGACGGGCGCCTGGGCTACTACGATCTCGAAGGCACACCCCTGAGAAAGATGTTCCTCCGATCTCCCCTCAAGTTCAGTCGGGTCACCTCGCGCTTCAGCAACAGCCGATTCCACCCGGTGCTGAAGCGAAGCATGCCCCACTACGGAGTCGATTACGGCGCGCCGGTAGGGACCGCGGTCCACGCCACCGCCGACGGCGTCGTGACCCTGGCGGGAAGGAAC
>JAHECW010000042.1 GCA_024641545.1 Acidobacteriota bacterium
CGCGCATCCGAAGGCTGACGCTCCAAATTCTCAATCTTGAATTCTTGATTCTTAATGACAGCGCGACCGTCCCGCGAGGCCGTGCGATGGTAATTGAGAATTCAAAATTGAAAATTGAGAATTATCGTCCGATCTTCGCCATGACCTTTTCCTGAATCCACTTGCCGTCGAGCCATTCGAGCGGGTCCACCGATTGTCCATGAACGAAGATCTCGAGGTGGAGATGGTCGCCGCCGGCGAGACCGGTGGCGCCGCTCCGGCCGATGATCTCGCCCCGTTCGACCTGATCTCCCTCCGCCGTCTCGATGGTCGAGAGGTGACCGCAGAGCGACATCAGGCCATAGCCGTGGTCGATGATGATCGCATTGCCGTAGAGCGTCATCCAGCCCGCGAAGACCACCCGGCCCGAGTTCGGCGCCGGCACCGGCGCCCGGGCTGTGGAGGCGAGATCGAGGCCGAGGTGGGTCTGGCGGTCGACCTCACGACCGTCGTAGAGGTAACTTCTGGTCTGCGCGAAATTCGCCTTGAGCGCCGAGTTGGTCATCTGGAAGAACGGACCCGACCACAGGAAGGCCGGCTCGCTGCGACGCGAGAGCTCGGCGACCCGGTCGAGCTCGGCCCGGCGCAGCTCACGGTTGATCAAGAGGTACTGTTCGAGCAGGGTCCCGGAGTCGTCGAAGCCCGGCGTCCGGCTCGCGATGGCGGGCACGACCCGGTCGAAGAAGGCGTCGTCGAGGCTGATGGTGTCGACTCGCGCGGGGAGGGCCTTGAAGAGGTCGAGAAAGGGAGCCTCGACCCGGTTGCCGGCGTCGTCCTCGGCGAAGAGTCGGACCTCGGCCGGGTCGCCGAGATCCCAGGGCAATGCGTAGATGGTGAAGAACTCGTCCGAACCGCCCCCTGGAAGCCCCAAACCCAAGGATTCATGGGTCCCCGCCCGGACCCCCGAGCGCACCGCCGTCTCACCCGCCCGGTAACGCACGGCGCCCGAACCGCCCTGCTGGCCGTAGTGCTGCGATGACAACAGCTCGAGACGGGGCGGCCGGCGCCGCACCGGGAGCACGCGCTCCGCCACCACGGACTCGTCGCGGCGCAGGAAACCCACCGAACGGTCGGCGGTCGCCCGCAGAATGACATCGCCGTCGTCGAGCCAGTCCAGGGTGGTGGTGCCGACGACGGCGGTCAGCGCGATCTCGGCCGTCCCGTCCGCCCGCGACCAGGGCACCAGCGACCCTCGCGTCAGCTCCCGGCGATCGAGAACCTCGACCCGGTCGCCCTGGATGAGCTCGAGCCGGATTCCGCCGAGACCGTGGACCGGCTCGCTGAACGTCGCGGTCACCGTGGTCGCCTTGCCGACGGCCGGCCGATCAGTCGCCAGCTCGACCACCGGCGTCGGGCCTCTCCTCAGGGCGAGCCAGAACCCGGCGGCGATCACGCCGGCGATCAGCAGCACAAGAAAAAATCGAATCTTCGTCCGTGGTTTTCGCGCGCCGAGCTGCATGAAGTCTCCCATGGTGAACCACCTCGCGGTTCGAGGGGAGAGGATATCTCAGTTGCGGCGGCTTCGGTGGAACCCGGATCACAGGGCGCCTCGAGTCGGGCTGGAACCCGTCGCTGCGCCGGCTACGGCTCCGTCAATGTCCACCGGGTGGTATCACCCGACTCGAAACCATCGGCGAAGAGCGGCGTCTCGGCGCCGGTCTCGATCTCCATACGGATGATCCAGTCGCCCATCACCCCAACGGCGTCGGCGTAGACCCACACTCCGGGCGGGTTGACGTAGACGTAGTTGACGTTGGGAGTGAACCCGTCGTTGTCCCTGGCGAGCCCGGGACCCGGGGGCGAGGCCTGATACCACTCGAGCTCGACCCGCACGCTGCCGCTCGAGATGACGATCCCCTGGAGCGAAATATCGACCTCGTTGAGGGCAATGTCCGAGGCGGTGACCTGAACGATTTCCTCGTAGAGCAGGGGCCCTGGCGCGACGGTGCCGGTGTCGTCCTCGTAGATTCTCAGAATCACGAACCCGGAGGTCGGCTCCGGACAGATCAGCATTCGCACCTTTTTGATTTCGTACGGATAGTCACCGGGGTCCGCGGTCAGCTTGACCGCCGCGGATTCGCCCTCGGCAAAACCCAGGGCGCAGGTGACCGTGCCGACCCCGGCAAAGCTGTCGTTGGAAAGCTCCTTGATGGTTGCCGCCGCCGGGGCCGTGGCGCCGAGCACGAGGAGCATCCCACCGCACCATCTCAACCACCTGTGCCGTTGCCCGGTCGATCGCACCATGGCCGGTCGCCTCCTCATCGCGGGATCCCATCGAGTATACCCCGCAAACCACCGGGAAGCGGTCTTGACCGGATCGCGAAAGACGGTAGGCTCGGGGCGGCGTCGGAAATCCCCGCGCCCGCACCGAGGAGGTCTGCCATGCGCACCATCATCGAGCCCTTCCGAATCAAGATGACCGAGCCGCTCAAGATCACCAGCGCGAAGGACAGGGCTGCGGCCCTCGAGGCGGCGCACCACAACGTCTTCCTCCTCGACGCCGAGGACTGCTGCATCGATCTGCTCACCGACTCGGGGACCGGCGCCATGTCCACCGAGCAGTGGGCGGCGATGATGCTCGGCGACGAGAGCTACGCCGGCAGCCGATCGTGGAAACGCTTCGAAGCGAGCGTCGCCGAGATCACCGGGATGAAACACATCTTCCCGACCCACCAGGGGCGTGCGGCGGAGGGAATCCTCGCCGCATGCGTGCTCAAACCGGGCGACATCATTCCCAACAACAGTCACTTCGACACGACCCGGGCGAACATCGAGTACTGCGGCGCCATCGCCCTCAATCTGCCCTGCGCCGAGGCTTTCGACACCCAGGCCGAGGCTCCCTTCAAGGGCAACATGGACATCGCCGGGCTCCGCGCCTGCATCGCCGAGCACGGCGCCGGGAAGATCCCCTTCGCCATGATGACCGTGACCAACAACACCGGCGGCGGCCAACCGGTCTCCATGGCCAACCTCCGCGACGTCAGAGCGGTGCTTTCGGAGCACAAGATCCCGTTGATCATCGACGCCTGCCGCTTCGCCGAGAACGCCTACTTCGTCCGCGAGCGCGAGCCGGGCTACCGCGACCGCGAGCTCCTCGACATCGCCCAGGAGATGTTCTCCCTCGCCGACGGCGCCACCATGAGCTGCAAGAAGGACGGCCTCGCCAACATCGGCGGCTTCCTGGTCTGCCGGGATGACGAGTGGGCCGAGCGCTTCCGCTCGCTTCTCATCCTGCGCGAGGGTTTCCCGACCTACGGCGGTCTTGCCGGCCGCGACCTCGAGGCCATCGCCGTCGGTCTGAAAGAGGCCCTCGGTTACGACTACCAGGTCTACCGCCATGCGACGGTGGAGTACATGATGACGCGGCTCACCGCCATGGGAGTGCCGATGGTACGGCCGGCCGGCGGGCACGCGATCTTCCTCGACGTCCGTCAGATGCTGCCGGACATGGACCCACTCACGTACCCGGGAATCGGGGTCGTCAACGCCCTCTACCTCGCCGGCGGCGTCCGCGCGGTCGAGCTCGGCAGCGTGATGTTCGGTCACTTCGACAGCGACGGCGTCGAGCAGCCGTCACCGCTCGAATTGGTGCGGTTGGCCTTCCCCCGCCGGGTCTACACCCAGAGCCACTTCGACTACCTCATCGAGGTCATCGAGCAGGTGTGGCGGGAGCGCAACAGGATCCCGGGCCACCGGATCACCCAACAACCCAAGATGCTCCGGCACTTCACCTGTCACTTCGAGCCGATCTGACTCGCCGTAACCACGAAGCCGCCACGACACGAAGCCGTCTCGGGTCGCTCCGTCTTCCCCTTTGAGCGTGTGCGGTTGTGACGAAACGCGTATCAACCAGTCTCCGCGGTCGCCTCCGGGAGCGAGAAAACTTCATTGAGAATGTAGGTCGCGACCGCCCGGTATTGAGCGTCCTGCATCGTGATCGGCGGCATCTGCTGATAGCCCTCGCGTTTCTTGCCCGGCGCCTTGACCCAGGCGATGAGGCCGTCGGGGTTGTCCGCGTAGATATCGACGATCTCCCGCAGCGGCGGACCGACCCGACGCGTGTCGAGGTCGTGGCAGGCCATGCACGTCGCCCGGAAGACCCTCTCCCCGGGTGACGCCACCACCTCACCGGCGCCGATACGCGGCGTCCCGGCGGCAAGCCGCATCTCCGCGCCGAGGGCCGCGGCGCGGAAATCGGCGGTGTGGGCCGCCACCAGCTCCCGGTGCGGCGTGATCGCCTTCTCGCGATAGAGGTGGCGGGTCAGACCCATGAGGCCGACGGTGCAGCCAAGCAGCACCACGACCGTCCAGTAGCGGGCGCTGAGCGGTCCCGCTGCCGAACTCTCCCGCCAGAGCAGGACCAGCGCCGCGATGCCGAGGCTGACGGCCACCGCGAGGTTGCCCAGGAGCAGCCATGACAGTCCGTGCGGCGGCAGGGTCGCCAGCACCAGGGGTCCGGCGAGCAGCTGCAGTGCGGTGGCGGCCAAGACCACGGTGAGGAGTTCGCGCTTGATCACCGAGCGATCGAGTCCGGGCAGGGCGGTCTCGAAGTCGAAGCCTCTTCGACACAGCCAGCCCGCGAGGAAGAGCGCGGCGACGGCGACCGAGGCAAGCACGAAATGGACGAAACGGGGCAGCACGTTGGGCAGGGCGAGGGTGGACAGGAACCCTTCGACCTCGAGCCATCGGCCGGGAAAAAGCATGAGATTGATGTTGGCGAGAAAGATCAGCGGAACAAAGAGCAGCAGCGTCGCCCCCGCACCGCCGATGGCCAGGTGAAGGCCCTTGCGGTCGGCCAGCGCCGCCCAACTGTACTTGTGGAGATAGAGCAGCAGAAACGCGCTGATCACCACCGGGACGATGAGGATCCAGGCCCCGCCGGTGAGGCTGTTGGCGGTGTAGAAGTAGAGCCCGTACAGAGCGTTGATCACCAGCAGGGGACCCACGCCGAGCACCACCGCCAGGCTCTTGTTGACGGTGACCGTTGCGGCGATCTTCTTGGCGAGAGCGTCGTAGCTCGGACGCCGCAGGCCGCGGATCTCGAACGCGAGACTCAGGAGAACTCCGCCGACCATGAGATTGACGAAGAGGATGTGGGCGAGGAAGAGCAGCACGAGGGCGAGCTCGAGATCTCCGGCCGAGGCCGGCAGCGGCAGGAGAAAGTCCTTGGGGATCGGCACGCCGTCCATCTCAACCCTCCTCTCCGCCGCCGATCGGGCCGGCGGCTCCCGGGCGCGCCCCGACGTCCTGGGCGCCGAGCGCCGGCCGGGGGGCGCGCTGGAGATCGACCAGGTAGTCGGCCAGGGCGCCCGCCTCCCGGTCGGTGCCGGGGAAGGGCGGCATGAAGGGCCGCGCCGTGTGCATCCCGACGAGGTAGTACTTCACCGTGTCCCGGTCCCATGCGCCCGGGCCGTAGAGACCGCCCAGCCGGTCGGTGACGGAATTGACCCCCGACACGGTGTGGCAGCGGGTGCAGGAGAGTCGGAAGACCTCGGCTCCGGCGGCGACGCCGTTGGAGTCGGTGACTTCGCGGACCCGGGCGTAGGTTGCGTGATGCAGGACCCCCTCTTCCTTGAGCAGGGGAAGATCGGCGACCCTGACGCCGTTGGCGTACATGTACTCGCCGATGACAAAGGGCTTGCGGATGAACTCCCGGACCCGCTCGAACGACCCGAGCAGCACGAGGGTGAGGGCGAAGGGCACGAGAAGCGCGACCCGGGGCAGGCGGCGCGGCAGCACGACGCCGAAGACGCCGGTCACGAAAACCACCACAACCATCGCCGCGAGGACCGTCAGGAGTTGGTCGTACCACGCGGCAAACCGCTGGGTGCCGAGGGCGACAGGCACGTTACCGGCCATCCAAACCGGGATCGCCCGCCAGTACCAGAGCGCCCCGGCCACGGCCGCCGGCAACCAGGCCAGCGACCAGAGCGCGATGAAACGGACGCTCCGGCGCCGCAGATCGGGCTCCGAGCGGGTGAAGAAGTAGGCGAGGAACAGGGCCAACCAGCCCGCCGCGATCATCGCCACCGGGGTTCGGAAGGCCAACTGCGGCAGATAGATCGGGTTGAAAACCCCGCTGAAGAAGCTCTCCCGCGCGAGCCAGCTTCCGGGGTCCATCATAAAACCGAGGATCGCGGTGATGATGGCCATGGTCACCCAAGAAGCAACGCTGAGGGCGACCCCGACGGCGATGTGGGCCTTCTTGCGCCGAGCCATGGGCTTCCAGCTCAGGTAGTAGATCATGATGCACAGAACCTCGGTGACGAAGACCAGCCACTCGATGAACCAGGCCCAGAAAAAGATCCGGATCAGGCTGCCGATGGCATAAGGGTTGACCAGCGAGGTCGACAACCAGATTCCCACCCCGGTCAGGGCGCCGAAGGTCGTCGTCACGACAAAACACACGGTAAGGACGCGGTAGCCCAAGCGATCCCACCGGTCGTCGCCGCTTCGATAACCCCACCACTCCAGGGCGGTGACGAGCGGCATGGCCCCGACCGCGAAGGCGTGGTTGATCCAGACGTGGAGCACCGCGATGAGGGCAATGAGCATTCGGTTGCCGAGAAAATCCAGATGGAAGACCGGGAAGTCCATGAAGCCCTCTCCCTCCGAGCGTGAAACGGCCACATGGTATCACTTGCTGAGACCGAAATTCGGAACAATTCTCAATTAGTAAGTTGATCATGCGTTGAACCCGTACTTCTCACCGGATTGCGTCGCGAGGCCGGCGAGGCGCTGTGCCGGGACAGGTTGACGATCCGAGGGGTGCGGAGGTGCACTCGACAGTACGTCGAGCACCCCAAGGTGAAAAGACACGGCTACGAGGGATGCATCCTCGTCCGCAGCAGACAGCTCATGAGTAGATCAGGCGAGGTCGTAGTCCCGGTGCCGGTCGCGATCGGAGCCCGGCGCGGAGCTCCTCCTTTCAATCCGGAGCCGCGGGCGGGGATTTCGATCCAGACGGCCTGGGCAGGTTCGCGGATGATACCTGATCGCAGTCAAATCCGCGTTTCATCAGTAGGCCCCTTGAGTCGCCCCGCGGCGCTGGGGCCCGGCGCCCGTCCGGAACGGCATTCGACAGGAGGATCCGCGATGACCAGAAAGCAGCGATGCGCTCTCGACCAGCCCGACACCACCCATCGACCCCGGCGGCGGGCTGCGGCCGCCCGGCTCGCCGTGACAGCGACGGCGCTCTGGCTCGCAGCGGTGTCGCCGGCGCCGGCCGCCGGCCCGCCCAAAGCCCGCGGCTCGGTGGTGTGGGGCGACCTGACCACCAACCGCCTCGCCGGCAGCGCCTGGTTCAACGCCAGCACCACCGGCAGCAGCGGAAATCTCTACGTCATCAACGACACCGCCAACACGCTCACCCGGGTCGACCTGCTCTCCGGAACCACCCACACCGTCGGCCCGACCGTGATGAACCCGGAGGTCGCCGGCATGGCGCTGGACACCTCCACCGGGATAGCGTACGTCTCCGACGTGGAAACTCCGGACCAGGATCACGGCCTCGGCTGGATCGACCTCACCACCGGCCGCATCACCCTGATCGGCAAACACGTCACCAGCGACAACATCTGGGGTCTCGCCTACGACTCGCTCCACGACGTGCTCTACGGCGCCGACCTCGACTGCCCGGGCGGGGCCGGTCTCTCCGTGGTCGACCGCAGCACCGGCGCCTCCTCCTGCATCGGCCCCTTCGGCGCCGGCGCCACCGCCGCCGGCCTCGCCTACGACCCGACCACCGACACCCTGTATGCCTTGGACTCTCTCTCGCTGCTCTCGGTCAACCGCGCCACGGGCGCCGCGACCGTGGTCGGGCCGCACGGGATTCCCGTCGCGGTGAGCCAATCCGCTCTCGAGTACGCCTCCGACCTCGGGGTGCTGATCGCCTCGTGCGACGACGGCAACGTCTACACCGTCGACCCCGCCACAGCCACGAGCGCCCTCCTGCACGCGGCGGTCGTGCCGTTCCCGAGCGGCACCGTCTACGTCCCGAGCGGCGGCCGCCTCGCCGCCTTCGGCCCCTTCGCGGGCAGGCTCTGGGACAACGGCGACACCGATTTCACCCAAGCTCTCAGCAACGGCGTGCCTCCCGGTCTGACCGTGCGCCGCACGGTGCTCGACGACTTCGAGGTGCCGGCCGGCGCCACCTGGACCCTGCGCCACCTGCGCTGGCGCCACGTCTGGGACACGCGCGATGTCCCGGCAGGCAGAGGCGCCGACATCACGGTTCGCGCCAACGACCCCAATGGCGGCGGCCCCGGGGTCGCCGGACCGGGGGCGGTGATCGCCACCGCCAACGTCCGCTTCTACGCCGAGACCGGCAGCGGCCGCGAGGCCTTCGGCCGCTACGAGGCGGCATCCATCGCCGAGTTCGACCCGATCGTCCTCGGCGCCGGCCGTTATTGGCTGGAGTGGGCAGTGGTCGGCCCCGACAACAACTTCGTGCTCGCCAACCAGGGTGCGATCCGCGACAACCAGTGCTGGGTCGACTACCAGGACGGTGGCGGGATGCAGCCGTCTCAGTTACTTTTCGGCATCGCCTACGACCTGACCTGGGCGATCGGCAATGAGCGGCTCGGGATCTTCGCCGACGGCTTCGAGTCGGGCGCCACCGGGGCGTGGTCGGCGGCGCTGCCGTAGGTCGGGCTGCCCGCGGAGGTCGCCGGGCCGGGGCGACCGGGGGTCAGGCCCCGCGGGCCAGCTCCCAGCCGACCATGGCGCGCTTTCGCACGCCACCCCAGCGGTACTGGCCGAACTCTCCCATGGACCGGATCACCCGGTGGCACGGGATGAGGTAGGCGATATGGTTGGCCGCCACCGCCGAGGCCACGGCTCGGGTCGCGGTGGGCCGGCCCATGGTGCGCGCGAGATCCTGATAGGAGCAGAGACCGCCGGGCGGGATCCTGAGCAGCGCCTCCCAGACCTTGAGCTGGAAGTTGGTGCCGGCGAGGAGCACCGGCATGGGGCCGTCGCCGGACCGGGCGCGGTCGAAGACCCGGTCCCGCCAGTCGGCCGCCGCTCCGGTGTCCTCCCGAAGCCCGGCGTTGGGGAAGCTCCGGCCGAGCTCCTCGACGGCGTCGGTGGGACCGGTCCGGTCGTGAAACGACAGCCAGCACACCCCGCGGTCGGTGACGCCGATGAGGCAGGAGCCGAACGGACTGGACTCGAAGCCGTAGCGGATCGTCAACCCGTCGCCGCCCGCCCTGAACTCGCCCGGGGTCATGGCGTCCACCGCCACCATGAGGTCATGCAGCCGCCCGGGGGAGGAGAGACCCGTCTCGAACGTCGCCTCGAGCACCGATCGTGTCTCCACAAGACACTGTCGGGCATGCTCGACGGTCAAGAACTGGAGAAAACGTTTCGGACTGATGCCCACCCAGCGACTGAACAACCTTTGGAAATGGAAGGGGCTCAGCCCCACGTGACCCGCGACCTCCTCGAGGGCGGGTTGCTCGATCCGGTGGTCCTCGAGATAGCTCAGCGCTTGCGCGATACGTTCGTAGTCGTGATGGTGGTCGTTGGTTTCCATGAGGCCAATGTAAGCGATGCCCCGGTTGGTATCCACCCGGTTCTTGCGCTGCGGGTCGTGTCCGAGTCCGAGCCCGAGTCCGAGCCCGAGTCCGCGTCCGTTTCCGTTTCCGAGTCCGCGTCCGAATCCGTTCCCGATCCCGTGCCCGTGTCCGTGTCCGTGTCCGGGACAACGTCCGCGCCCGGGGCAGCGGCAGCCCCGATTGCCTCGGCCCCGGAAAGCCAAGTACCGACCCCCACCGGGGCGTGCCGGGCGCGGCACTGTGCCCCCACCGTCTCCCGGCAGCACCCCACGCCCCGCACAATGCCGACGCCGGGCAAATCGCGGCGAAAGGAGTTCGGGGCAGGGCTCGGGTCGGCGGCCACTAGGAGGGGAACGGGAAAGGAAAAGGGAGTAGGGAATCGGTTCAATTCTGGGGCCGGGCGTCCCCGCCGGCTCGTTTACACCCTTCCCATCGCCAACGGATTCGACGACCCGCGCGCATAGCCGGCGAGATCGACGGTGACGAAGCGGAAGCCGGCGCCGCGGACACCGTCGAGCAGCTGCCTGCGGAGCTCGTCGTCGGCCAGGCGACCGATCTCGGCGGCGGGGACCTCGATGCGGGCCAGATCGCCGTGGAACCGCACCCGGTACTGGCTGAAGCCGAGCCCGGCGACGATCTCCTCGGCGGCCGCAACCCGTTCGAGACCGGTGACGGTGATGGGAGTTCCGGTGGGAAAGCGCGAGGCGAGACAGGCGAGCTCGGGCTTGTCGGCGGTGGGCAGCCCGAGTCGGCGCGAGTGGGAGCGGATCGCCGCCTTGTCGAAACCGAGCTCGACGAAGGGCGAGCGGACGCCGGCCTCGTCGGCGGCGCGGTTGCCCGGCCGGTGGTCCGAGAGGTCGTCGGTGTTGAGACCGTTGACGATGACCGCGAGACCACGCTCCGATGCGATCCTCCCGCAGATGCCGTAGAGCTCGGTCTTGCAGTGGTAGCAGCGGTCCCCGTCGTTGACGAGGTACTGGGGCAGGGCGGTTTCCTGCGAGGTCTCGAGGCGGTGGGTGATCCCGATCCGCGTCGCCAGCTCGCTCGCCTCGTCGAGCTCGGCGGGGGCGAGCGACGCCGAGACCGCGGTCACCGCCAGCGCGCGATCGCCGAGCGCGTCGTGCGCCGCTTTGGCCAGCAGGGTGCTGTCGACCCCGCCGGAGTAGGCGACCAGCGCCGAACCCCGGTCACGGAACCACTCGAGCAGGGCGTCGTAGTCGGCCACTAGTCCTCCTCGACCATACCGCCGGCGGCGGCGAGGATGTCCCGCACCGGGACCCCGGTCTTGCGCGCCAGCGCGGCGCAGGCCTCGAACTCGGGCACCCGGCGCAGGATCTTCTCGCCCGCGAGGGCGAGCTTGACCGCCACCGGTCCCCACGGGGTGTCGACGGTCGCCATCCGTCGTCCCAGGTGGTGCTTCGTGACCGGATAACTGCGGCAGCCGAGGCTGGTGGTTTCCCGCAGCAGCACCTCGACCACCGTCTCGAGCGCGGCGGTCGGGGCGAGCGCGGTCAGCAGATGGCCCGGGCGGCCCTTCTTCATGACGATGGGGGTGATCGACGCATCGAGGGCGCCGGAGGCGAGGAGCCGATCGAGGACCACCGGCAGCACCCGCGGGTCGAGGTCATCGACGTTGCACTCGACCACGACGTGATCGGTCTCGCCGATCTCGGCGGTTCCGGCGGTCTCGCCGACAAAGGCGCGCAGGACGTTGGGCAGCCCGGGTCGCTCGGCGGTCCCGGCGCCGATCCCCACGGTCTCGACGGTCATCGCCGGCATGGCTCCGAAGCGGTGGGCGAAGGTCGTCACCAGCGCCGCCCCGGTCGGGGTCACGGTCTCGCCGACGACCCCGGCCGGGTGGACCGGCACCCCCGGCAGCATGGCCGCCACCGCCGGCGCCGGCAACGGCATGGTCCCGTGGGCGCAATCGACAGTCCCGCTCCCCATGGGCAGGCTCGAGCATACGATTTCATCCACCGCGAGCTGATCGAGAGCGAGACAGGCGCCGACGACATCGACGATGGCGTCCACCGCACCCACCTCGTGGAAGTGGACCGCCTCGGCGCTCACGCCGTGGACCTCGCCCTCGGCCCCGGCCAGGGTTCGAAAGACGTTCTTCGCCATCAACGAGACGGGCTCGGAAAGCCCGGCGCCGTCGATGACGGCCTCCACCTCGGCCAGGTTCCGGTGCCGGGGATGCGATTCGGGGGCGAAACCCACCCTCAGACGACGAGCGGCAAATCCCCCGGTTCGACCCGGGGGCCACGCGATGGTGACATCGGCGAATCCGAGCGTCTCCGGCAGCGCCTCGATCAGGGGGGCGCAATCCGCAGCCTCGGTGAGGGCACAGAGCACCATGTCGCCGGCGGCGCCGCCGGCGCAGTCGAGATAGAGCACCCGGCGACTCATTTCGCCTTCCCTTCACCGTCGTCGAGGGAGATCCGGTGTGCCCGGGCCGCCGAATCGCCCTCACCGAGGGCGATTCGGTGAACCAGGGTTGCGGCGCCGAAACCGTTGTCGATGTTGACCACGCCGATCCCGGCGGCGCACGAATTGAGCATCCCGAGCAGGGCGGCGACGCCGCCGAAGCTGGCGCCATAACCGACGGAGGTGGGCACCGCCACCACCGGCCGGTCGATGAGCCCGGCCACCACCGACGGCAGCGCGCCCTCCATCCCGGCCACCACCACGACGGCGCGGGCAGCGCGCAGCCGGCCGAGCTCGGAGAAGAGCCGGTGGATCCCGGCGACCCCGACATCGACGACCCTGTCCACCGGGTGGCCGAGGTGCTCGAGAACCACCGCCGCCTCCTCGGCGACGGGCAGATCCGAGGTCCCGGCCGCGACCACCGCGACCGGGAGGTGGCGCGGACCGCCTTCGCGCCGCGCCTCGAGCACCCGCGCCGCCCTGTGGAAGGTGAGCTCGGCGAACTTCGCGACCAACGGCGCCGCCCGGTCGGCGTCAAGCCGGGTGACCAGCACCTTGCCGTGGACCTCGAGGCACCGAGCCACCAGCATCTCGAGCTGCTCCCCGGTCTTGCCGGGGGCGAAAATCACCTCGGCGACACCGGTGCGGCGCTCGCGGTCGGTGTCGAGCCGGGCAAAGCCGAGATCGTCGACGCCGCTCGAAGCCAGTCGATCGAGCGCGGCATCGACACCGGTCGACCCCGCCGCCACCTCGTTGAGGATCCTCATCAACTCGTCGCGATCCATCACACCTCCGATACCCGATCTCATCCGCCGGACCCGACAAGGATACCCGAGCTCGGTCTCTTCCCTTCGATCGTCCGCCCATCGATTCCGGGAATGCCCGCCGGATCGGCGAGATCGAAATGAATCAGGACAGGGCCGCGACCCTCGAGAACACGTAGAGCATCTCGCGGGCGATCTGGCGGCAGCGGTCGTCGTAGACCTCGGCCTCGTGCTCGCTGCCGTCGCCTTGCTTGGGATCGTCGTAAGGGACGGCGATGCGTTCTTCGGCGCCGACCACGGATGGGCAGGCGGCGTCGGCGGATGAACACGTCATGACCGCGACGAAGCCCGCCCTCGGATTCGGCGCCGCGTCATAGACTTTTGAGAACGCCTGAATCGGCTCCATCTCGGACTCGTACCGGACCTCGTAGACCGGGTTCTTGCCGTCGCTGAAGAATTCGACTGCGAAACCGGCCCGCCTCAGGGCGGCCACCGCCCGCGGGTTGAACGCCGTCGCTTCGGTACCGCCGGAGAAGGCCTCGACGCCGGGGACCGAGAAGCGGTGCGCCGCAGCCTGCGCCCAGAACTGGCAGAGCTGGCTGCGCCGCGAGTTGTGGCTGCAGATGAAGACCAACCGCGCCGGCCGAGCGTTGCCCGTCTTCGCGACGACACCGTCCACGACCCTCTCGAGGAGCTTCCTGCGGTCGTCATCGACGTCGCCCTCGCCGAGACGGCGGCCGACGTACGCTTCGAGCTCCGGGAAGAGTCGTGCATCAGCTGTTGTCACCATCATCTCCTCAACACACCGCAGACCTCACCTCCGAGGATGCCACACTCTCGCTCGCAATCCACTACTTTGATCGATCAGCCCGGGCGGGGCAACGCCGAAGTATCATGGCCCGTACAACATGCAGCGACACCTCAATCGAATGAACGGCGGTGCGAGGGGGGACAGGGATGCGGGTTCTGCTGGTCAACCCGGACTACGAGATCGAACGCTATATGGGTCGCCACTTCGGCCGGATGGGATGGGTCATGCCGCCGATGGGCCTGCTCTACCTTGCCGCGCAACTCGAACGGGAGGGCATCGAGGTCGAGGTCTACGACGCCCAGATCGAGGAACGTCCGCTGGCGGCGGCCCTGAACGAGGCGAGACCCGAGATCGTCGGCATCACCTGCGCCACCGCTCTGGTGGGAAGCACTCTGGCCGCCGCGCGGCTGGTCCGGCAGACCCTGCCGGCATCCACCGTCGTGGTCGGCGGCGTCCACCCGACGGTCCGGCCGGACGATCTCGTCGGCAGCCCGGATGTCGACATCGCCGTCCGCGGCGAGGGTCTGAAGACCATCGTGAAGATCTGCCGCGCACTGGAATCCGGGGCCGACAATGAGCTCGGCACCATCGCCGGAACCTCCCACCGTCTCGACGGCGAGCTCGTCAGCAACCCGCCAAGGCCGCTCGAGCCGGATGTCGATTCCTTCCCCTTCCCGGCGCGTCATCTCCTGCCCATGGAGGTCTACCGGATGAGCCCCGACCTCAGCATCCGACCGCCCATGGACATCGTCTTCGGCGCCTACGGCTGCCCCTATGACTGTGTCTTCTGCGCCGCCCAGACCGTCATGGGCGGCAGCTTTCGGGCGCGCAGCCTCGACAACATCATGGCCGAGATCGACCAGGTGGTCCGCGAACAGCGGCCGCGGACCCTGCTCATGGGCGACGACAATTTCGTGCTTTCAAAGGAACGGACCCTCGACTTCTGCGACCGGTATGCGGCTCGCGGATATCACCAAACCCTGCCGTGGCAGATCGCCACCCGGGTCGACTCGGTGGACGGGGAGACCCTCCAGGCGTTGAAAAAGGCCGGTTGCTATCTCGTCTCCTTCGGCATCGAAAGTGGGGTCGGGAGACTCCTCGACACGGTCGAGAAGGGCACCGTGGTCGGCCAGGCCGAGAACGCCGTCCGCCTCGCCAAGGAGGCCGGCCTCTACGTCAGGGCGACCTTCATCCTCGGTCTGCCCGGCGAAACCGTCGAGGACAGCGAGGCGACCATCCGCTTCTCGCGCCGCCTGCCCCTCGACCAGGTGCGCTTCGCCTTGGCGACGCCCTTCCCCGGGACCGAACTCTGGGAGATCGCCAAAGCCGAGGGCTCGGTGGAGATCGACGACTGGATGCAGCTCAGCTCGATGGGCGGCTACCGCGAGGAGGAGCTCTTCTACGTCCCTCGGGGACGGACCTCCGATGAGCTCAAACGGCTCCAACGACGGGCCAACTTCGGCTTCTACTTCCGGCCCCGGATCATGGCCGGCTTCGCCGGCCGGATCCGATCATTCGACGAGCTCGGCGAGATCGCCCGCGGCGCCTGGGGGCTCGTCAAGGCGACCATCGCACCGTATTGAGTCCGAGCATCCGCATCCGGGGCAACGTCAGCGACAGCGTCCGTTTCCGTCTCCGATCATCTCCCCCTCCCTCTCCCGTGCCCGATGAGATTTTCAGCGGCAGCGGCAGCGACCGCGGCAGCCGCAGCGACAGCGACCGCTGCAGCATCCGCGACAGCGGAAGCGACAACGCCGCAAGCACGCGGGAACAAACCTCCCTCGGGGCGTGCCGGGCGCGGCATTGTGCAGAACGTCGGCCATCCGGCGGCGCGGAGCGCTGCGCACAATGCCGCTGCCGGGCAACCCTCGCGGCACGACGTCCCGGTGCCTCTCTCCCGGCCCGCCACGAGGCCGCCGCTCGCGCGGGCAGCGCGGTCACAGCTCCCCCATCCACCCCTCGTGACCGCGCTGCCCGTGCGACGCTGGGACGCCGGAGGAGGCCCAGAAGGCCGGGCCTGAAGGAACCGCCTTCCCTGCGTTCCTGATGATGGATGCTTTTTACGCCCTTTGCGATGCAACCCCGCGATGGTGTGCGATGCTTCGGATTCCTCAGGGTTGCGGCGGCTCATTCCACCAACCCTCGGTCGGGCGCTCGGGTTGGAACTCGATGCCGAGCAGCACCACGCCGAGCTCGCGATCATCGCTGCCGCCGCCGGCGCTCGGTCGGTAGCGATCGCTGTGCAGCTCGAACTCAATGAAACCGGCGCCGACGGCCTCGTCGTCGACCGGGATCTCGATGATCAACCCCCGGTTGCCGACGGCCGAGGAAACGGCGGCGAGGGTTCCGTCTCGAACGATCCGTGGGTTGGCCGCGGTCGGCCGCGGCGCGGCAAGAAGGAGCTCCAACCGCCCCGGCTCGTCGACGGCGATCCGCAGCCCGGCATCGGGTTTGAGCCAGACTCCACGGCCGAGGTCGGCGAAGATCTCCGCGTCGTAACCGCCCTCGAGCTCGAGCCCGAGGCCCCGGCGCTCGAGCTCGGTCGCCGCCCGGCCGCCCCACGCCGCCCCGCGCGGCCGAACCACGACATCGAGCAGTTGGACCGACAGTTCGCGTTCGTCGCCCCCGCCCGGCGGGTAGCCCGCGCCCCGGTCGAGACGGACGATCACCGGCTCGGAGACGGCGTCCAAGGTGGTTCGCGTCCATAGCCGGGTCGAGTCGCTGCGGCCGTCGAGTCCGAAGCGTCCGCCGCCGTGGCTGACCTCCACCACCAGGGGATCCGCGCCCGGAGCCGGTCGCAGCTCGAGCCCGACCAGGGTCCCCGCCGGAACCGGCGGCAGCCAGAGCTCGGCCCGAGGGCCGGCCCACATGAAGGCGAGGCCGTCGTCGCGGTGCTCGAGGGTCCACCAGCGGCCGACGGGCAGCGGTGGGTTGTCGATCAGGACGGCGCTGAGGAACCGGTCCTGGGTCAGCGGCTTGATCCGTTCGGAAACCCCCGCATAGACCCTCTGGGACCGGGTCAGCGACGGCCAGTAGAGGTGCGGGTGGATCGTCGCCACCAACCACGGCCGGTCGATGCCGCGCCAGGGCTCGGGCGCCCGGGGCGAGAGCACCATGGGCGGCGTCGGTTCTCCGGCGGCCTCGATCAGCGTCCACTGGTAGGACGAAAAGACGTGGATTTCCGGTTCGACCACCGCCGCCCAACCGCGGTCGGCGGCCCGGTGGAAGGCGTCGACGGTGGCCTGCCAGGCGCCGAAGACCGCGTCGTGCTGCTCGCGCAGCAGCGGCAACGACGACCCCGCGGCGACCGCGGTCATGCCGAGAAAGCCGATCACCGCCAGCGGCGGCGCGACCAGGGAACCGGCGCCGGCGAGGAGCGGCGCCGACGCCATTTGAACCCCCACCGCGTAGCGCGCGTAGGATCGGTTCTGGAGCATGACGAGCTGCGCCGCGGTGAGACCGAGAATCGCCACCCAGGCCACCGCGACCCTCGCCCCGGCCCGCCGCCGCCACGCGACCAGGCCGATCGCCGAAAGACCGGTCAGGATGGCTGCCGCCGCCGGCCCGCCGACCCCCTTGATCAGCCCGACCTCGGCGAGGATCCGGGTGTTGCGGTGGAGCCGATCGACGTGAAAGCTGCCGTGTCTGACAAAGGGCTCGACAAACGCCGCCCAGCCGCCTTCGAGGCGGACCATGACCAGCACCGCGACCGCGATGGCGATCAGACCGATGCCGGCGCCGAAAAGAACCCGGCGCCGCGGCCGGATCGACTCGACCCCGATGAGCCAGAGCAGCGCGATGGTGGGAAGCAGCACCGGACGGACGAGAAACGCCGCCGTGAGCAGCACGGTGAACGCGGTCGCGCGGTGGCCGCCGAGGCCGCCGACGAGCAGCGCCGCGGCCCACAGCGCCAGGGTCACCGCCGCCATGGAGGAGAACCCCCGCACCGAGAAGAGCCACGGTCCCGGGAGAAACAGCACCAGCAGCGCCGCCGAGGTCGCCACCGCCGGTTCGGCCACCCTGCGACCGAGCACGGCAAGCGGCCACAGCGCGAGGACCGACGCCAGGGCGGACACCAGCTGCAGGGCGCGGTAGGGAGTTCCGGCCAGCGGCAGCAGCAGGTGGCCGAGCGCCAGCAAGCCGGGGAATCCCGGCGGCTGCGGGAAGTGCGCGGCGAGCTCGAAGTGGAGCATGCCGCGGGCGAAGAGGGTCTCGTCCCACTCCCAGGGCCCCGACGCGAGGAGCGCGAACCGCGACGCGGCGACGAGCACGACCGTCAGGAGACTCAGCACCAGGTCGAGTCGGGAATTCGCGAGACCCCAGAGACCCGGATTCCCGAGCTGGAACCGGTCCGTTCCCCCGCCGGAGCCCGCCCGGCCGCCACCGCTTTTGGTCGTCATCACCGCGATCATACCCGGCCGGCCCCGGCGAGGTCTCCGCCGTGGGAGAATCGCCTCATGCCAAGACCGACCTTGAAGCTCGTCGTCACCGCCGTGGCCACCCTCGGATTCGTCGGTTGCGGCGCCCAGGCGCCCGAGGTGGCCTCACCGCCCAATCTCCTGCTGATCTCCCTCGACGCGCTCCGCGCCGACCACCTGAGTTGCTACGGCTATGACCGCCACACGACGCCGTTCCTCGACGAGCTCGCCGCCCGGGGCGTGCGCTTCTCCTACGCCTCGGTCAACACCCACGGCACCCCGTCGTCGCACACCACCATGCTGTCGTCGCTCTATCAGGAGACCCACCGGGTGTGGGCCGACCCGGCGTCGGGTTCTCGCCAGGCGCCGTCGATTCCCACCGAGGTCGAGCTGGTGCAGGAGATCCTCGGTCGCCAGGGCTTCACCACCGCCGCGGTCACCGGCGGCGGCTGGATGTCGGCGAGCTACGGCTTCTCCCGCGGCTTCGATTTCTTCTCCGACGAGGGCAGGACCGCCGACCAGGGGGCGGATCTCCTGGTCGCGACCCTCGGCGAGGCACTCGCATCCGGCCCCCCGGTCTTCGCCTTTTTCCACACCTACCAGGTCCACTCGCCGTATCTGCCGCCGGAGGGCTACCGGACGCTCTTCGGCGAGTTTGCGGGCGCCGTCGAAGCCACCAGCGAGGCGCTCCGGCCGCTCACGACCACTGCCGGAAGCCACCTCGGCCGGGCCGACTTCGACTTCCTCGTGTCGCAGTACGACGGCGAGATCCGCTTCCTCGACGACAGCCTGCGCGAGCTCTTCGGCCGCCTCGAGGAGATCGGGTTCCTCGACAACGCGGTGGTCGTCATCACCGCCGATCACGGTGAGGAGTTCGGCGACCACGGCGGTCTCCTCCACCGCGGCAGCCTCTTCGAGGAGCTGGTCCGGGTTCCCTTCATCGTCTGGGGACGCGGGGTCCCGGCCGGGGTCGTCGACCCGACCCTGGTGAGCACGGTCGACATCGTCCCGACCCTGCTCGCCGCCGCCGGTTCCGTCCCGCCCCCTCAGCTGGAGGGCCGCGACATCCTCTCGGAGCAGACCGCGCCGTGGGCCGATCAGCGGATCTTCGCCCAGTACCGCGACGCGATCTACAGCGTCCGGACCCCGCGCTTCAAACTTATCGAGGGCGCCGGAAATCAGCGAATGCTCTTCGATCTCGAACGCGATCCCCGCGAGCGGCGCAACATCGCCGCCGAAGAACCCGATCTTACCGCCGGTCTGGCGGCCGAGCTCGAGGCCTGGCGGCTGGCGCGACCGAGCCTCGCCGATCAGGCCTCGTCCCGCACCGAGCTCGACCCCGCGACCGAGGAGCAATTGAAGACCCTCGGCTATCTCGACTGACGCCGCTCCGGCTGGTGGCGCCACCCCACGCCGTCCACCGTGGTGACGATGCGCGGAACCGGCCGGCGGGACGCCGCCGCCGGGAGGCTCAGTCGGCCAGAGCGAAGAGGCAGTTTCGGCAGATGAAGCCGTCGGGGGCGTCCTCCACACCGTAGGTCCAGCGCCGGAGCTCGGCGATCGCGTCGCCGCCCAGGACCTCGTCCACGCGCTGGGTGGTGAGGTCGCCGACGGTGTGGACCTCGTCGTAGTCCTCGCAGCAGAAGACGACCCGGCCGGCGGCGGTGATGTGAAGGTGCTCGAACGGGCGGGAGCCGAGATTGTCGCAACCGCGCAGCCGGCGGTGGGGCTGCTGCGGTCCGATGCCGATATCGAGCCAGCCGGCGCGATCCATGATGTCGAAGGGCCGGACGACGAAGTTGGAGCCGGCAAACCGCCGGCTGAGCTCTTCGGTCTCCCGGCGGCGGGCGTCGTCGTTGTGGCCGAGCACGACCAGGGCCATGGTTTCGGCGACGCGCTTGTCTTTCATGTACTCGAGGTGCTCGAGGACCCTGGGCAGATGGTCCTTGCCGCGGTCGGTCTTGTAGCGCTCGCGATCGGTGGTGGAGATGTTGATCCCGAGGTAGAACAACCCGCCGAGCCCGATCACGGCATCGACCTTGTCGGGGGTGAATCCCGAGGCGTTGGAGAGCACCGCGGGCGGAAGCCGGTGGGCATGGATCAAGGCCACCTGATCGACGAAGCGACGATCGGCGGTGGGCTCGTTGTAGTTCGACAGGCTGACCGCCTCGATGGTGTCCCGGTGGGCGGCAAGCTGGCCGACGATGCTCTCGAAGAGCGCGGTGGGCATGAACGCGGTCGGCCGCGGCGCCGAGCCCACCGGGCAGAAGTAGCAGCCCTGGGTGCAGTTGGAGCAGGTTTCGAGGGAGACGTAGCGCAAACGGAAGTCGTGCGACCGGTCGGCCGAGACCGCCTCGAGCCAGCCGTCGTTCAACCACCCGCGCTGGGTTTCGTCAAGCGCGACCAGCCTCCCGCCGCTCTCGGCCAACCGGAGCAGTTCGTCGTATCCGGGCTGACCACTCAGCAACTCCCGGTTTGTCAGAGGATGCGAGAGCCGCCCATCCACGCGGTGGATCCACGGACTCACCCGCCACGGTCCCGCGGCAGAACGACTCGGCACATGTGCGCTTTCGGCCATGCCGGACATTATACGTGCGAGCGCTGAGCCGGGGGCCTGCATCACCGCCCTCGTGCCTGCCGGGTCGATCCCGGTCGGACCGCACCACCTGGCGGTCAGAAGGTGAAGGTCGCTCCGAGAGAGACGAGATAAACGCTGTCGGCGTCGGCGATGTCGAAGTACTCCACCTCCGCGCGCACCGCGAGGCCCTTGAAACGAACCTGGGCGCCGATGCCGTAGACCAGGTCGGTGCCGCTGTTGGTGTCGAGTTCGACGATCTCGCCCATGGCCGCTCGAATATCGGCGTTCCAGCTGACGAAACCCACCTTGGCGAAGATGTCGGCGATCCCGAGGGGCAGCATCCCCATGGCGGAGGCGTCGAATCCCTTGAGATCGGTGTCGACGCCGACGGTGCCTTCGATGGTGTCGATGGAGTCCGACAGGCTGCCGAAGTCGATGTAGTTCCCCTCGACGGCGAGAAAACCCATGAACCGATAGCCGAAGATGATCTTGTACGACGTGCTGTCGGCCTTGTAGTCGAACTCCTCCACGTCGAGGTTGAGATCATTGATCTTGAGCGTCGCCCGGCCGAAGCTGCCGCCGACGTAGAATCCGTTCTTTGCCGAAGCCGGTTCCGCCGCCAAAACCAGGAACGCGACCGCGACCACCACCAAGCCTCTGCCGATCGTGCGGTTCATGACTCTCCTCCCACCCTGAAATCTATCGCAAGCGGTCCGACGCCGCGCCCCAGTCTACGACGGGACGCCGCGATTCGCCGATCGTCATCGCCGGCCGACGGGAATTCTCCGGTGATGGTCGTCACCTCCACTGGTCCGGACCGGGGCCAACGCTGGGCAACCGGGGCCACAGGACATAGATTCAAGGAAGGCAAACCCGGGAACCCGAGGACTCGGTCGTCGGACCACAACCTGAAGGCGGTCCCCAGTGGAGATCACACCTCGCCTGATCGAGCAGGCCGCGGCGCGCGGCGAGATGCATTTCGACTACCAACCGAAAGTGTCGTTTCTGACCGGAGAGGTCTGCGGCGCCGAGGCCCTCTTGCGGTGGCGCAGGGAGGACGGTTCCGAGGTCTCGCCGGAGAGCTTTGTTCCCCTCGCCGAGGCCTGGGGCGTGGTCAGCGATCTCACCGAGGCCATGTTCCCGCGTTTTCTCGCCGATGTCTCGGCGATCAAGACGGGCCACCCGAAGCAACGGATCGCTTTCAACGTTTCGGCCCACGACCTCGACGCGCCCCGGTTCATCGCCATGCTGCACGACGCCATCGACCGCGGCCTCGTCGCCGTCGAGCACCTCGAACTCGAGGTCACCGAAGGCGTGGTGGTTTCGGGCAAGCACTCGGTTCTCGGCAGCCTGCACCGCCTGGTGGCCGAGGGGGTCGAGCTCGCAATGGATGACTACGGCATGGGGTTCTCCTCCCTCGACACGCTCCAACGGCTGCCGTTTTCCTCGATCAAGCTCGATCAGAGCTTTGTCCTGCGGGTTCTCCACTCGGCCAAGAGCGCCGTGCTGGTCAAGCTCAGTATCGCCATGGCGCAGATGCTCGGAATCCGAACCGTGGTCGAAGGGGTGGAATCGAAAGCGATCTACGACTCCCTGCTCCACTCCGGCTGTTCCGCGGCGCAGGGGTTTTGGGTCAGCCGACCGCTGCCGCTCGACGACTACCTCGCCTTCCTCAGCGATCAACCGAGATGGCCGGCCTCACCCATCGGCCTGTTCCGCATGGCCCAACTCGCCCACTTCTGGCAGGAACGACTGCTCATCGACATGGTCTTTGCCGCCCTTCAGAGCGACGATCCGGTGACCGACATCCCCCTCGAATTCCATCTCGATGAGACCGAGTGCGAGCTCGGCAAGTGGTACCTCGGCTCCGGTCGGGAGTTCGCCGGCGATCCCGACTTCGACGCCCTCGAGGCGCCCCACCGGGCCATGCACGACCTCTGCGCCGAGGTCTTCCGGGCGCTTCGGACCGGGGATCGGCAGCATATTCTCAGCGAGCTGCTCGGCGAGATCTCGGCGAACTCCTGTCGTGTGACGACGTGCCTCCACCGGCTCGAGACCCAGGCGCTGATCCGCGAAGCCGATTGAAATCAGGGCTCGACCGGGTGCGCGTCGACCAGCCCACCGAAGCGGGGACCGCCGCGCAGCGGGCCCCGGTGCGGGTCCATCCGCACCCGCGCCGCCGCGCCTATGCCAGGATCGAGTAGCCGCCGTCGACGATGAGGGTCTGACCGTGGATCATCGAGGAATACTCGGTGCAGAGATAGATCACCGTGTTTGCGACATCCTGCGGACTCAGCAGGCGCCCGGCCGGGGTTCTCCGGCGGGCGGCCTCGAGCAGCTCCTCACGATTGGGAAAGTGGAGCAGCGCATCGGTGTCGACGGTTCCCGCCGAGACGGCGTTGATCCGCACCCCTTCGGGCGCGAGCTCGGCGGCAAGGTGGCGCACCATGGACTCGAGAGCGGCCTTGGAGGCGCCGACCGCGGTGTAGTTCGGAATCGCACGGACCGCACCGAGCGACGACACCGCGACCATGGTCTTCTCGCCCTTGGAATCGAGCTTGATGAAGTTCTGAACGAGGGGCAACAACGCGGCGGCGTTGATGTGCATCGCCCAGTCGAAGTGGTGTATTGTCAGTTCTTTAGCAGATTTGAGAACACCGGACGCGGCGTTGGAAATCACCATCTCGAGCCCGCCCCAGCTGGATTCGATGGCGGTGAACATCCGCTCGACGTGTTCAGGGTTGGCGACGTTGCCCTTGAGGAGGAGACAGCGGACCCCGCGCTCCTCGATCTCCCTCGCGGTCTCTTCGGCGCGGGCTCGGCCGCGGAGGTAGTTGATGGCGACGTCGACCTTGAAGTCGGCGAGGGAGAGCGCGATGGCCCGGCCGATACCCCTGGAAGAACCCGTCACCAGCGCCCGTTTGCCACCGAGTCTGAGATCCATGCTCACCCCCCGGCGGCCCACGCTATCGTGGCCCGGGACCGAACGCAAGTGTTCCAGGTTCCTGTAATACCCCGGATTTGCCCTTGACAGTTGCGTTTTTCGCATCCACTATAGGTTTACATTTGCGTTCGGAGGATTGAATGAACAAGACCGAAATGGCACTGAAGCTTGCGAAGAAAACCGGCCTGAGCCAGGGCAAAGCTGCGGATATCGTCGATGTGATGTTCTCGGCCCAGCCCCGAAAAGGGATTATCGCCTCCGCCCTCGACGCGGGCGAGAAGGTGACGATCCCGGGTTTCGGGACCTTCGCCACCAAGAGCCGCGGCGAGCGCCAGGGCCGCAACCCGGCCACCGGTGAGAATATCACCATCAAGGCGAAGAAGTACGTTCACTTCAAGCCCGGCAAGACCCTTCGCGAGCGCGTCGAGGTTTAAGCCTGCAGCCGGCTCGTGGCACCCACCCGGAGAGTCCTGACCACCGGGCGTGTTATGGGGAGGGCTGTGAGTGTTGAAGGACGAGGCCGAGCATCACGCTCGGCCTCGGTCATTTCCGCCGCAGCCATCATTGCTGAGTGAAGTCGTAGCGCCAGGTGATGAAGGCATGGGTGGAGATGACCACGCCATCCTTGGTGCCGGGCTTGTAGCGATACCCTGAAGCGGCCTCGATCGCCGCCTCCGGGATGCCCCAATCGGTGTGGTCCGCCCGCAGGACGACGACCTCGTCGACCCCGCCGCTCGGATTCACGGTCACCTGGACCACGACCACGCCCTTGCCCTTCGACCGTTGGGCATTCCTCGGCCACGCCAAGGGTTCGCTCTTCACCACCACGGGGAGCGTGTCGGCGTCCTCCGGACTGACGAACTCTCCGATTTGGACCACCGTCGTGGCCGCTGCGACGGTCGGCCGGGGCGGCGCCGTCGTCGGAGCGGGCGGTGTGGTCGGCTTTTCCTGCGCGACCGGTCGGGCCTCTCGGCCACCACCGGCGGCCGGACCGGAATCGGCGGCCGCCGCCGCACCGCCGGCGATCGTCGCTTTGTCGGTGGCCGCCTGTTCAGCCGCCTCGTTCAACGCCTCCCGGCGCTTGGTTTCCAACGCCTGCTCCTGTTCGCGCTGGGCCTTCTCCTGCTCCTCGATCTCGGCCATCAGTTTCTTCTGGGTCGCGGCCTCGCTCGCCGCCGCCGCCGCGCCCTGGGTCGCCCGCTCTTCGCTCTGCTGGAGGCGGCGCTGCAGCTCCACGATTCTGGTCTGTCGGGCGATGAGTTCCTGCCGTATCTCTTCCTCACGCTCGGCCATCATCTCGGAGACCATCGCCTGGGTCAGGGCCCGGAGCCGATCGTCCTGAGCCTGTCTGCCGGCGGCGATCTCGTCAGCCGTCGGCGTCGGCACCGGCGGGGGCAGCTGCGGCCGGGTCCCGCGGCCGATCCAGAAAACACCGGCGGCGATGGCGATGACGACCGCCCCGCCGATGATCCCCCAGAGCAGGCGCTTGCCGCCGCCTTCCCGGGCGGGTGGAATCGCCTCGGCCGTAGGGCTCGGCTCATCCGGCCCGGGCTCGTCGCGCTCGATCACCCGGTCCCACTGCTCGGCCTCGACCTTGATGTACGGCCGAACATCGATCTCGGACTCGAGTTTCAGGGCCACCTCGTCCTCTTCGATCTCGGTTCTGAACAGGCGATCCATGAAGAGGGCGAGATTGAAGGTCGTGGGCGAGTAGGCGCCGCCGTAGATGAGCCTTTCCAACTCGGCCCGGAACTCGGCGGCGGTCGCGAACCGATCGCTGGGCGCCGGGGCGAGAGCGCGGTTCAGAACGGCGCGGATGTCGAGCGCGAGCGGCTCTCCGTCCCAGGCGACGTGCGCCGCCTCGAGCGCCGCGGTGCGCTCGTCCGGATTCACCGGCAGGGCGGTCCCGGTGAGGAGATGAAAGAGGATCGCGCCGAGCGAGTAGACGTCGGCCTGCTGAGAGACACGTCCGGCGGCGAGGGCCTCGGGCGCGAGATAGGCACGGACGCCGGCGGCTGCATCGGCATCGCCGACGGCGCCCAGGAGGGTCGGGCCGAGCCCGAAGCCGGTGACCAGGACCTCTCCGTCGTTGCTCAGGTAGACCAGACCGGGATGAAGAAAACCGTGCGCCAGCGGATTCCCGCCGACCGCGATGGACTCGCCGGAGGCGAGCGCGAGGGCGAGCTTTTCGACGATCAGCAACGTGTTGTCGGGCTGGAGAGGAAAGGCCTCGTCGCGGGCGCGCGACAACACCCGGTTCAGCGGTTGACCCGGGAGGTAGTCACAACCCAGACCGGGCACACCGTCGGCGTCGAGGAAGAGCGGATGCCGCGGCAGCTGTGACCCGCGGATGGCCTCGGCGATGGCTCGGGCTTCCCCGAACGATGCGATGATCGCCTTCGAGGGAAGACCGGCCCCGTCGAAGACCCGCAGCCAGATGACGCGATCCAGGGTCTCGCCGGCGATGATTCCAGCTCTGAACAGATGACCGAGATCGTCCTCGAAAACCTCCTTGAACACGATGCAGGATCCGAAGACCTCATAGGGTTGGGTCATTTGCCCTCCACCTTCAACGGTACACCGGGGTTCGGCCGTGGGTCAACGGCGGGAGCGCTGCCACCTCTCGACCGCCTGGTTGTGCTCGGCGAGGGTCCGCGAGAACGCGTGCCCGCCGTCCGGCGACGCGACGAAGAAGAGGTAACCGTGCTCGTCGGGCGAGATCGCGGCTCGGATCGCCTCCCGGCCCGGGGAGTTGATGGGCCCCGGGGGTAAACCGGGGTAGCGATAGGTGTTGTACGGGTCGTCGATGCCCCAGTGAATGCGAAGCAGACGGCCGGTCCACTCGCCCCGGCGTTTGAGTGCGAAGACCACCGTGGGATCACACTGGAGGAGCATGCCGCGGCGCAACCGGTTGAGGTAGACCCCGGCGACCCGGGCGCGTTCCGTCGTCAATGCGGTCTCGGATTCGACGAGAGAGGCGAGGATCACGACATCGAACGGCGATCCCCAGAGCCCCGGGACCCGCGAGGACTCATCCGCCCACACCTCGCGGAATCGATCGACCAGGTGACGGGCGGCAGCTTCGACCCCGATCCCCTGGGCAAACTGATAGGTGTCGGGAAACAGAAAGCCCTCGAGCGAGGTCGCTTCGGGCGCGAGATCCTCGATCCAATCGACCTGTTCGGTCGATTTGAGCCACTCGGCCGCGGTGCCGATGCCGGCGGCGGCCATCTGGGTCGCGACGGCATCGAGATCCGATCCCTCCACCACCGTCACCGGGACCATCTCGACCCGGCCGGCGAGGAGACGATCGAGGACATCCACCGGCCGGCTCGCGGCGTCGATTTGATAGCGACCGAAGTGGATCGATCGGCCATCCGCCGCAAACCGCAGATAGAGGCGGCCGGCGAGGGTCGACGGCAGCAGGCGGTGATCTTCGAGGATGGCGAGGACTTCGCGGCCCGAAGCGCCCTCGGGGATGGCGAGCTCGACGGCGCTCGGACTGCGGTAGCGGTAGAGCTGGGTCCAGAGCCAGGCGGCCGATCCGCCGACCACGGCGAGGCCGGAGACGACCACCACAAAGCCGAGCAGGGCGACCGTCCGGCGCTTCATCGCGGTGCGTCCTTCGGATGTCGACCCTCGAGAAACTCTTCGAGAATCACCTGCGCCGCGATGTCGTCGACCGGCTGACCCGGTCGACGGTTGGACGACTTCGCCCGCCGCCGCGCTTCGTTCGTGGTGAGGAACTCCGGCTGCAACGCCGTTTCGACACCGAGTTCCGCGAGCGCTCGCGCCAAGGCGTGCGATCGCACGCAGGCCGGGGTTTCAGAACCGTCGGACGCGGTCGGGAGACCGATGACCACGATGTCGGCGCCGAATTCGTCCACGGCCTCGACGATGAGCCTCGTCGCCTGGTTCGAACCCTGGTACGGTGCGACCGCCAAAGGCGTCGCGAAACCGGTAAGATCGTCAGCCAATGCGAGACCGAGGCGTTTGCCGCCGGGATCGATTCCGAGGAAGCGCATGAGCCTATTGTACGGGCACCGATTACAATGACCTGAGTTTCGTGTCCGGCCCACTCGACCCGCGGACTCCCAACGGGGGAGTGCGGGCCGGCAACGACCGGAGAGGAGTTCGTGGAGATCCTGGTGAAGATTGGGTTCTTGACCGAACCGGACCGCCGGCGGGGCTCCCGCGGGTGGTGCCGGATCGCATGCTGGACACCGTGAACCGCATTCTCGCCGTCTTTGCCGTGGTCGCCGTGGTCGCCGCGATCGGATCGGCGCAGGAGACCCCGACGGCGAGCCGACCGGTCCAGGACGGCGCCCTCCGGATGACGGCCGATCAGCAGGACTGCCAGGAGGAGGAAAGCCTCTGCCTGTGGACCGGCAACGTCAAGATCTATTACCAGGACGTCACCCTCGCCTGTGACGAGGTGCTCTACAACGGGTCGAGCATGGATCTCGTGGCCCGGGGCAACGTGGTCGTCGATCAGGGGCCGAGCCGCTTCACGGCCGACGAGCTGCACTACAACCTGCGCTCGAAGACCGGGCTGTTCCTCAACGCCACCGGTTTCGTCTCGCCCATGTACACCTTCTCCGGCCAGTCCATCGAAAAGCTCGATGAGACCCGCTACCGGGTCGACCGGGCGGTCTTCACGACCTGTGATGACGACACCCGGCATCCCCCGTGGAGCTTTCACCTGAAAAAGGCAAACCTCCAGGTTGAGGGCTACGGCAGGTTCACGAGCTCGACGGTCAAGATCCAGGGTGTCCCGGTCTTCTATCTGCCCTACATGGTCTGGCCGATCAAGAAGGAACGGTCGCCGGGTCTCCTGATGCCGGGTTTCGGCTACTCCGACCGCCTCGGCGCCTATATCGGTCTGCCGGTCTACTTTCCCCTCGGCCGAAGCTGGGACACCACCTTCGTCTTCGAGTATTTCTCGAATGGTTATTACGGCGTCGGCAACGAGCTCAGGGGGACGCCCTTCCAGAACAGCACCGGGCTGCTCGACCTCTACTCAATCTACGACCAGGAGAACGCCGAGTGGCAGTGGCGGGTCAACGGTCACTACGACCAGGCCGATGTCTTCGGATTTCGTCTCCAGGCGCAGGTCGAGAACCTCTCCGATCCCGATTTCTTCCAGAACTTCGAGCGGACCTTCGAGGCCAACACCCGGCGCGACGTCTACTCCTACCTCTTTCTCACCCAGAGCTGGGGCCCGTACTCCCTCAACCTCAGTGCGGACCACCGGACCACCTTCCTGACCAACGTCGACACCACGCTCGCCCGGCTCCCCGAGGCCGAGCTGAGGGTTCGTTCCACCCGTCTGTTCAACAGCGACGTCTACTGGAATCTGGTTTCGTCGGTGAATCTCTTCGACATCGACAAGGGCAACGACCTGGTGAGCACCTACTGGCGCGGTGATGTCTTCCCGACCCTCAACTACACCCTGCCCGGACCGCCCTGGCTCACGGTGACGCCACGGGTTGGGGGGCGCTACACCTACTACACGGCGCGTTACTCGGCAACCCAGACCGAGTACATCAATCAACCCATCGATCGCGCCTACGTCGCCGCCGGGGTCGACATCGGCGGCCCGTCGATATCGCGGGTCTTCAACAAACCGCGGTGGGGTTTCTCCAAGTTCAAGCATCTCATCGAGCCGCGGATCGAGTACGCCTACCTCCAGGGCATCGGTGAGGACAACACCGAGATCCCCATCGCCGACGAGGTCGACAGCACTCCGCTGAGAAACCGGGTCAGGCTGTCGCTGGCCAACCGGCTCTTCGGTCGTTCGGAAAAGAGTCTGAGCTCGGTCGAGCTCGGTTCCTTCGAGCTCTTTCAGGACTACTCCTTCGCGAGGGCCCTGAGCTACGGCCCGGACGGAACGACCAGCAACCTGGCGCCGGTGATCGCCTCCCTCCGCGTCACCCCGAGCCCGGGCACCGGCCTCGATGCCCGCGCGAGCTACGACTGGCTCAACCGGAACCTGGCCTCCATTTCAATGACCGGGACCGGCCGCACCGGGTTCGGGTCACTCAGCCTGACCTGGTACGCCGGCTTCAACCCGATCACCGGCGACCGCGTCTCATCCCAGGTGAGGACCCTGATCAACTTCATGAAACCGGGTTTTCCGGTCACCGCCGCGCTCCACGTCGCCTACGACATCGAACAGAAGGAGATCCAGCAGCAGCGCTACCAGATCGGCTGGAAGGGCGGCTGCTGGGCGATCTCCGCCGAGTACCGCGATCTCAAGATCGGGCTCTATCCGACCCGCGACTTCCGGATCATCATCGAGCTCAAGGGGATCGGCAGCCTGCCCGAGATCAAGGGCAGCCTGGGCGGGGGCTAGGCATAGGCAATTCGTCGGACGAATTGCGGTGGCGCGTCGGACGCGCCAAGACGTCGCAGCCACGAAGTCATCGTAGCCCCCTGCCATCGCCGGGCGCCGATTGTCAAGTCCCGGCAACGTGCGCGCCCGGCGCGATTCTTGGAAACCGTTTGATTCCAGCATGTTGTGCTCGAGAACGAGTTTCCACAGCGGCGCCGGGAATCATCCGCCCGGGCGGTCTTGAGAGAATCGTGCGACGTCGGATGCTGCACCGGCGTCCCCGCCGGGGCCGAGACGGCGGCTTGTGAAAATGGAGGGGTCCACATGAAAACCGATCGCGACACGCGTACGCGGATTGCCGCCATGGCCGCCGCGGAGGCCGCCATGGAGCGCAATCCCCGGGATCCGTTCGCCGCGCTGCCGCAGACCTGCGCCGAGACCGCGGAGCACCTCGGCGTCGATGCCCAGGCGGCGTACGTCATCGCCGACGGCATCCTCGTCGAAGCGTTGATCGAGTTCCATTTCGGGCCGGAACCGCCGGGATCGGAGACAAGCCCGCTGTCGGCGGGGTGATCCGAGACGGAGGAAAAACCGCGCGGCGGACGGAATGGCTGGCGGAGGGAGTGGGATTCGAACCCACGGAGGCTTGCACCTCACCGGTTTTCAAGACCGGCGCCATAGGCCACTCGGCCATCCCTCCGATTGCGCGCGAAAGCGCGCATCGCGATTCTACTCGAACGCGGTTGGTGTTTGCTCCTGCGTCGGCCATCGGGACAAGGAGAGGGAGAGGATCATATCGGGAACGGGAACGTGAACGGATACGGACGCGGACGCGGACGCGGACGCGGGAACACGATCGCGCGAAGCCTTCCCTTTACAGTCAACGATGCGATGCGTACAATACCCCTCCCGGCCGGAGAGGTGCTGGAGTGGTTGAACAGGGCTGCCTGCTAAGCAGTTGTCCGGGGTCAACCTGGACCGCGGGTTCGAATCCCGCCCTCTCCGCCAAGTGAATCCCCGCCGCCCACTGGGGCGGCGTTTCTCTTAACACCGACGACACGAGGTTTTTGATGGCCCAAGCCGTGCGCACCCGAATCGCACCGAGCCCCACCGGCGACCCCCACGTGGGCACCGCCTACGTCGCACTCTTCAACTACGCTCTGGCTCGTCAATGCGGCGGCCAGTTCGTCCTCCGCATCGAAGACACCGACCGCCAGCGCAGCACCTCGGCCAGCGAGGCGATGATCTTCGACGCCCTTCACTGGCTCGGCCTCGACTGGGACGAGGGCCCGGATGTCGGCGGCCCGTACGGCCCCTATCGTCAGAGCGAGCGCTCGGAGATCTACACCATCCACGCCGAGATGCTCGTCGCGAGCGGTCACGCCTACCCGTGCTTCTGCAGCCGCGAGCGGCTCGACGAGCTTCGCGCCGAACAGAAGGCCGCCAAGGGTCGGTTCGGCTATGACGGCCACTGCCGGTCCATCGACAGCGACGAGGCGGCGCGGCGGCGGGCGGCGGGCGAGGCCCACGTCATCCGTCTCGCCATGCCCACCCAGGGCGAGATCGTGGTCCGCGATCTGCTCCGCGGCGAGGTGAGTTTCGCCGCCGAGCAGATCGACGATCAGGTGCTGGTCAAGTCCGACGGCTACCCGACCTACCACCTCGCCAACGTCATCGACGACCACCTCATGGAAATCACCCACGTCATCCGCGCCGAGGAGTGGATCTCGTCGCTGCCCAAGCACGTCCAGCTCTACCAAGCCTTCGGCTGGGCGCCGCCGGTCTTCTGTCACCTGCCGCTGCTTCGAAACGCCGACACGTCGAAGATCTCGAAGCGCAAGAACCCGGTGAGCGTGAACTACTTCCGCCGCGCCGGTTTTCTCCCCGAGGCGATGCTCAACTACCTCGCCCTCATGGGTTTCGCCATGCCCGACGGGCGTGAGGAGTTTTCCCTCGCGGACTTCGTCGAGGCGTTCCGGCTGGAAGCCGTCAGTCTCGGCGGCCCGGTCTTCGACCTGACCAAGCTGACCTGGCTCAACGGCAAGCACATCCGCGAGCTTTCGCCGAGCGAGCTTCTCCGGCGGTTGCGCGAGGAGCTGCTCGGCGACCGCTATCTCCTCGAGGTCCTACCGCTGGCCCACGAGCGCATCGAAACCCTGGCCGATTTCTTCTCGTACACGAACTTCTTCTTTGTCGGCGATGTCGAGTACGACGACGCGGCCAGGACCAAGATGGTGATCCGGGAGCGCACCCCGCCGCAGACCGCCAAGATCTTCCGACTCCTGCTCGAGGAGTCGTTGGATGCCATCCTCGACTGGTCGGCCGAAAGCATCGAGGAGGCGCTGCGCTCATTCTGCGAGGCCAACGACCTCAAACCGAAAGAGCTCTTCATGCCGGTGAGAATCGCCGTCACCGGGCGGGCGGCCACGCCGCCGCTCTTCGACACCATGGCGGTGCTCGGCAAGGAGATCTGCCGCTGGCGGCTGCGCAGCGCCGCCGAGACTCTGCGGACCATGAAAGCGTAGTGGGACCATCATGAACAACGACACCCCCCGGGAGTCCTCGGACTTCATCCGCGACATCATCCGCGACGATCTGGCCTCGGCAAAGCACCACGCCATCGTCACCCGTTTCCCGCCCGAACCCAACGGCTATCTCCACATGGGCCACTCCAAGTCGATCTGCCTCAACTTCGGGATCGCCGCCGAGACCGGCGGCCGCTGCCACCTCCGGTTCGACGACACCAACCCGATGAAGGAGGAGATGGAGTACATCGATTCGATCCAGCGGGACGTCCGCTGGCTCGGCTTCGACTGGGGCGAGCACCTGTACTTCGCCTCGGACTACTTCGAGACCCTCTACTCCTGGGCCGAGGAGCTCGTCACGGCGGGCAAGGCGTATGTCGACGACCTCTCCGCGGAGGAGATCCGCAACCACCGGGGCACCTTGACCGAGCCCGGCCGGCCGAGCCCGTACCGCGACCGGGGGGTTGCCGAGAACCTCGATCTGTTCCGCCGCATGCGCGCCGGTGAGTTCGCCGACGGCGAGCGCGTGCTGCGGGCCAGGATCGATATGGCGTCGGGCAACATCAACCTCCGCGACCCGGTGCTCTACCGGATCCTCCACGCCCACCACCCGCGGACCGGCGACGCCTGGTGCATCTACCCGACCTACGACTTCGCCCACGGCCAGTCCGACGCCATCGAGCACATCACCCACTCGCTGTGCACCCTCGAGTTCGAGGACCACCGGCCGCTCTACGACTGGTTCGTCGCCAACCTGCCGGTGCCGTCGGCGCCGCGCCAGATCGAGTTCGCGCGGCTCAATCTGAGCTCCACCGTGCTGTCGAAACGCAAGCTGCTCCGGCTCGTCAAGGAAGGCCATGTGAGCGGCTGGGACGACCCCAGAATGCCCACCCTCTCGGGGGTCCGCCGGCGCGGCGTCCCGCCCGCGGCGATCCGAAACCTCATCGACAAGGTCGGTCTCGCCAAGCGCGACAGCGTCGTCGACTACGCCCTCTTCGAGCACTGCATCCGCGAGATCCTCAATGCCGGCGCCCCGCGGCGAATGGCGGTGCTCGACCCGCTCAAGCTCGTCATCACC
>JAHECW010000206.1 GCA_024641545.1 Acidobacteriota bacterium
ATCTCTCGCGGTTCGAGTTGGACTGAGGAGACGCTGTGAGCATCATTCGCATCAACCGCAACCCGAGCCCCAGGCAACTCAACCAGTTCGGCTTCATCTGGCTCGCTTTTCTCTCCTTCTTCGGCGCCCTGGCCTGGTTCAGACTGCATGAACCCGCGCTGGCGCAAGGGCTGTGGGCGGCGGCGGTCGTCGTTCCGGTCATCGGTTGGCTGGCGCCGTCGTTCATGCGCCTGGTCTTCCTCGGCATGTCCTACGCCGCGTGGCCTATCGGTTTTGTCGTCTCGCACGTGGTGCTGGCGCTGGTCTACTACCTGGTGATGACCCCGATCGGCGTCGTGATGCGCCTTTTCGGGTATGATCCGATGACACGAATAACGGATCCGATCGGCGCGGGTTTCTGGGTCGAGAGATCCGGCAAAGGCCGCGGGCCCGAGTCGTATTTCCGTCAGTTCTGAGGTGTACATGGCCGATGAAAAAAAATCGAAGAGCGAGTTCGAACGCGAGGCGGAGGCGCCGCAACAGGGCCTTCTCGCCGAGTTCCTGCACTTCCTGCTCAACAACAAGAAATGGTGGCTGACCCCGATCATCGTGGTGCTGCTGCTGGTGGCGCTCCTGATCGTCCTGTCGGGTTCAGCGGCCGCACCGTTCATCTACACGCTGTTCTGATCCGGACGGCGCCGATGCGAACCGCACGAGGTGACCGCCGAGGCTCGCGGCTTCGGCGGAACCGATGGTCAGGGAGGAATTGTATGCGAATCCACGTCATCTGGACCGTGCTCCTGCTCGCAGGCAACGCGACCGCGGCCACGCTCGGCCCGGTGTTGCAAGGTCTCGCGAAACCGACCATGGCGGGCAACGCCGAGACGGTTCAGGACTTTGAGTTTCGCTTCGGCAACACGATCTTCACCATCGACGGCGAGGTCGAGGGAGTGATCGGCGGCGAGGGCGCGGTCGGGTTCGCCTTCAAGGGTCGGGGCAGCGCGGCCTTCACCCTCGAACCGGGGCCTTTCTTTCAGGCCAATCTCACCACCATCCGTGACGAGGTGGGGGGAAAATCCGTTGCCGGCGGTGTTCTCGAACGCGAGTTCGAGGCCGGGGTCTTCTTCACCAATCGGTTGCCGGACGAGCTCTTTCAGGGCGAACACGTCACCTCGACGCGGCTCGCCGACATCGTCGACCGCTCGGTGGCGCGATGGGGCGGCACCCGCTACACCGGGATCGACCACCTGCTCGCGCCGTTCGTCCTCGACTCCCCGGAACAGCCGGTGGTCGTGGCCGTTCTGTGGGACGGAAACGACGACTCGGTCTACATCTTCGATCCCGTGAATCAGCGCCAGGAGCTCTATGGGCGTCTGAAGAAGGAGTCCGCGGTCGGCGGTTCGTATTTCTACCTCGATGTCATCGTCCAGCAGCCGGCCGGTCACGATCTCGGGACCCGGCCGCAGCAACGGCTCGTGCAGACCGCCATCGATCTGGAACTGGTCTCCGACGACAACGAAACCGCCACCGAAGTGACCGAGACGACGATTCGGGCCGGGGGAGAGCCGGTTCGGCTGGTGAATTTCTCGCTCATGAACGGGCGCTCGGAAGAGTACCGGCCGTGGGACGACCAGGAGTACCCGATCACGGTGGTTCGCGTCCAGGACGGCCAGGGCCGCGACCTCGAGTATTCGCACAAGTACGACGAACTGCTGGTCCTGTTGCCCGAAGCCCTGCAACCCGGCGCATTGACCTCCATCACCGTCGAGGCTCGAGGCGGATTTCTCAAGAATTTCAGCGGCGATGCCTACCTCGTTCTCGGCAACATGGCGTACCTTCCCCAGCTCGACATCTACGACACCGCGGCGAGCTTCCACTCGGTGGTCAAAGTCAGGGAGCCGTTTGTCCCCCTGGCCTGCGGCCGCACGGTTCGACGCTGGAGCGACAACGGCATGAACTGCGTCGAGTCGCTCGAGGAGAAGCCCGTCGCGTTCCCGTTCGTCATCGTCGGCAAGTTCGTCGTCACCCGGAAAGAGGACGAGGGCTTCGACATCCGGGTCTACTCCTATGCCAGCGCCAAGAAGCGGGGCGCCAAGAACCTGATCAACAACGGTCTCGCGGTCCTCGATTTCTACTCCAACGGGATGGAGCCGTTCCCCTACAAGGAGCTCGAGGTCATCGAGATCCCGTACTACCGCCACTTCTTCTGGCAGGCGCCGGCCGGGCTGGTCGAGATCACCTCGGAGGGTCTCAGCCCGCTGAGCGGCGATTCGAGCGATCTCAACACCATCATCAAGCGCTACGCCTCCAAGGGCCAGAACAGCCGCTACGCCCACGAAATCGCGCACCAGTGGTTCGGCAACCTCGTCAGCTGGGGCACGCCGTACGACAACTGGTTGTCGGAGTCCTTCGCCGAGTACCTCTCGTACCTCTTCATGTCCGAGGGCGCGAAGGACAAGACCAAGGCCAATGTCCAGCTTCGCGAGTGGCGGACCGATGTCAACGAGTGCAGCGAGTTCTCGAGCATCTACGGAGCTTCGGCTCTCAACGGCGACCCGGTTCATCAGGAGTGCTACACCCAGTTGCTCTACGGCAAGGGTCCCTACGTTCTGCACGCCCTGCGGCAGGACATGGGAGACGAGAACTTCAAGAGGATGCTCTATTTCCTGACCACGCAGGCGGCAAAGAAACCGGGGATGAAGATCATCACCGAGGACGTGATTCTCTTTGCCAACGCCATGACGAAGAAGGACTACCATCCATGGTTCGACAAGTACGTCTACGGCACCGAGGTCCCGCCCGAGACCTGGTAGCCGGCCCGGCCGACCCCGGGTGTGGGAAGATCGAAGGATGAGCGAATCTCGAGTCCTCCAGACCGGGCTGTCGAGGACGCTCCTCGCCCTCGCCGCCTCGGTGGTCGTGATCGCCGGACTCCGCGCGGCGCAGAACCTGATCGTGCCGTTCCTGCTGGCGCTCTTTCTCGCCATCATCGCGGCGCCCGGCGTGACGTGGCTGCAGCGGAAACGCGTGCCGGCGTCGCTGGCCATTCTCGTGGTGGTCATCGTCATGTTGGCCGTGCTCACCGTGGTCGGAATCGTTCTCGGCAGATCGGTCAACCTCTTCGTCGCCGCGATTCCGCAATATCAGGTCCGGATCGACGGTCTGGTTCAATCGATCCCGGGTTTCCTCGAAGGGTTCGGCATCGCCATCGACCCGGGCGAGATCGAGGAGATCATCAGCCCGGGTTCGATCATGGGTTGGGTCGCCAGCGGACTCAAGGGCCTGGCCGCTCTGGTGTCGAACGCGTTCATGATCTCGCTGATCGTCGTGTTCATGCTCATGGAAGCGGTCTGGGTCCCGACCAAGCTGCGGGTGGCGTTCGGCCAGGATTCCGGCACCGTTCGCCAGCTCTCCCACGCCGCGACCCAAATCCAACGCTATCTCGCGGTCAAGACCATCATCAGCCTGGCAACCGGGGTCTTCATCGCCGTTTGGACCGCGATCGTCGGACTCGACTTCGCCCTGGTCTGGGGCCTGCTCGCGTTCCTGCTCAACTTCATCCCCACCATCGGCTCGCTTATCGCGGCGGTGCCGGCGGTCCTTCTCGCCCTCGTCCAACTCGGGCCCGGTGCGGCGCTCGCGGTCGGCATCGGTTTCCTCGTCGTCAACGTCGCCTTCGGCAACATCATCGAACCGAACGTCATGGGCAGGACGCTCGGTCTCTCGACCCTGGTGGTCTTTCTCTCGCTGGTGTTCTGGGGCTGGGTCTTGGGGACCGTCGGGATGCTGCTCTCGGTGCCGCTGACCATGATCATCAAAATCATCCTCGAGTCGAGCGAGACCACCCGGCCCGTCGCGATCATGCTCGACAACGGACGGGCGGCGGCGGCGCGGGTCCGGATCGAGGAGGAAGCCGAAGCCGAGGCGAAGCGGACGCCGGACAATTTTTAATTCTCAATTCATAATTGCATCGCAAACGGTCCCGGTGCGTCTGCGATGAAAATTAGGAATTGAGAATTGAGAATTGAGATTTATCATCGCAACCATTCACTCCGCGGTAACATCTTAGACACGGGAGAGAAATGCCAGCACCGCAGAGAGCCGGACCCGACGATCCCGAGAAACCCGAGTGGTGGCTTCCGCTCGCGGTGGGTTCGGGTCTTGTCGTAGCGGTCGCGCTGGCGGCCGCCGTCTTTTTCGGCCAACCGGTTGAAGAACGTGAGGAGACGGCTGCTCCGTTGACCTCGAGGATCGGCCTGGCGGCGCGCACCGCGCTGTTGGCCCTGGGTTCCGACGAGGACGACTTCGAGAGGGCGCGCGCCGAACTCCTCGCGGTCCTGGATGCCCGCGGCGCCTCTCTTCCCCGCGAGACCCGCACCACGGTGGATGAGAACCTCGAGATCATCGCGGCCCAGATCGCCGCGATCTCCGAGGAGCTCTCCCGAGATCCGGACAATCAGCGCCTGGCGCGGCTGCTGGCGGAGGCCTACCAACGCGAGCTCGAGCTGCTGCAGAAGGCCGCGGCCATCCCCGGCATCGAGGGCGGCTTCGAAGACTCCTGACGGCGTCGCCTGGCATCCCATTCCCGGCGGGCGAGCATACAATGATCGGGTCCGAGGATGGAGGTCCCTTGATGCACCGTTTTCTCGCCTGGTCACTCGTTTGTTTCGTCGTTTTCTCGATTCCGGTCTTCAGCACCGCGGAGGTCGAGCCGACCGGAGTTCCCGATCCGGAGTCGGTCTTCGGCTTCGCGCCCGGCGCCGACCGGAAGCTCATCGACTACTCCCAGCTCATCGACTATGTCGAGCAGGTCGCCGACGCTTCGCCGAGGGTCGCGGTCACCGAGATCGGCCGGACGACCCTCGACCGACCGATGAAACTGGTCTTCATCTCGTCGCCCGAAAACCTCGCGCGCCTGGATGAGCTTCGTTCGATCAACCGCCGGCTCGCCCTCGATCCGTTGATTCCGGACGACGAACGCGAGTCGCTCGTCGCGAGCTCGCCGGTCTTCCTCATGGCTACCTTGTCCATGCACTCCGGCGAGGTCGCGCCGGCGCAGACCCTGCCTCTGCTCACCCACCTGCTGGCGACGACCGACGATCCCGAAATTCTCAGTTGGCTCGACGACGTCGTCGTGATGGTGGTTGCCTGCCTCAACCCCGACGGCATGGACATGATCGTCAACCACTATCGCAAGAACCTCGACACGCCATATGAGGGCGGGTCCATGCCGGGGCTCTATCACCACTACGTCGGCCACGACAACAACCGCGATTTCGTCGCGCTCACCCAGGCCGAGAGCCGGGCGGTCAGCCGCGCCTATTCGACCGATTGGTATCCCCAGGTTCTCATCGACAAGCACCAGATGGGGCAGACCGGCCCGCGCTATTTCGTTCCCCGCTATCACGACCCCATCGCCGAGAACATTGACGGCGGGTTGTGGACCTGGTCGGATGTCTTCGGTTCTGGCATGGCGCGCGAGATCGGCGCCGCCGGTCTCACCGGTGTCGCCAGCAACTGGGTCTTTGACGAATACTGGCCGGGCGCCACGACGACGTCACACTGGAAGGGTGTCATCAGCCTGCTCACCGAGGCCGCGAGCGCCAGAGTCGCAACCGCCGTCTTCGTCGAGAAGAGCGAGCGTCGGGTTCGCGGCAAGGGCCTGTCGGAGTACAAGAAGAGCGTCAACATGCCGAGTCCGTGGCCGGGGGGTTGGTGGCGCCTCGGCGACATCGTGAACTATGAGCTCGCATCCTGGCGGGGTGCGCTCAAGACCGCTTCCATGATGCGCGAGGAGATTCTCACCTTCCGCAACGACCTCTGCCGCGCGGAGATCGAGCGCGGCCGGACCGAGCCTCCCTACTACTACGTGATCCCTTCAATCCAGCACGACGTGAGCGAGCGCGACCACCTGGTCGCGCTGCTTGCCGAACACGGCGTCGAGGTCGCGCGGCTCGCCGCGGACGTGACGGTAGGGGACCGCAGCTTTGCCGCCGGAGATTTCGTGGTGCCGTTGGCCCAGCCCTACCGGCCCTTCATCAAAGAGGTGATGGAGCACCAACGCTATCCGGTGCGCCACTACACACCCGATGGCGAGGTCATTCGCCCGTACGACATCACCAGCTGGTCCCTGCCGCTGCATCTCGGGGTCACCGCCATCGAGCTCGAAACGCGTTCCGAGAGCCTCGAGGCGGCCCTCGCCGGTCTGGATGACCCGGGGGTCACCCGTCCGCAGACCGACACGGTCTGGGGCGTGGCGCTCGACCCGCGCGACAACGCGAGCTATCGGGTGGTGTTCGCGGCCCTCGATGCGGGCGCCCGGGTCGCACGCGCCCCCGAGGGGATGACGGTGGGGGAGACGACGCTGCCGCCGGGGACCTTCGTCGTCGAAAAACCCCGCGGCGCCGTTGCCGAATCGCTGGCCGGGACGAGATTCCATCCGCTCGCTGCCCGCCCGGACGTCGAGCTGATTTCGATCGCCAAACCCCGCGTCGCCCTGATCGAGACCTGGTACCACGACATGGACGCCGGTTGGACCCGGTATCTCCTCGAGGACTACGGCGTGGCTTACACCGTGGTCAGACCCGGCGACGTGGCGACGGCCGATCTCGCGGGCAGCTTCGACGTCGTGGTCTTCCCGGACGCGGACAAGGACGTGCTGACCGAGGGCAAATACAAGACGGGTGGGGAATACCGTGTCAACGATTATCCCCCCGAGTGCCGCAAGGGCCTCGGCGAAGATGGATCCAAGCAGCTCAACGCATTCATCGAGAGCGGCGGAACCATCGTCGCCTGGGGAAGATCGACCGAGGTCTTCTTCGAGAATCTGACCTTCGGCGAGGGTGATCAGGCGATGGAGATCGAGCTCCCGGTCCGGGACGACGCCGAGGACCTCGGCGAAGCGGGCTTCTACGCGCCGGGCTCGCTGCTGTCGGTGCAGCTGAACACCGACCACCCGGTGAGCTGGGGCATGCCCGATGAGTTCGGTGTCTTCACGCGCGGGCGTCCCGTGCTCGGGACCGGGCTGCCGATTCTCATCGCAGATCGAAGGGTTCTCGGGGTCTTCCCGGAGGAGGACATTCTCCTCAGCGGCTATGCCGAGAACGTCGAGCTTCTCGCCGACCGCCCGGCCATGGTCTGGGCGCGCGCGGGGCGGGGGCAGTTTGTCTTCTTCGGGTTCCAACCCCAGTTCCGGGCCTCGACGCCGGGCACCTTCAAGCTGATTTTCAACTCGTTGCTGCTGCCGAAGGTGGGCGAGGACATGGCGGGAGTCGCCGGCGTCGCGCGCTGAATGAAGGGGTCGATCCGACGCAAAACGGGCCGGCGTCAGCCGGCCCGTTGTTTCTGCTGACGGATCAGATCAGGGCGCGGGCGAGGTTCTGCTGCCGCCCTGACGCTCCCGCGGTTGCATGACCAGTCGGACGTTGTCGACATACCAGCCGTCCTGACCGTTGCAGCCATCGGTGCCGAAATCGAAGCGCAGCACGATGGTGTCGCCGCCGCGGGCCTGCGCGCCGAGATCGACCTGCGACTGACCCCAGGACCCGCGATAGGTCGTCGCGTTGGTTCCGACAAAGGCCTCCTCGCCGGCGAGCGGGTTGTCGTTCCACTGCGCGGCGCGGAGCTCGTCGTTGTAGGGGTTGAAGTGGAAGGCGCTTCCCGGCACGAGCTCGAAGGCGCCGCCGTTGACGCTGATCTTGAGGTTGCCGCCGTCCACCCGGTCCTCGGTCGCGACATAGTGGTCGAAGGTGAGGAGAGGTCGGGTTCCGAGGGGCAGTGCGATGGCGGGAGTGTCGAGGTGCACGACACCGGACTGATCGTCGCTGCCGCTCCGGCAGTCGCCGACTTCGGGGCTGTCCGCGGCGTAGAAGGCGCCGCCGTCGCCGCCGTCCGGCACGGTCTCGGTCCAGACCCAATCGCGGGGCCGGTACTCGGGGTAGACGCCCTGGTTGCTCAGGCTCCACGCTCCGGGTGCGGCGTCGAAGCTCTCGGAGAAGACCTCGATCTCACCGGGCACGAAGGGCGGATCGGGTTCGAGGATGGTGGCGAAATGACACTGGGAGGGCCACTCGTGCATCTCCGTCGCGAGCATGGCGGCATCGACGGCCGAGCAGTCCGCGGCGGTGATCACAGCCGCCGAAACCTCGCCGGTGAGCAGATCGGGCAGCGGGGCGGCGATGAGATCCCGGCAGCTCGCCGAGAGGAGCGCGGCGTGGTCGGAGAAGTCCGACAGCGGGAACTGGTAGATGCTCATCGCCCGCCAGTAGATGTGCGCCGCCCGGGTCAGCCCGATCGCCGGCACCTCGATGCCGTTGGCGGATCCGCCGTCGACCAGCATGGCGAAGGCGTGGTTGGGAACGCCGCTGTTGCTGTGGACCCCGCCGTTGTCGCCGTCGCTGCAGTAGTAGTTGCTGGAAAACACCGAGCCCGGGTCGCTCAGACACTCCGGGTTCCACATGTCGCGGATCGCACCGCCGAACGCGGAGCTGTCCTCGGCGACGAGCCAGCGCAGCGAGCCGTCGCCGCCCGACCGCATGGTCACCACCACACCTTCGGCGATTGCGCCT
>JAHECW010000207.1 GCA_024641545.1 Acidobacteriota bacterium
GGTCATCTGCGGCCACGGACCGGACACGACCATCGGGCGGGAGCGGGCGGGGAACCCGTTCGTGGCGGGGTAGGGTTTCCCCCTGCCCCTGCCCCTGTCGCCGCCGCGGAAGGCGCTTCCTTCAGCTCCGGCCTTCTGGGCCGCCTCCGGCGTCCCAGCGTCGCCCGGGCAGCGCGGTCGATGGAGCATGACGGGGAGGATTGCGACCGCGTTGCCCGGGCGAGAGGCGGCCTCATGGCGGGCCGGGAGAGATTCACCGGATCGCTTTCGCCGTGGGTTGCCCGGTATGACATTGTGCGGAAGGCCATGGGTCGCCGGATGGGTCTTGGGAGCACAATGTCAAACCCGGCACGCCCCGGTGAGCGGTGGTCTTGCGTGTGCTCGGGGAGCTGACCCGGCCGCTGCCGCTGTCCCTGCCACAGTCGCTGTCCCGGACACGGAAACGGACGCGGACGCGGACTCGGACGCGGATGCGGGCAAAAAAAGGGCGGGCCTTGCGGCCCGCCCTTGTTATTTCGAAGCGTGATCGCGCCTACATCTCCCAGGAATCGAGCATCTTCATGTAGTTCGCCCGGGCGAAGGCCTTGGGGTTCTCGGCCTTGGCAAGGCTCAGGCTGCCCTGCATCTGCGCCAGATTCTCGTACTCGTGGTCGGTGAGCCAGAACCGCATGGCGTCGAGGGTGCGGCCGATGTGGTCGGGGCCGTGAATGAGGAGCGCCGAGACCATCTGCACCGAGTGGGCGCCGCACATGACCGCCTTGATGACATCCACCGCGCTGTGGGCGCCGCCGGTGGCTGCCAACGACATTCTTGTCTGGGCGGAGAGCACGGCGAGCCAGCGCAGCCGCAGTCGGAGCTCGTCGGCGGTGCTCAGCCGGAGGTTGGGCACCACATCGAGGTTCTCGATGTCGATGTCGGGCTGGTAGAAGCGGTTGAACATGACCAGACCGTCGGCGCCGATGGCTTCGAGCCGTTTGGCGAGATTGGGCAGCGACGAGAAGAAGGGCGAGAGCTTGACCGAGACCGGGATGGAGACGGCCTCTTTGACAGCTGCGACGATGTCGATCGTCCGCTGCTCGACCTCGGCGCCGGTCTCGTCGCTCTCGAAGGGAAGGAGGTAGGTGTTGAGCTCGAGCGCGTCGGCGCCGGCGTTCTCCATCTTCTTCGAGTAGTTGGTCCAGCCGCCCACCGAGGTGCCGTTGAGCGAACCGATGACGGGGATCTTGACCGCGGCCTTGACCGCCTCGAGGTGGTCGAGATACTGGCCGGGGCCGATGTGGTAGCCGTCGGGGTTGGGCAGGTACGATCCCGCCTCGGCAAAACCGGCGCCGGCCGATTCGATCTCCATTGCGGTGCGCGCGGCGGCCATGATCTCCTCTTCGAAGAGCGACGGCAGCACGATGGCTGCAGCACCGGCGGCCTCGAGGTCGCGGATGGAGTCGACGCTGGTGCCCAACGGGCAGGCACCGACCACGATGGGGTTGGCGAGCTCGAGTCCGAGGTACTGTGTTTTGAGGTCCATTGTCAGTCCTTTCCTCAATTGGTCTCGGAGCCGCCGTCGGAGCCGTAGCTCAGCGAGGCAAGCTGTTTGTAGACATCGAACCGGGCGGTGACCGCGCGTTGGGCGTCGATCATGAGCTTCTTGGCCCGCTCGGGGTTGGTCTTCTGCAGCATGCGGAAGCGGGTCTCGGTGTTGGCGAACTGCTCGAAGGCGATCTTCGGCGGTTTGGAGTCGAGCTTGAGCGGGTTCTCACCCATCGCCGCGCGCCTCGGGTCGAAGCGGTAGAGCGGCCACGCGCCGGAATCGACGATCGCCGTCTGGTGATCCAACCCGTCGGCGAGGTTGTAGCCGTGGGCGATGCAGTGCGAGTAGGCGATGATGATAGAGGTCCCGGGGTAGGACTCGGCCTCGTTGAAGGCGTTGACCGTCTGGCTGTCCTTGGCGCCGAACGCGACCTGGGCGACATAGACGTGCCCGTAGGCCATGGCCATGAGACCGAGGTCCTTCTTGGTGATGGACTTGCCGCCCATGGCGAATTTCGCCGTCGCGGCCATCGGGGTCGCCTTGGAGGCCTGCCCGCCGGTGTTGGAGTAAACCCCGGTGTCGAGCACCAGGAGATTGACGTCGCGACCCATGGCGAGGACGTGGTCGAGCCCGCCGTAGCCGATGTCGTAGGCCCAGCCGTCGCCGCCGACGCCCCAAATGCTCTTTCGGACCAGGAAGTCGGCCATGTGGGCGAGGTTGACGGCGTCGGTACCGGTCTTGCCGGCGAGCTTGGCGCGCAGGGCCTTGACCCGCTCGCGCTGGGCGGCGATGCCGACTTCGCTGGTCTGGTCGGCGTTGATGAGCTCGCCGACGAGCGTGTCGCCGAGGTCGGCGCTGAGGTTCTTGAGCATCCGGATGGCACGCTTGCGGGTCTGGTCGACGGCGAGGCGGAAACCGAGGGTGAACTCGGCGGTGTCCTCGAAGAGCGAGTTGTTCCACGCCGGCCCGCGTCCGTCGGCATTCACCGCGTAGGGAGTGGTGGGGAGGTTGCCGCCGTAGATCGACGAGCAGCCGGTGGCGTTGCCGATGAGGGCGCGGTCGCCGAAGAGCTGGGTGAGGAGCTTGACGTAGGGGGTCTCGCCGCAGCCCTCGCAGGCGCCCGAGTACTCGAAGAGGGGCTGGAGGAACTGCGAACCCTTGACATCGAGCTTGACCTGGGTGCGATCGACCTCGGGCAGCGAGAGGAAGAAGTCGTAGTTGATCCGCTCGGGCTCTCTGAGCGGCATCTGCGGCGCCATGTCGAGGGATTTGTGTTTCGGGTTCGACTTGTCCTTGGCGGGGCAGACCCGGACGCAGAGCTGGCAGCCGGTGCAGTCTTCGGGGGCGACCTGGATGGTGTACTTCTTGCCCGCGAAGTCCTTGGCTTTGTAGTCCACCGATTTGAAGGTCGCGGGCGCGCCCTCGAGGGCGGCGGGGTCGTAGACCTTGGCGCGGATGGCGGCGTGCGGGCAGACCAGTGCGCATTTGTTGCACTGGATACAGAGGTTCTCGTCCCACACCGGGATGTCGATGGCGATGTTGCGCTTCTCCCAGCGGGTCGTGGCGGTGGGCCAGGTGCCGTCGACCGGGAAGGCCGAGACCGGCAGCAGGTCGCCCTTGCCGGCGATCATCACCGAGGTCACCCGCTGGACGAGTTCCGGCGCGTTCTTCGAGACGATGGGCGGCCGTGAGGTTTTCGCGGTGATCTCGGCGGGAATCGTGACCTCGTGCAGATTGGCCAGGGTGCCGTCGACGGCGTTGTAGTTGAGCTGGACGATCTCGTCGCCCTTGTTGCCGTAGGTCTTCTTGATCGCGTACTTGATCTTGGCGATGGCCTCGTCGCGGGGCAGGATGCCCGAAATGGCGAAAAAGCAGGTCTGCATGATGGTGTTGGTGCGCCGGCCCATCCCGGTTTCATTCGCCACCCTGGTCGCATCGATGCAGTAGACCTTGAGGCCCTTGGCCTTGATGTCCTCCTGGACCTCGCGTGGGAACTGGTCCCAGATCTCGTCGGCGCCGAAGGGCGAGTTGAGCAGGAAGGTGGCGCCGGGTTGGGCGTAGGCGAGCATGTCGAGCTTCTCGACAAAGACCCACTGGTGGCAGGCGACGAACTTGGCCTTGCGGATGAGGTAGGAGGACCGGATGGGTTTGGGTCCGAAACGGAGGTGGGAAATGGTGACCGCGCCGGCCTTTTTCGAGTCGTAGACGAAGTAGCCCTGGGCGAAGTTGTCGGTTTCCTCACCGATGATCTTGATCGAGTTCTTGTTGGCGCCCACCGTGCCGTCGGCGCCGAGACCGAAGAAGACACCGCGGAAGACCTTGTCGGAGGCGATGTCGTAGTCGTCGTCGACGGGCAGCGACAGGTGGGTGACGTCGTCGACGATGCCCACCGTGAAGTGGTTGCGCGGTTGGTCGGCGGCGAGATTGTCGAAGATCGCCTTGACCATCCCGTCGTTGAACTCCTTCGACGACAGACCGTAGCGCCCGCCGACCACCAGCGGATCGGTGGCGAAGGGGCTGATGCCCAGGGACCGCGCCTCGGCGAGGGCGTGGACGATGTCCATGTGGAGCGGCTCGGCGATGGCGCCGGGCTCCTTGGTGCGGTCGAGGACCGCGATCCTCTTGGTGGTCTTCGGCAGCGCCTCCATCAGGTGCTTGACCGAGAACGGACGGTAGAGACGGACCTTGACGACGCCGACCTTTTCGCCCTGGGCGGTGAGGTGGTCGACGAGCTCGTGCACCGCCTCGGCGCCCGAACCCATGATCACGATGACGCGCTCGGCCTCGGGGTCGCCGACATAGTCGAAGAGCTTGTAGGCCCGACCGACCTGTTTCTCGAAGGCCTCCATGGCATTGACGACATGCTGCGGGCAGGCGTCGTAGAAGCCGTTGATGGCTTCGCGCGCCTGGAAGAAGGTGTCGGGGTTCTGCGAGGTGCCGCGGACCACGGGATGGTCGGGAGAGAGGCCCCGCTCCCGGTGCTTGCGGACAAGCTCGTCGTCGATGAGCGCCCTGAGGTCGTCATCCTCGATGTAGTCGATTTTGGCGACCTCGTGCGAGGTCCGGAAACCGTCGAAGAAGTGGACGAAGGGAATCCGGGAGCTCAGCGTCGCCTGCTGAGAAATGCACGCCATGTCATGGGCTTCCTGGACCGAGCCCGAGCACAACAGACCCCACCCGGTCGGACGCACGGCGTTGATGTCCGAGTGGTCGCCGAAGATCGACAGGGCGTGGGTCGCCAACGTTCGCGCCGAGACGTGGAAGACGGCCGAGGTGAGCTCGCCGGCGATCTTGTACATCGTCGGGATCATGAGCAACAGGCCCTGCGATGCGGTGAAGGTCGTGGTCAGCGCGCCCGCCTGGAGCGAGCCGTGGACCGCTGCCGAGGCACCGCCTTCGGACTGCATCTCGATGACATCGGGAACCGTGTTCCAGATGTTGGTCTGGCCCCGCGCGGACCACTCGTCTGCAAACTCGCCCATGTTGGACGAGGGGGTGATGGGATAGATGGCACAGACATCGTTGATGCGGTGCGCCACCGAGGCCGTGGCCTCGTTGCCGTCGATCATGACCGTTCGTGGCTTCGCCATTGACATACCTCCGCGGTAAAGGGACCGGTGGGTTTTTCTGGTCTCGTTTGGCGCCGTCGGGCCCACGCACCAAGTACGTGAACGATTTCACAGCGCGAAAAAGGATAAACCGCCAGCGTTCTCATGGCAAGTCATTTCGCTCCGGCGCTGAGCGGACGATTCGACGAAAACCGCCGTCGGTCAGGTCCCGCCGCCGGTCTTCTTCTTCTTGTGGCGTTCGGCGCGCGTCTTCGCCTTTGCGATGTTGCTGTCGGCGGTTGTCCGCTTGCCCTTGGCGAGCTGCTGCTTCTGCCGCCTCATTTTCGCTGCTTCTCGTCGGCGCTCGAACTTCTCGTGCCTCTTCTTGCCCAACTTGACGTTGAGGATGTTGTCCCGGGGCAGAAAACTGATGACGGGCTCCCGGCGGCGCCCGATGCCGTCGAGGATCTTGTTGATCGGCTTGTTGTCCGGATCGTGGCTGAGACCCTCGAAAAGCGCTTCCACGGCGCGTCCGCGGCTGCGTGCCAGGAGGTGGATCTTGGCCTGATTTTCGTAGTGTTCGGGGTTGCTCGACTGGACCTTGAGGGAGAGCTGGCAGTACTGGATGCCGTCCGAGTACTGTTTTCGCAGCGCGGCGATGCACAGCCCGTAGTACGAAAACACCCCCGCGGCGATGATCTTGTCCTTGTCTTCCCCGCTGGAGAGGTGCGGAAGGCATTCCTCGAAGATCTTGACGGCGTCGTCAAACTCCTCGACGCGGGTGAGGAGAGCTGCCTCCATGACCGCCTGTTCCAACTCCTCCCGAGACGGGTTCTGATCGTCAGTCATGAGGCGATTATACAAAACTCGGAAGACCCGGCGACAATCCGGGCTCTTCTCACGGTTGCGAGTCGGAGGAATCCGGCGTGTGCCAGCGATCGCGCCGAGCCTTGACCACCTCGAGGAGGTCGGCATGCACCCCCGGCGATCCGCAGAGCATGTTGCCGGTGGCCATGAACCCGCCGCCGCCATCCATGTCGCTCACCGCGCCGCCGGCCTCCTCCACCAGCAGTGAGCCGGCGGCGAGATCCCACGGAGAGAGACGGAATTCGAAGAAACCGTCGAACAGACCGCACGCGGTGTAGGCAAGGTCGAGGGCCGCGGCGCCGGGGCGTCGGATCGCCTTGCAGCGGAGAAAGACCTCCCGGAAGATCTCGAGATAGGGGTCGAGGAGTTCGTGCGCCTTGAATGGAAACCCCGTGGCGACGAGCGCCCCCTCGAGGCCGGCGCGCGAGGTGACCCGGCACGGGGATCCGTTCCACGTCGCGCCCATGCCGCGTCCGGCGCAGAACAGGTCGTTCTTGACCGGGTCGAGGATCACGCCGAACTCGACTCTCCCGGCGATCGCAACCCCGACCGAGACCGCGAATTGGGGGATCCCATGGACGAAATTCGTGGTGCCGTCGAGGGGGTCGACGATCCATGTCGGTCGATGGTCGTCCCGCCGGGTCCAGCCGGATTCCTCCGCGAGCACGGCGTGATCGGGGAAGCGCGCTTCGATTTCGGTGAGGATCGCCTTTTCAGCCGCGCGATCGGCCGCGGTCACCAGATCGTTGCGCGACTTCTCGTTGATTTCGTGAGGCTCGAGGGAGCGCCAGTAGGGCATGAGCGCACGAGCCCCGGCGCGAGCGACGGCCTCGACCTCGGCAAGAAAATTTTCGGGCAGCCTGGGGGGTTCCTGAAATGGCATCGGCGCCTCCGGGGTTTCTCAGTCTGAACGGAGAGGGCATGGAAGTCTTGGGGGACGTTACGAGGGGGGCATTCGATGCCAGGTGCGAGCTCATGCTCGAGGTCGCGTGGCAAACGCTGCGTTCGGATCCCGACCTCAAGCTCTGCGAAGGGCTGCGTCTGATCGAAGCGACCCGCACCGCCATCTCACGGCTCGCCCCGGAGTCAACGAATCTCTTTGAAACCGAAGTCATGCCCCGGATGCGATCGGCGCTCATGGAGAGGTTCGGCCTGAGCGAACTCCCTACCGGACCGGTCAACTGACCTGGCACTTTCCCTCACTCACCTGAAACGTCCGAGAACTCCGGCAATCCCCGAAGATCCTCGGGTGAAAGGTTCGGCTCGATCTCGACGGTGATCTCGTCGTCGTCTTCGAGGGCGAAGCCGGGGATTCTCACATCCTGCTGCCGGCCGATCCCCGGGCGGAGGTCGTCGAGGGGAACGGTGACCCGTTGCACCAGGCGCTCGATTCCGCCGGCGCCTTTCACGCGCACCAACACGGTCAGGGCGGTCAGCGGCTCGGTCCCCTGGTTGGCGACATTGAGATCGACGAGCAGGGTCGGAGTGCCCTCTTCGTCGTACAGGGTCGTGGTGCCCACGGGGTAGATCTCGTGGTTGTAGCGGAGTCGCTCGAGTCGTTGTTCCGGCGTCTCCTCGGGCCCGCAGGCGATGGTCATGACCGTCGCGACCAGGGTGATCAGAATCGCGGCGAGGGTGGGACGGCGCATGGTGTGCCTCCAAAGGATGTGCAGTCGGCCGGAGTGTACCAGCTCTGAGTGTTTTTCTCGGTCCGAATTCGCCCGGCGAATTCGGACCGAGAAAAAGACTGACTACTGGGTGTCATCCCGACAAAACCACTTCGTCGTTTTGCGGACGTAGTCTCGTGTCTCCCGGTACGGCGGCACGCCTTGGTAGCGCTCCACCGTCGTCGGGCCGGCGTTGTAGGCGGCCAGCGCCAGGGTCAGGGAGCCGAACCGGTCGAGCATGGCGCGGAGATAACCGGCGCCGGCATCGAGGTTCTGCGCCGGGTCGAAGACATCGGTGACACCCCGGTCCGAGACTGTTCCGGGCATCAACTGGGTCAGGCCTGCGGCGCCCGCGCGCGACACCGCGCCCGGGTCGAAATTCGACTCGGCGCGAACCAGCGCCACCAGCAACCACGGATGGAGATCGGCGGCGCGGGCGGCGGCGGCGATCTCGGCGTGGAACGGCATCTCCTCGGGGACCGGTTCGCTGTCCCAGGCCCACGGGCAATCTTGGAATTCGGGGATCGGACTCGTGTCTTCATCCACCTCGTCGGCGATGACGCGATCGACCCTGGTTGCAGGCACCCGCATGGTCCCCCCGCCGCGGAGTTCGATGACGATGGTGTCGCCGTCGAGATAGGCGTCCGCCGCCTTGAGAACCCGGCCGTCGGTGAAGGCGACGATTTCGGCTTCCGCGTTGACAGATCCGCCAAGAAAGAGCATCAACGCGACGACGATGCGGAGCATTGTCGTCTTGTCAAATTCTCGGCCGGAATTTTCGGTCCGACCGAAAAGAACGGCCGAGAATTCGAAGAGCGAGGTTGTCACGTCAGTCATCTCGCATTCACGCCCGCGGATGCTTTTCGTCATACAGTCTTCTGAGTCGCTCCCTGGCCACGTGAGTGTAGATCTCCGTGGTCGTGAGCGATGAGTG